>NZ_JBPYDA010000013.1:0-47147 GCF_051847375.1 Psychrobacter sp. 2Y5
AAGGACTGAGTCCTGTGCAATACAGAACTCAGTCCTTGTTATAAAATAAACCGTCCAACATTTGGGGGTCAGTTCAACCATGACACCACAGTTGGGGCTTTATTTTGCTTAAAATTTAAGGCTGGTGCTATAGAGATTTGATAGATGATTTGAATGGCTGTAAATCTATTACTGCTCAATACGCTGCAAAAACGCTTGCGTGCGCGGATGGGTCGATAGCTCAAACATCTGCTTAGCGCTGCCCTCCTCAACCACATAACCATCTTCAATTAACACCACATGATCAGCGACATCGCGAGCAAAATTAATCTCATGAGTGACCACTACCATCGTCCAGCCTTCGCTTGCTAGCTGTTTCATAGTCTCAAGGACATCTTGTACTAGCTCAGGATCGAGTGCTGAGGTCGGTTCATCAAACAATAATAACGACGGCTCAATTGCTAAAGCGCGGGCAATGCCAATGCGCTGCTGCTGACCACCCGATAACTGAAACGGATAGAGATCCGCTTTGTCCGCTAGCCCCACCTTTTTGAGCAAAGCTAAAGCTTGGGTTTGCGCGTCTGCCTTAGAAGTCCCTTGCACTACTGTCGGCCCTAACATCAAGTTCTGTAGTGCGGTCTTGTGCGGGAATAGATTATAAGACTGAAACACCATACCAGATTTGCGCTGCAGGGCTAATAGCTTTTTCTTATTTGGCTTAGCACTGAAATCTACCGTCAAGCTCTCATCATCAAAAGCGATGATTCCTTGATCCGGAATCTCTAACGCATTGATACAGCGCAAAAAGGTAGTTTTTCCTGACCCTGATGGTCCTAAAATCACCACGACCTTACCTTTATGAATGGTCAAATCGATGCCTTTTAACACTTGATTAGTACCAAAGGCCTTGTGAATATTAGTGATTTGAATCATAGAGACGTTCCGTTTATAAATAGAAAAACTGGCATTTGGCTGTTAAGTTATTTTGCTACATAGCGATCGAGGCGCGTCTCAAGCTTACCTTGGATAAAGGTCAAAAACAGACAAATCCCCCAATAGATAAACGCCGCTTCGGTATATACCAGCATAAACTCATAATTACGCGCGGTGATGATCTGTGCTTGTTTAAATAGCTCTGTGACCAGTACTAATGACGCTAATGACGTGTCTTTTACTAAACTAATAAAAGTATTGGACAACGGCGGTACCGACACCCGTAATGCTTGCGGCAAAATCACATGACGAAAGGTCTGCAAATACGTTAAGCCTACTGTCGAGCCCGCTTCCCACTGGCCTTTTGGAATCGATAAAATAGAGGCGCGCACGGTTTCTGAAGCATAAGCGCCGATATTTAAGGAAAACGCAATAATCGCTGAGGGAAAGGGGTCGAGCTTGACACCCACACTCGGCAGACCATAAAAGATAATAAATAGCTGCACAAGCATCGGTGTACCACGAATGGCCGACACATAAATACGCGCAAGTCGATAAATCACCTCATGGAACCAGCCAGCACGCGGTACGATACGAATCAGCGCCACTATAAGCGCAATACCCATACCGATGGCAAACGATATCAACGCCAGCGGTATCGAATAATAGATACCGCCTTTGAGCATTGGCCAAAATGAATTGATAACGATTTGCGCCCGATCAGGGCTCATAAACGGCAATAATGCCAATAAATCAGCTAACACCGACGTTATAGAAGCTAGCATTATTTTTGTTGGCTTATATCAGCGCCAAAGAACTCTTCGCTAAGCTTAGTCAAGGTGCCATCTGCTTGTAAAGCGCTCATTGCCTCATCTAGCTTATCGACCACTTGCTCATTGCCTTTGAGCAAAATGAGCCCTGAGCCGCGTAGCTCGCTTGCAGGCGCGACAAGCTTGATCTCAAGGCCACTATCTGGGAATTTTTTGAGATAATCGAGTACCGCTAGATTATCATTCATGGTAAAGTCAGCGCGGTCTTGTTTGACCAGTTGAATCGCTTGCGCCATACCCTCGACTGGGATAATTTCAGCCCCATAACGATCTGCTAGCTCTCCATAATTACTACCTAATGATTGTGCCGAACGCAACCCTTTTAATGCCTCCCATGCACTATAGCGGTTATCGTCAGTTTGCGCTAACACTACGGCCCCTGACCAACTATAAGGCGTCGCAATATCATATTTGGCTTCGCGCTCAGGCGTGGTAAGGCTCACTTGGTTGGCCACCATATCGAAACGCTTAGAGTCGAGCCCTGCTAGCATCGCATCCCACTGAGTTTCTTTAAACTCGACATCGACGCCAAGTTTGTCAGCGACCGCGCGGGTGACTTCGACATCATAGCCGGTCAGCTTACCGCTTTGATCATGATAGGTAAATGGCGGATAAGTGCCTTCGGTACCGACATTGATAGTGCCGCCGTTATTGATACGTTGTAGTAGTTCTGAGCCACCCTCAGAACTACTATCGGCATTGTTCGCCGTTTCGTCGGTTGTAGATTGGCTACAGGCCGCTAGCAATACAGTGCTAGCAGCTAAAGTTAATAAAGCAAGGCGTTTCATAGGATTTCCTTAAGTTACAAATTAAATAAGTTACAAATTAACAGTTATTATTGTCATTGCGATTGGTTACGACTAGTTTAACTTGGCTCGGTAAGAATTGGGCAAAAAAAACGTACAAAAATAGTGAGCAGAAGTCAGAAGGTTGAGGCACAAAGCAAAATTACAAGAGTAGCTAGTGATGATGGAGCAAGCAAGCTTTATATTTTTGAGTCTGCCATATATAAAAAGCCCCAATCAGTGATTGAGGCAAGGTGACAGTATTCTTTAAAAATACTAAGGTCTATAAATAAAGGTCGATTATTTTTTTACTTTACGCGCAAACTCTCTACCCGTTTCAGCATCTATTTTGAGCTCAATAATTTGATTATCTCTGAGCATATCGACCTCAAAATAGCTAGGATGATCAGCATAGTCACGGTCGTTTTTGAACTCTACTTCTAGCACGCGGCTATTAGCTTGTTTTTCGATAGTATTGATAACCCCCATAACGCTTATTTTTGCGCGGCGTTGACTGTTATAATCATCGACATCGCCACTATCTAAGCTATCGGTATCTAGCTCAACGACCTGGCCAGTGATAGCATCCACTTTGATTTCATACTCAGTAGCACCGTCACTAAACTCCAGCTCATAAACCCCACCACCACTTTGAGAGTCACTGTCATCGTCATCAAACTCGGCATCCACTAAGATACCTTTAGCTTGTTTATTAGCAATATCGACAGCTTGCTTTAGGGTTATTTTCGTAGCTTGCGCGGCGCGTATTTCGTCATTGATATCGGCATAAGATACCGTACTGACAGCACCTATCGCTAATGCCAAAGCCAATCCGGATCCTAGCCCAGATCCTAACTTAGTGACTTTAAACTTTTCGAAATGTTTCTTCATTGCTTTCTCCTTATTAGTATTAAGGTGTTACTGGTAGCATAACGTTTTTTAGAGGAGAGTTTCAAAGCAAAAAAGTAGCGTAATGTATCACTCCTGTTTAGGGTTTAAGAGAAATATTAGCTCTGCAGTTGGCTGCTGCTTCATGCTAGTAAATGCTATAATAACGCACCCGTTTAAGGCTTTTATCACTGATTGTTCGACAAGCAGTCAAGCGAAATATCTGCATAATCTGAATCAGAACCTCTACTCCCTTTTATGTCTTTACCTCTAAGAACCAAGTCCGTTATGCCCCCCTTACCAGACTTATTTTATGATAATCCTGTCAGCTATGACGTTAATAATAACAACTCTAAGCTGCACCTAAATGATAGCGATAATGCAGACATCTCGATGTTGGCATATGAAAGCTTGCCTGCAACGATACAAAAGGCACTTTTGAGCCAAAATCGCTTGGTCATTATTGCCAATAACCCGTCGATTACTATCGAAACGTTAGAGCAAACACTTCAGCCTACCGATATCCTCGTGCTGTTCAATGATTTCATTCACGCTGACTTTTTTGCTACTCATATACTTGCCAAAACCTTACCCAAACTGTTATTTTTCAGGCAGATTGGCGATAGTAGATTGCATTTCGGCCTGCCCCCAAGGAGCAATAATTTGATCGCTGTTGAGCAGATGGCGCAGCAGGCTACTTTGGGGATTTTTGTTAGTAATATCAGTTATCAGTTTCCCACCCCTGCTGATGATCCTAAGCCGAATGATGATCCTATTAGCGAAGAGCGGGTCTTGAATATTGCTAATGATTTAAAGGTTATCTTTAATAACGCTGAGCATTGCCGCGTATTATCCGAGCAGCATCCTGTGGTCGCCGACTATCCGAGTTTTGCCGACATTCATTCTTCTGCACCAACCTCTGGTTTTTTGCTGTATCGATTGCTATTGGCGGCTCGCAAATCAGTGCAGCGCTTGCAGAGTATAAATAACCCACAGAAGAGGATTGCGCCTTTAGAGATATTGCTGCTTGGCTTTAATGATGACGATAAGACAGCGCACTTTTGGGAAGGTCATAATTGGGCTTTCGAGCGTCAAGAGCTAGCAGCGCCGCCTATCGGGGTGGAGATTATTCGTCAGTATTAGGGTTAAAGTTTAGAATTGAGAGATTGCAAAAAATGCTCACTTGTCTCATTAGTTGTCTTAGCGAGCGCTGTCTACAAAGACGCTTAATCACTTTTTAAAATAAATTTTTCGTGCATTCATATTAGTCTAGACACAACCTAAAGTTAAAACTGACCAGCCAAACTCTAAACAAAAAAATACCGCGTTCAGCTGATAAAAAAGCCAAACGCGGTATTTTGCTATATATACCTATCTAAGCAAGCCCGTAGATAACAGGCTTACTCTAATCGACTATTAGTTCAAGATGCCATAAGCACATAACGCATCGGCGACGCGCTTAAAGCCAACGATGTTTGAGCCGGCCATATAGTCGATGTAGCCATTATCGGTCTGATTATATTTATCAGAGGCAGAAGCGGCGCAGTCATGGATATCTTTCATGATGTTTTTTAAGCGCGTATCAATTTGCTCAAAGGTCTTGTACTGACGTACAGAGTTCTGTGACATCTCAAGCGCTGATACCGCAACGCCGCCAGCATTAGCCGCTTTACCTGGCGCATAATGGACGCGGTGGTCACGGATATGATCGATCGCTTCGGCAGTGAGTGGCATGTTCGCGCCTTCCACTACGTACTTGATACCATTGTCGACCATCATCTTGGCATCGTCTTCATCGACTTCGTTTTGCGTCGCTGAAGGAATAGCGATATCGCCTTTGATATGCCAAGGCTTTTTGCCTTCAAACCACTCACCGCCGAACTTATCGACATAATCAGCCAAAGGCTTGCTTTGATCTTTTTGCTTCTTCAGCCAGTCGATCTTTTCTTGATCGAAGCCTTTTTCATCATACAGCGTGCCTTTTGAGTCAGAGACAGTGATGGCTACGCCGCCAAGCATACAGACCTTTTCAGCTGCGTGTAGCGACACATTGCCCGCGCCAGTTATCAGTACTTTTTTGCCTTCGATACTCTCGTTTTGTACTTTGAGCATGTTTTCTAAAAAATACACCGCGCCGTAACCTGTGGCTTCGGTACGCATCAAGCTACCACCGAAACCCACACCTTTACCGGTCAACACACCGCTATATTCATGAGTCAAGTTCTTATACATTGCAAACATGTAGCTGACTTCGCGGCCGCCTACGCCGATATCGCCGGCGGGGACATCCATATCTTTACTGACGTAGTGATGGAGCTCGCGCATAAAGGCGTAGCAAAAACGGCGAATCTCACTTTCAGTTTTACCCTTAGGGTCAAAATCAGAACCGCCTTTACCGCCGCCAATAGGCAGACCAGTCAAAGCGTTTTTAAAGATTTGCTCAAAGCCTAAGAACTTGAGTACCGATTGGTTGACGGTAGGATGAAAGCGTACGCCGCCTTTATATGGGCCTAGCGCATTACTAAACTGTACTCGCCAGCCGCGGTTAACTTGTACCTCTCCTTTATCATTCTCCCAGTTAATACGAAAGGCAATAATACGATCAGGCTCTACCAAACGCTCAAATATTTTATTTTTTTCGTATTCAGGGTGGGCATCATATAAAGGAGCAATAGTAAGCGCAACTTCTTTTACGGCTTGCACAAATTCGGGTTGATGGGCATAACGGGCTTCAACTTTTTTGATGGCTTGACTGATACTCATATAGCGTCCTTAAAGTAGAGATGATGATCCTATAATTGACAATGGTATGGCAGGGTGATGCTATCGCCTGCTGCTATTCTCAGCGATGGGCTACCTATACCGATGTAGGATTGCAATTATTAGACTAAAAGAGGATTAAACACAGTGCCTATCTAGCTAGCTTCTGTATTGATATATATTCAAATTTGAATTCCAAATATAACTAAACTTGGCCAACTCATCTGCACTGCAACGAGTCCACTAAAGGCTCGATTTAGGAGACGTTTTGAGCGTCAGTTTGATGTCTAAAAGGATAAATTCACGTTTGTGACGTATCTATATATCATTTATTGGGCGTATAAGTCTAGTAAATAACGCCATCATGGGGAGTTATATTAGATCTTGACGGTCATCATTTCTTAGTAATGTCGTTAAAGGCGCAGCTGACAAGCGGGTCTCCACCATTATGACCAAGTTAGCACTAATGATCTCAAAGTTTGCAATATAACGTCAGAATACGGGGCAAAACGATAATCATCGTTGCAGATCATCTAGATAGTCAGCCACTAATACTAGTTTTTATCATTATAGCTGTCAATATTATAGCTAGGTTACTGGCAATTAAAGTATATGTAAGCTTATGAAAGGTCTATAACAGAGGATAAAAGGTAAAAAAACCTCGGATATTAATATTTACAGGCTACTAATCTATATCAATAATAATAGTAAGGGTTTATAATACTCAGTCTAGCTTACGATATTATTTATCTTTTATTTAACGTTTATTTCATTACCAATTGTAGAGAAAAAGTTATGCGTACAGATTCATTCCAACAAATCTTGGAAGACCTAAATAGCTCATCAGCAGACGTCGAAGCATCAGCGCTAATCTCCAACGATGGCCTTATGATAGCTTCAGCATTACCGACTGGCGTTGACGAAGACCGTGTCGGCGCTATGTCTGCAGCTCTGTTGTCGCTAGGTGACCGTGCGGGACGTGAGCTTGCCCGTGGCAGTATCGATCGCATTATGATTCAGGGCGAAAAAGGCTATGTCATTATGACTTCCTCCGGTGACGAGGCGGTATTAACGATTATGGCAAAACCCAATGCTAAGCTTGGCCTGATATTTTTGGACATCAAGCGTGCCTCAGAAGCGCTAGCCAAACTGATCTAACGGTTAACTTTAGTATTTATCAATTTCAATACCTGCCACAATAATTACGACATAACTATGATTAGGCTAAATAAAGGAGATTGCTATGGGTGCTTCCCTACCAGATGCCAATAAGCCAGATACTACTGCTGAACCCATCACCATGACTTATCACGACGGATCATCGCGCGTCATCTATGATACTGGGATTGAACGCCCTTATCCGGATGGCAAGCTTATCGTCTCACGTACCGATTTGGCGGGTCATATTACCCACGTCAACGATGCTTTTGTTGAGATCAGTGGTTATGATATCGACGAGTTAATCGGTAAACCGCATTATATTTTGCGTCACCCTGATATGCCAAAAGCGGCCTACAAAGATCTATGGAATACCGCTGAGGCAGGGCAAAAATGGCATGGCTATGTGAAAAATTTATGTAAAGATGGTAGCCATTATTGGGTCTATGCCACCGTTGTACCGAATGTTCGCCGCGGTGAGACCGTTGGCTATACCTCAGTGCGCCGTAAACCATCACGTAGCAAAATCGAAGCCGCCACTACGCAATATGCACAAATGAAACAAGATGAGGAAGGTTAAATCATGACGACACACAATATGTTAATCGCCCCTGATTTTTCACCTGAGCGTTTTGCAGGCTGGCATATGCTCAACACTTTGATCCAAAAACGTGCCAACATCAATATGCATCTCAATATGCCAGCGGCTCATGCCGAGCAAGAAGATCTCATCGCTCAAGGCGACATCCAGGTCATTTATGCCAATCCCTTCGATGCCGCTACCCTCATTCGTGAGCACGGCTACCGCGCTGCTGCGCGTCCAGTCGGCAAATCAGACGAGATGGTCATTGCCGCAGCGAGTAATGGTGAGATTAGCAGTCTAGAGCAAGTTACTGCGGGTATGGCAGTCACGATGGCTGATAATCGCGATGTCAAACTGATTGGCCTACGTTTGCTCGAAGCGGTCGATATTATGGAGCCTGATCTCAACTGGGATATTACTGAGACTTATCAAGCAGCGGCGCGTAAAGTCATCAAAGGCGAGGCGCAAGTAGGATTCTTTTTGGCCGAGATCTTTCATAGCTTCTCACGTCTCACTAAAGCTCAACTCTCGGTGCTGATCGAGAGCGACTTGGCGGATATCAGTCATGTGCTGCTCATCAAGGAAGGCTTTGCTGATAGCCAAATACTGATGGATGCTATCTTAAACTTACATAAGGATGAGGATGGCAAAGAGGTGCTGACGGAGCTCGGTATGGCGCAAGGGTTTGAGGCGATGAGTGAAGAAGACGGCGAGTTTATGATAGATCTGATGGAAACCTTGCTTGATTAGTTTAGTTTTTGCACTTTTGCCTTGTTGATATTCATACTTTTGATTACTGCTTAGGATATGGCTATGAGTGACCTCACCACCACCCCGATGCAAGAAGCGACTGCTCGTCATGATTTTCGCTTTTATTCGCGTAAGATATTTTCTGCGCCTAATAATCGCTATTACCATGAGCAGCGGATCAACGCCGCCTTGCTCCTCAAAGAAAAAGAGCCGCTACAAGGCGCTGTCGCTGACTTTTTTTATGGCTGTTGGTACGACATTCCTTATGATGTTGAGGATATATTTATCCGTATCCAGAACCGCTTGCATCCGCAAATAGAGCGAGCGTTTCGCAACTGTATCAATAAGATCGATTATATTAGGCATAGTAGCGAGTTTGCAACGCGCTGGAGCGTACTGATTACTCCTTCACTCAACGTCGATACGCACCGCTTGCGTATTAGTAGCGACGACGCGAAAGAGATCGCTAAGAACATCACTATTGAGTTGATGAGCGCGCGCGATGAGGAGGATTGGAGCACTATTGAGCAGATAGAAAACGAGTTCTTCGCGCATTGCTTAGCTTGTAATGATCGTCTCGCCTTCTCTATCGTCTGGTTTCGTTTAGGTAAGAGTGACTGGCAGTTCGATCAGCGCTGGCAAAGCTGTCAAGAGCACTTAGAGCAAACCCAAGTAGCATCAGAAGCCTAGCTGCTGACTTAGCCCTTATCTTACTTTCTCATTTAGCTACTAGGTTAGCACTATTAATAAGGTTATCTTTATGTCTAGTATGTCCAGTTTTGCTCATGCCGAAAAAACCTATATCACTTTGACCCCGGCAGGCGTCTTTGAAGCCTTTTCACAACCTAAGCCTACTGCGATGCAACTTGCCCTACAAGCGCTGTTATCACACCGTGAGACTATGCTCGTTGCCGACTGGCTCGAAGCGTTTCCTGAGCTGTGGCTTGAGGGCTTCGTTGAGCAAGGTTTTATTGAAAAGCTTTCAACCTTTTTACCGGCGCCTAACCTACCGCTCGATCAGTTTTTGCCTTATGTCGTCGCCAGCTTATCTGGTAAACGCCGTGCCGCTATCGCCTCAGATGAAGGCTTTTGTCTAGCGCGGATTGGTTATAGTCAAGAAGAAGCGGATATGCTAAGTGTAGCCGCGGCAGATTTTTCAGGGTTTATGCTCAGGCAGCAGCAGCGCGGCTGGTCGCTTAATAGCCGTGCTATCTCGTTTTTTCAGCAAGTAGATCTGCTCATTCCTGAGACAAGCTTTGTGTTTTTGTGGATTGATAATGATGGTTATGCTGTCATCATCGATGGCGAGCCTTTAACCAATAATCGTGCCTTTGTTGAGCTGATTTGGGGTATCAAAACCTCAGGGCTAAAGTTTGAAACGACGGAAGCTTAAAGCCAGCTAACGTCTTTGCTATATTTGCCACACTTGCTATAAAAGCCTTGCGCCTTTCTATCCTTGAGTAGAGAGGTACAAGGCTTTTTGTTTTAGTGTCTAAAACCCTATTTCACCCTTACTTCCCAGCAGCCTTTTTAAAAAATTGTTTGTTTATAAAAACTTAGGCCAATAAATAGCGACAACTTGGCGCATAATAGGGCATACTGTCCTGACATCGCTTGCTTATTAGCAAGTAAAGCTACAGTTTTTTATAAATATCACTCCTACCCTGCTCCTTTACCATTATTAAAAGTGTTTTGTATTAACGGTTCTATTTAAGTTTTTATCCTAACTCATTCACCACTTTGAGTTTGATCACTAGGCATAGTGCAATACAACCTACTTTTACAGCTTGTTAAAAAACCTCCCTTTGCTCACCTATGCCCACTTACCCTCTGTTTAGGATACGCTATGACTACCCCTATGGATGTGCGCTTACGTTATCAGACGCTTGAGTTTGGCGATATGGATATTCATGTCTGCACCTTGCGTGACAATCAGGAATATAGCGATCCGGACGGTATAGCAGCGGCTTTGGGTATTTGCTCGGCCTCTTGGCCAATCTTTGGGGTGCTGTGGCCATCAAGCTTAGTACTGGCTCATCATATGCTAGAGTACGATATAGCAGGCAAACGCATCTTGGAAGTCGGCTGCGGTATGGCACTCTCAAGCTTACTACTCAATCATCGGCAAGCAGATATTACGGCGACAGATTATCATCCAGCAGTGCAGTATTTCTTAGACAAAAACGCTGAACTCAATGGCGACAAGCGCATAACCTTTGAGCGTTTAGAGTGGTCGGAGCATAAAGGTGACTTGGGTCTATTCGATACGATCATCGGTAGCGACTTGCTCTATGAAGATCCACACGTAGCGCTACTGGCGGGCTTTATTGGAAGACATTCCAAGCCGAATTGCGAGGTCATCATTGTCGATCCGGGACGAGGCCGGAAAAACAAAATCATCGCTAAGATGGAAGAACAAGGGTTTAGCAGTCAACAGCAAAAACCTATAGATACGATCTATTTAGAACAGCCTTTTAAGGGACACTTATTGACTTTTTTGCGTCAGTAAGTGGTCTGATTACTTTGCTATAACGCAAATATACCCTTGGGAAACTAGCGAAAAAAGTATTTATCTAAATATCCTGCAATTATTGTAATAAAAGCTTGCAAAGTCTGAAAAACTTGCTAAAATGCTCAACCTAAATAGGCGTATAGCTCAGTTGGTTAGAGCGCTACCTTGACATGGTAGAGGTCGCTAGTTCGAATCTAGTTACGCCTACCAGATTCGAAAGCCCCAATCTTTTTGATTGGGGCTTTTTTTATGCCTGTAATATAAGGGCTGTGGCGAAAATACAACATTTGGAATCTCTATTATTACTCTTGTTAAGCCCTCTATTAAAATGATCAAAAAATTGATGGTGACCAAAACGTGACTAGAGCTCAAAGGCTATTAGAATTAAACCTCTCTTTTTGACCTCTACTCTAAATTTTGAATAAAGATCTATTTCTTAAAGCTTTCTGCTTTATTTTCTTCTACATATTCAAAAATATCTCCTACCCCTACTTCTAAGTATTCACAAAGTTTATCTATAGTGTCGAAATCAATTCTTGATGACTGATCATTATATATCTTATGCAAAGTTGTTTGGGCGCTTGGTTTTGCGATGGGTGTATCAGCTTTTTTGGTGGTCAGATTACTGTAAGTAAATAGACTAATAAGTATAACTAATTACCAGATAACTTAGGTTATCTGGTTTCGCATTCAATTAACTAGCGACATCTACTGTCGTTTTAAATATATTATTAATTGTTTTACGAACAAAGTTCCGCTAAAGTTGATGACATACTTTTCTTGTCAGACGGAACTATTATGGCAAAACCTAGCAATCCTTATACCGATAATAGTTTCGCCTCCTCCGATCTAAAAACCATTTTGCACTCCAAACGTGCCAATATCTACTATCTCTCACACTGCCGCGTCATGCAAAAAGATGGGCGCGTGCTGTATCTGACTGAAGATGATAAAGCCAATCTCTACTACAACATTCCTATCGCTAATACCACTTCTATTTTGCTCGGTACGGGCACCTCCATCACCCAAGCTGCGATGCGTCTGCTCTCGCAAGCAGGCGTATTAGTAGGCTTTAGCGGTGGTGGCGGATCGCCCTTGTTTATGGCTGCCGAGCGTGAAGTCTATGTCGAGTGACTGACGCCGCAAAGCGAGTATCGACCGACTGAGTACGTGCAAGGTTGGCTCAGTTGGTGGTGGGATGACGACAAGCGCCTCGCTGCCGCTAAAATGCTACAACATGCGCGTTTGGCTTACTTACAAGCGATTTGGAGTAAAGATGTCGATCTTAAACGTCAAGGATTTGATAGCAATCGTGATGATATCAAATCCTTAATCGCGAACAATATTCGCCAAATTGATAAGCAAATGGAGGTCATGCATTTATTGCAGTTAGAGGCACGCCTGACCAAAAACTTATATAAACTCGCGGCAAAAAATACCGGCTATGACGGCTTTACCCGCGAGCATGATGGTATCGATAAGGCCAATGATTTTCTTAATCATGGAAATTATCTCGCTTATGGTCTAGGCGCTACGACGGCTTGGACACTGGGTATTCCGCATGGCTTTGCAGTCATGCATGGCAAAACAAGACGCGGCGCATTAGTGTTTGATATTGCCGATATTATCAAAGATGCCCTCGTGCTACCCCTCGCCTTTATTTGTGCTAGCGAAAATATGAGTGAGCAAGAGTTTCGCCAAGAGTGCTTAAACTTATTTACCAAACATCATGCACTGGATTATCAGTTTGAGGTGGTTAAACAGTTGGCGATGACCAAAAGCTGGGAGATATAAATGATTGTCACTTTTGTCTCTCAGTGTGAGAAGAAATCGCTGAAACGCACTCGTAGAATTTTAGATGCTTTTGCCAATCGGATTGGTGATAACGTTTGGCAGACGGCGATTACCGAGGATGGGTTACAGACGGTTAAGCAGCTGCTACGCAAGTCAGCGACCAAGTCTACAGCGGTGAGCTGTCATCGTAATAAAACGCGCCAGCTGACAGAATTGGTTTGGATAGTAGGTAATAAGCGGCGGTTTAATGAGGTGGGTGTGGTTCCTGTGAACCGTACCAAGCGTAATATCTTACATAGTGAATGGGAAAATGAATGGACGTATGTTAGCAGTATTCAAATCATCGCTACTATCGCCGCACTACTACATGATATTGGCAAGTCTACTAAAGGCTTCCAGAAAAAGCTCAAGGAAGGCAGCAAACAAGGCGATTCTTATCGTCATGAATGGATATCACTCAAGTTATTTGAATTGATGATCAAAGACTGCACCACAGATACTGCTTGGCTTGAGCGCATGATTGAGTTAAACAATTGGTTAGAGAGCCAAGACATAGAAAAGCTGCTGTCTACTACTAATCCAGACGATGTAAATATTCAAGCCATGCCACCACTCGCCCAGTGGGTTGCTTGGCTCATCGTCACTCATCATCGCTTGCCACCTGGCGATAAAGTATTTCATTCATTTACCGCCATTCAAAGAGCGCAGCTTGCAAACTCTCGCGAAAAGCGACCTTATAAACAAGATTTACAAGCGTTTTATCATCGCCTAGCACCTTTTGATTATTGGGTAAAAAACCCAAAATCGATTGATGAGATGACTCAAGCTCAATTAAAGTATTTTTGGCAATTTGAGCATTTAGTTATTAATAGTGCTGTTTGGCAAAAAAACATCAGACGCTGGAGTAAAAAAGCACTTAATGATCCTGCTCTGATGCAGCTTGGTCAGCAAGCAGTTGATGACAATAAAGCAATCAGTGACCCTTTTTTATTACATATATCCCGATTATGTTTAATGGTTGGCGATCATAACTATTCGAGTTTAAAAGAGGACGATAAACGCTGTATTAGTGTCGATAGTCAATTTAAAAAACTAGCTGCCAATACGGATCGGACTGCTAGCACACCTACTATTAAGCAATCACTAGAAGAGCACTTACTAGGAGTTGGTGCATTCACAGCACATTTTTGCCGAGCGCTGCCTATTATAGCCAGCGAAATGCCGTCATTGCGCAATCACGACCCACTAGCCAAGCCCACAGGTATTGATCGGTTTAAATGGCAGAATCAAGCTTTTAAGATGACTTACGGTTTGGCTGATACCACGCGCGAGCATGGTTTTTTTGGTGTCAATATGGCGTCAACTGGCGCAGGCAAAACCATTGGCAATGCTCGTATTATGTATGCCCTAGCTGACCCTAAAAAGGGCGCACGATTCACTATTGCGCTAGGACTGCGTATTTTAACTTTACAAACAGGTCTAAGCTTTCGCAAGGATTTAAAACTTGCAGGTGATCAATTAGCCATACTTGTAGGCGGTAGCGCTAATAAAAAGCTGTTTGAGATGGCATACGACAATAAATCTAGCGAATTCACCAATATCATCGGTGAATATCAAAAAGATGATGAGCCAGACCATGAGTCTGAAAGCTTTGGCAGTGAATCAAGTGCGGATTTATTAGATGAAATCGTTGATAGCGATATTGATTATCAAGACTATGAGGCGCTAAATCTCGATACCGTCATTGCCAGCCCGAAAGCGCGTGATTTGATCTTTGCGCCTATCGTGACCTGTACCGTTGATCATATTATTCAGGCGAGCGAGTGCAAACGTGGCGGTAAATATATCGCGCCTATGCTGCGCTTGCTCAGTAGTGATTTGATACTTGATGAACCAGACGACTTTGATCAAGCAGATTTACCTGCGTTATCAAGGCTTATGCACTTAGCAGGTCTGTTTGGTACGCGTGTCTTGCTATCATCTGCGACCTTGACGCCTGATTTGGTGACAGGTGTAGTGGTCAACTAATTTTAGACACCTGATAAGAGGTTTTATTAAAGTAACGTTTCTCTGTTTCAGCTGGTGATAGGGACACCTTGTTCGGCTTGTTTTAGGATATTAATGATTTGGTTGTCAGTAAAGCGTGTCTTTTTCATAGGATTCTCCTGCTGATATATTTTAGCAGTTAATCTCTATTTCTAAGTGTTCTTATTTATCGGAGGGAGGTTTACCGGCGCTACAATAAGCAAAGCATAGCTTTGAGATTGACTATAGATTAAGCTAGAAATGAACAAATCCTGCGAACCACTTTATTCTGAAACCATAACGCTGAATTTTCAGCTATTATTACTTGTCATCTATTAGGCGGAAACAAGCAAATGGGGTATGTTCCGTGTTTTGTAAATCTAAGTTATTAACCTGCAAAATATAAGCTATGGTCACAACTCACTCTATCAAATATATTGGACAGTACACGATGTACAACAAAAAAGTAAATATCAATAAGTGTCTAAACCCAATTTTATCTATATTGTCAGTTGCTGTACTTTCTACACTGTCATCAATGGCAATCGCTCAAAGCACACCTAACCAGTCCTTTAACGTATCAAGCGTTACTAATAGCTCAAAAAAAAATATCTCAAGCTGTGACATCTATAATGAAATTGAACAGTCTGAAACACCCATTGATCTGAATAGTGTCACACAAACGCCAAATGGTATCGAAGTTCATTCTAATGACTTAGATATTCAAGTGGAAGACTTTCAACCATGCAAAGCCAGTAACCCATTCAGTAGTGACAAAGAGGCTATTGCGCTGTATCAGCAACTTGAACACGGTTTAGACAAGATAGCGGAGATAATTATTCGTGATGTACCAGAAGGGTTCTCTAAATATAAAGGTTTAGATAATGAAGAACTTGACCAAATAATTCAAAACGCACAACTAGTAAAACAGCAAAAGCACAATCCAGACAAGTTCATAAACACATACATTTATATGGCGGTTTATAGTTATTTAGGCGAATTCGTACCTAAAGACGATGCTAAAGCTGTGCAGTATATGAGCTATGTGGTTGACTACTATCAATCTTTTAGCCCTGACGATGTATCACCATTACTTAATTATATGGTTGCGGTAGCAATCACGGAAAAACAAAGACATATCAGTGATAACAACCCTATTAATTTACAGCATGAGACTGAGAGTAGTGTTGAAGCCGTGACTGCTTATTTGCTATCCAAAGCAGGGCACTTAGACACGAAGGCTATATTAGTAAAGAGTTACATCAGTCGAATAAATAAAACGCTTGATGATTCCACGGTAGAAGTGATTCACCAACTACTTGACCCGAAACTTAAGGAACTCACACATCTTGCCGAGCAAGGAAGTTATGTTGCTACAAATGAATTGACAGAATTATATAAGGGGTTAAAGACCATTGATTTAGACTATGCCGAACAAGCAAGGCGTTGGGAAGATCGAGCTGACACTTTGCCTCAGCCAGATACTAGCTGGAATTAGTTGCTTTCACTGGTTCGGTACCCTAGTGAGGACTTGAATCTTCGACTGTAGGCTAATGGTATCAAAGGCTTTGCTCACTGGAACAATCACAGTGTACTTCATGGTGTACTTTTTGATGATGTTCGGAGATTCATTTATAGTAGAAGTAATGAATCAGTAAAAAATGTTGAAGGGTCATCTATAATCCATAAGGATTTTTTTCTACGAAAGTCAATAACCTTTATTTGAGCGTGTGACTACTATGCAAGGTTTACCTTCTACTAACAAAAAAGAAAATAAGTACGACAGCGAATAAGTGAATAGGCGATAAAATAGCCACTCTCTAGCGGTAAGCCCGTTTTTACGGTAGTGAAAGCGTTATAGAATAGAAGCATTGAAAAGTGTAACTTAGGAATCAGTTAAATCAAACTTCCCATTGATATCATTCTAAATAAAATAGAGCAAATAATAATATGAAAAAATTAACAACACTATTTTCTACAGTAGCTATCCTTTCTACTACGTTGGCTTCTGGTTCAGCCTTAGCTTCTTCAGATCAGGTTATGGATCCTGCAGCGGCTCATAAGGATGCAGTAAAAACTCGTCTCGTTCATTACACCTGTCAAGGCAATAGTAATATAGAAGTTACGTACGGTTTCAACAACGTTAACCATCCGACTTATGCCTCCGCTAAAATAAACGACAAAAAGCGTTTTATGCCTATCAACTACGAACAGACCGATAATATGGTGACCGTATTTGGTGATGATAATAACTTTAACATGATGACTGATAGCATGATAATCAACAATTATCATAAAGTGCCTGCTGCATTAGTTAACAGCCCTAGCGGTGAAATTTTATATAAAGATTGTAAGGTTGATTGGACTAAGAAATTAAAAGGCTAGATAAATAAAAAGCCAAAAAAAGCCCCTCATCGAGGGGCTTTTTTTCTACCAATACGACCAATCAAAACATCGTTTAAAATCATTTAGCATAAACTCTGTTGGGAGAATATGATCGATGCGCTATACAGGCATCGAACTGCTAGTGTTCGATATGAAATTAATAACTATAAAACACACGGCACAGATCACTTCAACATTCAAACAACATTTCTGCTTCTAAGCATGGTGTTTTACTTATAAGAATCATCCAATTAGTTAGTATTTTATAAAAGCTAGAAAAATTCATTGTTTCTTCTAGTTCTGTATCATCATAACCCCAATAAATTAATACTTCATCCTTTCTAACCTCTGCTCCCCAAGATTGCCCCCACATGTCATAAAAGTTCAAGCTTCCTTGTTTTACCTTTTTAATTTCTTTAAGCCCTTCATCCATCCAGTTTCCTAGATAGCTCAATCCAAGTCCTCCATCATCATTCAAGAGGTTAAAAATTAGTCCCTTTATATTTGAACTGTTTTCTAAAATTATACCTTCTGGATATAAATCTCCATTATTCCATCTATCAGTCCAAAACAACTTAACTAACATACTATTGTCCTTTTAAAAGGGTATACCCCAAGGGGACCATCCAAATAGGCCTAATAACTAATCAATAGGCCACTTAAAACAGACTGCTATACTGGAACCGCTTTTAATAGACTGCTTAGCTGATCTCACATAAATTCATATATCATCATATATGACGTCGACTATAAAATCAGCTCATAACTCCTGCTACGCCCTGAGGCAACAGACTTTTGCAGCATACCCTTGTCTACCAAATCATTGATATCACGTAATGCTGTATCGGCTGAGCACTTCATCATAGTCGCCCATTTCTTAGTCGTCAGCTTGCCATAAAAATCAGTGAGGAGAGTATTTAGCATTTTTACTTGGCGTGTGTTCAAGGCTTGCTCTCTATGTGTCTGCCAAAATTTTGCTTTACTAACTATCTTATCTGTCGTCTCTAGCGCTGATAGCAATGCTTGCTCTAGCGTTTGTAGAAACCAAGCTAACCACTTAGTAATATCAGTATTCCCTTTTTGCGTACGTTCTAATATCTTGTAGTAGTCATTGCGCTGTTTTAGAATCTGTGCGGACATGCTATAGAAGCGTTGATGACTCTCATCACTTTGCGCTAGCACTCTTTCCGTAATGGCACGGGTTAATCTTCCGTTTCCATCATCGAAGGGATGCAAGGTGACAAACCACAAATGAGCAACTCCCGCCTTCACCACCAGATCTAGATGGGATGACTCATCTTTTGGTGTGTTGAACCACAGCAAAAATTGCTCAAGCTCATGATCCAACCTATCTGCACTTGGCGCGACGAAATGCACTTGCTCTCGACCATAGCCTCCAGAGACGACTTGCATGGGCCCTTGACTATTATCACGAAGCGAGCCTGCCTTAATACGATAAAGCCCACTATAGCCATCTGGGAATAACGCTCGATGCCACCCTAATAAATCATCTAATAATAACGGCTTCTCATAGTGATAGGTTGACTCAAACATCATTGTCACCACCGCGTCTATCTCACGAGTAGCAGCAGGCATATTGCTATTATCTACCCCTAAATGCATGGCCACAGAAGAGCGTACTTGCTCGATATCTAATTCCTCCCCTTCTATCTCAGAGGTTTTAACGATCTCCAAAGTCACTGCATCAAGCTGAGCTTCGACATTTAAGTCAAATCCTAAAGTTGAGAGTTTACCAAGCAACCTTCCTTGTAATATTCGCACACGACTAACGAGCGGCAATAGCTCTTTATGCGACCACTGCCATTGAGTCCAGTCTGATCTTTCATGAATATAGGTAGTATGCTTCATCATCTTCTCAAAAGTATGCGGTGATTAATGTATTTATTCTCCGCATATTATGCATGTATTAAATAGTCTATTCAACGTATGATACTTTTGCACTCGTTTATTCAATCAAGTGCAGTACTAGCCAAAAGATACAAATACGATTTGGAAAACCACTATAAATTGATTTATTGAAGACAGAGTAGTGGTAAAAACACTATAAAATGTAGTGACCAAAATCGTGTTAAATTTTAATTTATATTCACAGTAATTACTTTTTAATGAACAAATAACAGCTATAACTCTTTAATATAAGTAGACACAGGTTAATAGTGATTTATGGCAGTTCGTTGACCTACTTTCTTTGATATAGTAGAGGTCGCTAGTTCGAATCTAGATACGCCTACCAGATTCGAAATCCCCAGTTTAACGACTGGGGATTTTTTTGTGTATGCTACATAAACTTGTCTATATAATAACTCTAAAATCATAGTCATTATTTCAAGGAGTCATTATGACGTATAAGAATGTAACTGTCGCAGGAAGCGGCGTCCTAGGCTACCAAATTGCCTTTCAAGCTGCATATCATGGCTTTAATGTCACGGTTTATGACATCAGTGATGAGGTTCTACAGCAAGCTAAGTCAAAGTTTGAGTGGATGTGCAAAGCTTTTAGAAAAGACCTGAGAGCGACCCAAGAGCAGTTGGATACAGCTTTTGACAATCTGAGCTACACCTCAGATCTTGCAGAAGCGGTCAAAGACGCTGATTTAATGATTGAAGCTATTCCTGAGATTCCAGAGATTAAAATCGAGTTTTATGAAAAATTGGCTAAACTTGCTCCAGAGAAAACGATATTTGCAACCAACACCTCAACCTTACTGCCGAGCCAGTTCGCTGAATCAACGGGGCGTCCTGCTCAGTTTTTAGCGCTGCATTTTGCTAATAAAATCTGGATGCATAACGTCGCTGAAATCATGGGACATCCTGGAACCGATCCTAAAGTATTTGATGAAGTCGTAGCCTTTGCAGCGGCAATAGGTATGGTACCGATGCCGCTATACAAAGAGCAACCCGGCTATATTATGAATAGTTTATTAGCGCCTTTTATAGACGCAGGCTTGCAACTACTCGCCAAAGAAGTGGCCGATCCACATACTATTGATAAGACGTGGATGATAGTGACAGGCGCGCCAGTAGGGCCGTTTGGTATCTTAGATACTATAGGGATTAACACCGCTTACAACATCACTAAAATGTCTGCTGAGAGGACTCAAAGCCCTGTAAGGTTTAAGGCGGTTAAGTACCTAAAAGAGCAGCTGATTGATCAAAATAAATTAGGCGCGGCAACTGGCGAAGGGTTTTATACCTATCCCAATCCTGCTTATATGAATCCTGACTTTTTAAAATAGTAGACCAATTCTTTACGCTAAGTACCTAACTAGTTAGTCTCTAGCTTTAGTAGCATTTATAAAGACTACTAAAGCTACTTATGCCAATATATCATTGGTCTTTATTGCCCCACTCTTTTGGCAATACTATCCCAAAAGAAATCGCAGGCTTTTCAAATTATGACAAAATCAAGACAGCTCTAAGCTCATTTTAGGACCGAACGGCTCATAATGAACACTATCTACGCCATGGTCGAGCGCCATCAGTCCATCGATCATACTCTCCATAAACGGCATTGAGCCACAGACATAAATATCAGCAGGCTGTGGTAACTTAGCAAGCCACGCCTCATTTAGTATTTGGTTAGAGTCAAAATAAAAAATATGCTTTTCAACGTTTTCAGCCGCTGCTAATAGCTCATCGACCTGCGTCTCGAACGCATGATGCGTCTGATTTTGACAAGCATAAACCCAAATAATAGGCCGCTTTGGATTGACCTTCACTTGCGTCTCCAGCATAGACAGGATGGGCGTGACGCCAACGCCAGCACTCATCAATACCAGAGGGATGTCGTTTTGCTGTCTTAGCTCCTGGTTCAGCGCAAAGTCGCCTGCAGGCGCGGACAATAAAATAGTATCGCCAACCTCCACCTCATCATGTAAATGATTGGAGACCAAACCATAATGCTCATTGCGATTGTCGCGTCTTACCGCAAACTGGATGCCTTTATCAGTACGGGTTGAATATAAAGAGTAATGACGTAGTGCAACATGATCACTATCTTTTGGGTCGGTTTTTACGGTGATGTATTGACCAGCAGTTAGGTTCAATTTGCTTAGATCGATCGATTGCTCGTTATTTTCTGTATCATCATTAACCGGAACGACAGTGAAGGCGGCGATGTCAGTAGCTGCAGCGCTCTTTTCGACGACTTTAAATGCTGCAAACCCTTCCCACATCTCTTGCTCATACATGTTTTTTTCGAGCTGAATAAAAACATCTGCAATCTCATCATACGCCTCAGTCCAAGCGTCAATAATATCGTCGTTGGCAGCCTCCCCGAGCACCTCTTTTATCGCGCCGATTAAGTGCTCGCCGACGATAGGATAATGCTCAGGCAGGATTTGTAGGGCGCGATGTTTATGACTGATTTGGGTCACTTGTGGTAGCAGCGTCTCTAATTTTTCGAGATGCTTTGCGGCCGCTAGAACCGTAGTTGCCAACGCCGTCTGTTGCCGACCTAGCTTTTGATTGGTCTCGTTAAAGATATCTAAGAGCTCTGGATGCTCATTAAACATGTTTTGATAGAACACCGTAGTGATAGCAGTGCCATGCTCTTCGAGGACAGGAACGGTTGCGGTTACAATTTCTATAGTTTTTGGTGAAGCCATTATATATCCTTAGTGGATTGCGCATTGAGGATTAAAAAATGAATACTACTATAAGATTCATTTTAAATGAATCTTATAGGATCGCTCGCAAAACGTCAACGCCAATTCCCATATTAATCACTATACAAAGGTTATTATCTCCTTTTCTCTACTACGCTTTTGCTGCCGAATAATCTGATAGCGGCGGTATCAGTACCAAACCGGTGCATTAATGATATGAATCAGACGCATGAATGGAAAAATCATATCATTATAGACAACTCATATTTTCAATATCATCTACATCCTCAATTCATAAAAAATGTCATTGTCTATATACTTAATGTAATGATAATAGTATTATTAACGGTAACCATTATCGTTTACAATTCTCATCATTTATATTGGACACTCTATGTTTTTAGCTGACAATTCCGCTGCTTTACTTAGCTGTAAACCTTCTTATACTAGACTCAAACGCGCTATCCTAGCGCCCTCTCGTACCAAAAAGCTCCCATTATATGTTGCTACTGGCGCTTTGCTCCAGCTCACTCCGGCTGTAGCAGAGACAGTGACGCCACCGAATACTACTAGTATGCAGCAGACCCTAACAGACGAGCCTAGTACGACATTAGACCCTATTGTGGTCGTCGCCAATCAAACGCCAACAGCTATCTCTGATATTCCAGCGACAGTGTGGTATATCGATGAGGCTCAAGTGAACGAAGCGGCACGTACTGGTAAGCGTTTAGGTGATTTTATTGCTCAGCAAGTGCCCTCTTTAGATTTTGGTAGCGGCGGCCGTACTAACGCTGGGCAGAATCTACGCGGGCGCGATATGCAAGTGATGATTGATGGTGTATCGCTCAATTCGTCACGAGCCATTAGCCGTTATCTTGATTCTATTAGTATGGAAAACATTGCCAGTATTGAGGTGCTATCTGGCGCATCAGCAGTGTATGGCGGCGGAGCCACAGGCGGTATCATTAATATCAAAACCAAAAAAGGGCAAGCCGGTGCGCCGCAAATTAACACAGCGATTCAGGCGACCTCAGGCTTTCAAGACGAAGATGATATCTCCTATAAAGGCCATGTTTCCATCGGTGGCGGTACAGAGGAGCTAACAGGTAATCTAGCGGTAACTTATGAGCAAACAGGCTCTTTTTTTGATGGCAAAGGGCGGCTTATCGTCCCTGATATTACCCAAGGCTCTTTGCAAGATAACGAAACCGTCGATGTGCTCGCCAGCACTCAATGGCAGATCGATAATAACCAAACGCTCGATGTATCAGCGCAGTATTATAATAGCGAGCAAGATACAGATAATGGTCTTAAGTTTAATTTGGCTGAGGCTCTCCAAGGTGCCCCTCTAAATATTACAGTGAGCGATGGCTTTGAAAGCGATCGCCAAGCCGAAACTAAGCGTCAGCAGTACAATGCTAATTATCATCACCAAGATCTATTCGGTCATGATGTCTACGCGCAGCTCTCCCATCGTACAGAAGAGCTTAGTTTTATCCCGTTTTATTACGGTAGATACTTTGCCGCCTCTGAGCAATCTACTGATGTGACCTCAGCTCGTTTGGCGCTATCTAAAGACTGGACAGACAAGCTAAAATTAACTTACGGTATCGATGGCTATCGAGATGATCTTGAGAGTAATAAGATGATCTTTGACCCGCGTACCAGTGTAGCGACAGGTGGCTTAGTCAACGATGAGCTGGCGATAGTCGGACGCTACCCAGGAACTCAAGTCGATTCTATAGCTGGGTTTTTACAAGGTGATTATGACTTTAACGATGCGCTTACTGCCACGGCAGGCTATCGCTATCAGCGTCTGGATAATGAAATCGACGATTTTGTCGCTGATAGAGTGCAGACTGAGACCGCTTTGGGCCTGGCCGCTGGTGGTGATGCGATACCGGGCGGCAGTAATGACTACAAGGTTAGCTTATTTAATGTTGGGCTAAATTATAAGCCGACGAGTAACCGTCGCTATTTTGCGAACTTCTCGCAAGGTTTTGAGCTGCCCGATCCTGCCAAGTTTTATGGTCAAGGGCAGTACGTTAAAAATGCTGATAACTACTATGAGCTAGTCAATGGCTCTAATGTCTCAGGCACTAAGCTTGAGGG
Source organism: Psychrobacter sp. 2Y5 (assembly GCF_051847375.1). NCBI lineage: Bacteria > Pseudomonadati > Pseudomonadota > Gammaproteobacteria > Moraxellales > Moraxellaceae > Psychrobacter > Psychrobacter sp. 2Y5. Next base: position 24,122 of record NZ_JBPYDA010000013.1, read on the forward strand.
TATTAAGACGGACAGTTATGAGCTAGGTACTTCGTTTAATACCACCAATTTTGCAGGCCAATTAACCGGCTATTATAGTGTGTCTGATGGTAGTATCGATTACGACCGCCAAACGCTGTTAATCACACAAAGCGATGACAAAAAGCGCGTATACGGTATTGAGCTAAAAGGCGATTACTTCATCAATGATAACGTCAGTGTAGGCGGACTAGGACATTGGATCGAAAGTGAAACTGAGGTCGATGGCGATTATAAAGATACCGTCGTCACCGACACCAGCCCTAGCAAATATGCGCTATGGACACGCTGGGAGGATGAGAGTCAGTCCGTAAAACTACAAGCCAATATGATGCGCGATGTTTCAGGCTATAATGCGAGCACCGACAGCACCCAAGAGCTTGATGGCTATACAACCGTTGATCTAGATTATACCTATTACTTACCTTCAGGCGACTTTAGTATCGGCGTGCAAAATTTACTAGACAAAGAATATACCACTATCTGGGGCCAACAAGCACAGGTGTTTTATGGTCAAGCGGCACCCGCCTCTGCTTTTGATTATAAAGGGTTGGGACGTACGTATACGGTTGGCTATACTCACAGGTTTTAATCTTGCTATAGTGACTTTAGGTAATCAATATATATAAAGTGAAAGCCCTTTAAGCTATGTTTAAAGGGCTTTTTTTTCGCTATTAGAAGTCTTTTTACTGTAGTTTATGACTACAAAATATTGAGATTGTAAGCCTCTTAATAGTCAAGTGTATAGCTCAAGCCGTAAGTCGTGCCTGAGGCGGGCAGACGGTTTAGATCGCCATAAGTGCTTTGGTGATAGACCGTTTTATAATCTTTATTTAGCAGGTTATAAATACCGTATCCTACTTTACCGACAGGCATTTGTACCTGACCCAACAGATCAAAAGTGGCATAACCTTTCACAGGCTGAGCACTGGCATTTGGATCTTGTTGTTGGTCTTTAAAAGCTTCATCGTCGCCGCCAATGGCGAGCGCTTGCAGGCGAATATTGCTACCACCATCAAAGTTATATTGCGCAAACGCTGTGCCTTTTAGCGGCGTTATGCGCACAGCATCCAGCTCAAGCCAATCGCCATCGTTTTTATACTGACCGCGAGTATAAGCAATACTGCCGCCCACTTGCCATTGATCGCTAATCTCCTGCACTAACGATCCCTCAACGCCGTACACGCGCTCGTCAGTATCGACGACCTCTACCGTATAATCGTCGGTAAAGCGTACGGTCTTATCCGAGTCGTTATAAAAGGCGCTTAGCTTTCCGGCAGTATCGCCGCGCTTGCCCTGCCAGCCCAGCTCGTAGTTATTAATCTCAATCGGTTGGACGTTACTTGAATCTACCACAAATCCTGCGCGTACATCCCGTAGCGCGCGCTGAACATCAGCAGTGGTAAAACCTTGCGAGAAATTAGCAAATACTTGGTCGTTTGGCGTAAGCTGATAGCTGGTGCCAAGGTTAAATAGGGTTTTATCGTGGTCAGTATCGCCATCTTCTACGCGGCCAGCTTGATAGTCAATACCGTAAGCATCGCCTACTGGGCTGATGCGCGGATCATTAAAATAGTCCTCTAGTAGCTGCTCATAAATAGGTATAAACCCATCAGTATCGGCTCTAAGCTTTTGATAACGCACGCCGGCGCTAGCATGCCATTTATCAGTCACATCGACATCAGCATTAGCAAACACGCCCCACTTATCGATAGTGGTTTCCGGCCCACCGTTATAAGTGGTGCCGCTGTTACGTGAAGTAAGACCATTACTAGCGATAAATGTATTTAAATCCTGCCCGTAGTAGGTTTGCTCGCTCTCTTCACGCTCAAAATCAGCGCCATAACTAAATAGGGTTTGCTTGCCTTTAATCTCTGCTTCGGTTTGTATCGCCGCGCGCAGCCCCATCACCTCGATATCCGCTTCTGACTGGGTAACAACGACTGCCCCGCCCAGTAATTGTCTTAGCGTACTCTCATCGGTAAGACCATTAGCCACCCAGACTTCGCCCGCTTGATCGGTAAAATCTTTGCCTGAAGGATAAAAGCGTCCTTTTTCATCGCGGTAGTAGCCGGTAATGCTCAGATTTGAGCCTAAAACATCACTGTTATTATAATTTAGATTCACTGAGGTCTTGGTGGTATAAGGCTCGTGCTGGATATCAGCGCCATCAATGGCTCGTAGTGATGGCGGCGCAGCATTTGGCGCAAGCAAAACTTGCAAATTACTACCGTAGTCTGGACCATAGTCAGTATCTTGCTCATCGTTATAGTAAGTAACGGCTAGATCAACGGTTTGTGTATCCGTCAGCGCCATACCTAAGCTGGCATTGACACTCAAGGCCTCAGTATCTTGCTGGTCCGTTTGGTTGACATCAGGGCTGATACGGCGATTGTGGCTATCAAACTTACCGCCTTTACTATCATAGTCCACATCTAAGCGCCCATAAACCCGCTCGCCGCCATAACCTAAGGTTTGTCCAACATGATAGCCAAGCGAGTCGGACTCAAATTCACGACTGGCACTCACGCCGATACGCGTTTGTCTCAGCGGTCCATAACCCAGCATAGATTTAGTGACTAGATTGATAAGCCCGCCTGCCGCGCCCGCACCATAAATACTTGTCGCTCCTGAGAGCACCTCCACCCGCTCAAGCTGAGCGGGGTCAATACTATTAAGCTCACGTGATAAGCTGCGCGACCCTGATAGCGGTACTCCGTTGAGTAAAAACTGTACCGGACGACCATGCATCGTCGTGCCATAATTACTGGTTGAACCACTACTAACGCCTAAGCTTGGTACGAGCTGCGCTAAAATATCACCAAGGGTACGATCCCCCGTAGCCTGTCTCTCAATCTCTTTTTCACTAATCACTTGCGTGACCGCTGGCATCTCGCTAATTTTTTGTGCCAAAGCGGTTCCTGTTCTGGCGTTGGCACTGACTGTAATAGTATCTAAAGTGACGCTTGGCTCATCAACGACGGTAGCGTTTACAGATTCTGTGGCTAAAGTATTTGGTGTTGAAGCATTAACATCAACCTGTGCAGCATAGAGTTGTTGACTGATACAAAGTGTAAGCAAGGATAAAGCTAGGGGATAATGGTGTTGCATAGGAGTTCACTTCGTCAAATAATAGTGGAATAGGCTTTATTTAGGTTCTGATACAGATCGTACTATTTTTGTGAATGATATTGTAAATGATAATTATTTACATTTCTATATTTATTTACTCCAAATTATAATCTTGGTTAGTTTTCTTTTGGCTCATTTCTTCACTACGATTAAACTATAGTGAATGCAGATGCGCTACTGCATCTTGGCTGGCGTGCAGACGCTCATTGCTATCGAGTTCAACAAGTTTGCCATTATGCATTTGTAGTAAACGATCAGCATGCTTAAAGTAGCGATCATCGTGGCTAATAATAAACAAGGTCTTGCCCATCTGTTTGAGACTTGGGATGATTTGCTCATAAAAAGTCTGACGATAGATAGGATCTTGGTCTGCTGCCCACTCATCAAGTAGAAGGATGGGCTTACTTTCTGCGATGACAAGTAACAAGGCCAGTCTTTTGCGCTGTCCTTGCGACAGGTTAGTAGTTGACAACCTCCCTTCTATAATCGAGAGCTTATCAGTAAGCTGTAGTCGTGCTAACCAATCCTCAACCACAGCGTTATCAGGCAAGCTATCCCCTCTTCCTTGTAGCCAGTCAAATAAATAGCCATCACCAAAGATGGCGGCAAAGTGCTGCTGATAGTCGTTATAATCATCCTCTGTCAATACTTGTCCATCGAGCAGGACTTGACCTTTATTAGGTTGATACAAGCCTACTAGTAATTTGGCTAAGGTCGATTTACCACTGCCATTAGCGCCGATTAAAAACACCACCTCGCCGCGGTTTAAAGTCAAGTTAATATCATAGAGACCAAATCCCTGCGCGACATAATCAGACTTATCAGCGTTAAGCACTCTTGTTTCGTCATTAATATTACTGCCAACAATTGGATTATTCTCTGCTGTAGCAGATTCAGCAGTAGGATAATGATACCCAACCCTTTTCAACTCGATACGTTGCCAATTTGACAGCCTATCCATATCGCTGGTAGCAAAATCAGCCCGATATGCTGCCAAATTTAGGGAGACAGTTTTATTAAGTGCGACATTGGCCGTCTGTAACGTCGGATAAGCGCCAACTGCTGCTAGTAGAGGCGATTGAATAAATAATAAGGTTAATGCGAATGAGGTGACGGTAGCTTGATTGGCCCAATTAAAGGCAGTCGCCAATATAAATAAAATACCTATCGCGGCAAACATCATAATGTTTGACCAATTCAGTGCCGACAGATGGTAGGTATCGGATAAAACAATTTTTTGACGATAGTCATCAGCATGACGATCGAACTTTGTCTCATAAAACTGACGACTGCGATGACGATTGAGCATGAGCTCTTTATGCCCATATATAGCCGTTTCATAATCTTGGTATAGATCATCTTGCAAACCACGAATCTGTAATAAGTTTGCATAGACCCTATTAACCAATAGCATGCCGACCACAATAACAAACGTCAGCCATAGCAGCATAACGATGGTCAACGGAATGGACATCCAAGATAAGTAAACGATAGCCGCTAATGTTAATACTGTGCCTTGTACCAGTTGTGGCAAGCGTACAAAAGCGCTAGTGATGTTCAAGATATCATCCGACAAACTGGCGAGCAATTTAGCGCTACCTACTTTCTCAAGCTGGGCATGATCGGTATCTAAAATACGCTTGAGCAATTGACGACGCAAATTATACACAAAGCGATGACCCAGTTTGGTCAAAGCGAACTGAGAGATAAAGGTAGTCAGTAATTGCAAAATTATCAAAGCAAAAAAAGCGGACGTATACATCCAAGCGCGGTCATCAAAGCCTGACACTCCGGCTACTAAAGCGCTTGTATCAGGATTAGCGGCTAAAAAGTAGCTATTGATAAAAGCAATCACGCCAATGCCAACAGCGGCTGTCAACAAGTTAAGGGCCACTACGGTTAATAATGCTTTACGCTGTTGACGCCATAGCAATTGCCACAAGGTAAGCTCAGAGGCGTCATTGGCATGCACAGATAGAGACTTTGCAGAAGGATAAGACAAAAAATCACTCCTAAGAACCACTTAAAAACAACGGGCAACTATAAAAGTACAGGGGTATTAATTGCCTACTAGTGACTAGCAGGCACTTTACGAATCAGCCATAAAAAATACGCGCCGCCAATGATGGCAGCCACCGTACCTGCAGGTAGCTCATAAGGGAAGATAACATAGCGGCCAATCCAGTCGGCTATCACCATTACCCCAGCGCCTAATAGAGCCGCTAGCGGCAGTTGGCGCTCAAGCTTTACCGCGCCAAGCGACGTTGCTAAATGTGGTACCATCAGGCCAATGAAACTCAGCGGTCCGACTGCTAGGGTGCTGGCGGTACTCAGCGCGGCCACCAGTACCAGTAGCGCAAGAGTTACAGGCGTCACCGCGACGCCGAGATTACGAGCGACGCCTGTGCCAAGGCCTAATACGCGTAACGGCTTAATAATCAGCAAACTGAAGGCAAATAAAATCAGCGCAATAGCAATCAGATACCAAACGGTACTCGGTTGGGCGCTATAAGTCGTGCCTGATAACCAGCTGAGCATTGCTTCCAGACGCGGGTCCCCGGAAAGCTTAACCATATGCATAACCCCGTCCATCATCGCCGCAATACCGATACCAACGAGCAGTAGATAGCCGGAGCTGACCTTGCGCGCCAGCCAAATCACGAGGAGTAGCACCGCTATCGCTCCTGACAATCCTGAAAGCAGTAACGTGCCTGCGCCCGCCGCTACTCCAAGCATAGGTAAGAGTAAAAACCCTAAGATAACGCCGAGCGCCGCCCCCGAGCTGACCCCGAGTACTTCAGGACTTGCCATTGGGTTACGCGTCAACGTTTGTAACAGGACGCCTGCGACAGCCAGCATCAGACCCGTTGCCGCCGCGCTTAAGCTACGCGGAAGGCGGTGTTGCGCGGTTAATACCCAATCGGTGCTCAGCCCCCAGCCGCTGATATCTTGCACGAAAAGGCATGCCAGCATGATGATAATAGCCACACCTGCTGCCCAGCGCCCATACGCCACTGGTTTGCGCGTGCCTGCGAGCATCGGTGTCACCGTCTCTATACGCTCGTGGCGCTGACGCAGTATCAACCAGATAATCAAGGGCGCGCCCAATATACCCGTCATCGCGCCCGCTGGAATTTGCATATTAAATATCGGCTCAAGCAGCAAAGACACATTACTGGTGAGCCATAATAGTAGCGCCCCTAGACCAAAGGCGGCAATTAAACGCTTAGCGATTGACGATATACCCAGTGCATTGACAAGACTTGCCGCACCAAGGCCAATAAAGCTAATCAGCCCCACTTCACTAATCACCAAGGCGGTCACTATTGCCACAACCAGTACCACTAACGCGCGAATGCCATTAATCGGTACACCCAAACGTCTGGCTTGTCCATCATCTAAGCTCATAAGCGTTAGCGGCTTTAATAATGGCAGACACACCAGCGCCATCACGGCGGCAGTGATAGCCAATACAGTACTGGTATGCCAGCTGTTTTGTGCCAAAAATCCAGCCGCCCACGACAAAATCCCGTTGCTACGCGCGGCAAAAAATAACACCAGTACGTTCGCCACAGCGGCAAGCAAGATATTGACCACGAGCCCTGCCAATATCAAAATCAGCGGGTTAAAGCGACTAGGCGCCGCTAAAGCAAAAACTAACCCCATACTGATCAGCGCCCCGGCAAAGGCGACGTAAACTCCGCTATAAATGGCAAGGCTGGGCACAAATAGCGTCACAATCAGCATTGCTAATTGCGCTCCCACACCGACGCCTAAGGTGGTGTCAGAGGCTAAAGGGTTTTTGACCAATTGCTGTAGCAAAATACTGACAACGCCTAACAGCCCGCCCGCCAATAGCGCCACAATACTGGTGGCAACAAGGTGCAGCTGGGTCGCCATACTAGCAATATCAAGCTGCAAGCTTGGGATAAATAAATCAGCAATTGGCCGCGTCCACTCTTGCGCTATAAGTGCCCAGCTACTCCATAAGGATAAAACCATAAGTAGGGCAAGTGCGACCCAGAGCCGCCACGACGTTGTTCTATTCATGATGCAGCCCCGCCGTTTAATGTTACGTTTGCAAGATTATCCGCTAAGCTCACCAGCGACGACATCCCGCCATATATCCATACCGGCGGTAGCTCGCCCATGCAGCGGGTATCGCCGTAGCCCAAACGCTGCCAAATCAAGCTATCTTCAATCTCAGCCCGCGTTATCGGACTTAAGGGATCAACGATTAACAAGCAAACCTCGTCATCTAATTGCGCCAAATCCCCCATACGTAGCGGCACAAATCCCCATTGATTGCCTTCGCCTAACACCACAAGCTCTTTGTCCATTTGCGCAAGCGCCGGTTCAAACAGACTGTTGGCGACATACATGCGCAGGTTATTGGCATCGGCAAACTGCACCACTGCAAACTTTTTGAACTCGGGATAGCGCCGCTGTAATTGCTCACTGGCAGCTGCGATATCTTGGCGACTTTTGACAATATAATCCTCAGCTAACTGCGGATCTTCAATCAGCGCGCCAAGCTTGCGTGTCGGCTCGGTATAATCTTCCCAAACGGCGGTATCACCTTTCGCAGCAGACATAACAGACTCAGCTGGCACATCGCCATACAGGTTGCGCGCGTGCTCATAAAAAAAATTATCCACTACTAGGTCTACGGGCAGCTGCGCGACCAGCTCGGCATTGGGCATGTAACGAATACCTAAATCAGTAATAGTAGGCGGTAGCCCAGGCGTGCCAACCCATCTATGCCAGGTTCTGACATCACCGGTGGCAATAGGCGCATAACCCATCGCTATTAAGGTGGCGGCATTACCCCAGTCAGGCGAGGCAATATTTATTTTAGGGCTATTACTTGCTAAAGACGTTTGTGTTTGCACCGTTATTTTAGTGTTTTGCTCTGGTGCTTGATTATTACAGGCGCTTAGCATGGTGCTGACGGCTAGAGCTACTAGGAGAGACAAAGGCTTTAGGACGGATTTAGCAGGTTTGGTATGTCGAGAAGCGTGCAGAATAGAGAACATAACAGCCTATCTAATTAGGGGTTCAGAAGAAATAAGTGCGATAGATAAAAGGCAAAACGTATAAAACTTAAGCCACTGCAACTGGCTGCCCAGTAATAGGGTGATTAAGCAGTTGCATCTCGACATTGAATATATTGCGTAAAATATCAGGTTGCATGGTGCTGGCAATATCACCTTTATGGCAAACGCGGCTGCTTTTAAGGGCAATAATACGGTCGGCATACTGCGCCGCGAGATTAATATCGTGCACGATAATGACCACGCCTAGACCCTGCTCATCGACTAGACGCCGAATCAGTTGAATAACCTCAAGCTGATAGTGCATATCGAGCGCCGCTAACGGCTCATCGAGCAATAGGTAGCGGCTATCTTGCGCCAAACACATTGCCAGCCACGCCCGTGCCCGCTCGCCCCCTGATAAGGTCGCGGTAATCCGTTCAGCAAATGCTTCGGTCTGGGTGACTCTTAGCGCCTCTGCTACTTTCTCTTTATCTTCTTGGCTTGGCTTTTGCAGCCACTTTTGATGTGGATAACGTCCTAGCATCACCAGCTCGCGTACCGTAAACCCAGCGGCTTCAGGCAGTTGCTGCGGCAAATAAGCCATATGCTGCGCCAGCTCCTTACTGCCGTAATCGCTAATAGAACGTTCATCTAAGGTCACGCTTCCACTGCTACTTGTCATCTCACCTGCCAAGGCTTTAATCAAAGTCGACTTGCCCGAACCGTTATGCCCCACTAGCGCAACCAGTTGTTTGGTGGCAATCTCGCACTCCACATTATCAAGTAAAGTATTGCCTTGGCGATTGATGGTCAGATTATTAGCACGTAACATAGAAGCACTCGTTATAAATGAAAAATATAATACCTATCTAGGTTTGCTCAGCTTGGTTATTTAGCTTGGTTATTTAGCTTGGTTATTTAGCTTGGTTATTTAGCTTGGTTATTTAAAGTCATCATCAAAACCAATAAAAACCGATTTTACTCGTAAATGCGAACAAAAACAATTATCATTAACGTACTGGTAATTTTTATACGCGAGTATTTTATGGTTAATTCCTCTGCAGCCTCTAAAGACAACCGTTCTTATCAAGAGCCGTACACCCCGATACAAGTGCCTGAACTGACTGATATCATCACTCATCTTAACGAAGAGCATCTCGATGAGCTCATTGCGTTTGCTAGTGTTGTTACTGACCACTCCAAAGCTGAGCTTGATAAGCTCAACCTACAGCTAAGCGCTATTTATGCCGAAGGCTTCGCTCTACAAGCTCAACCTAAACCTTTAGAAAATCGCTCTACTGAATCACAAGAGCAATCTTCGCAGAATCAGCTGCTCTTTATTCCGTTCACCACCTCTATTACCCAGCTTGAGGACTTACAAACTCAGTATATTTTGCTCAAACAAAGAGTCGATAAAAAGCTCGGCAAAAAAACCATTAAGCTGACCAAGCAGGCGTTTAGCGTACGCAGCAACACTATGGTCAGCAAAAACATGCTTCGCCTTGAGCTTAGCCTTCCTGACTCCAGCACTTCTCAAAATGTGGATAACGATACTGACACTGCTGCCGTTAACCAATCCAATTCAAGCCCTATGCCCATTAATGAGCCAGGCTATGCTTACTTGTTTGATTTAGAGCACAATATTCAAGATAGTCAGAAGAGAGATAATATAAAGACTCCGCGGCCACACTGCTATTACACGCTTAGAAAAGCATGGCAGACCGATACAGATAGACACGCGTGGGTCGATGTGTTTTTGCATGGCGACACCTCAGGTGGACTTTGGGCGGAGTCGCTACAAGCGGGCGATACCGTATTGATAAAGCGCGAAGTCCCCGAAAAGATTGAGCATTTGCAAGACGGACAAGCGTTACTTATTGCCGATGAAACTTCAATACCGACAGTGGCGCGCCTGCTTGAGCTTTGGGAAAATCCATTGCCGCCGCTGGTACTTTGTATCACTCAAGACGCAGGTGACCAAGCTTATTTTGATGAAGTTAAAAGCGATTTTACCCTTGTGCCTTTAGTTACTAATCAAGTTAATGCTGGTGCTGATTTGGCAACGCTTATCGATAATAATCTCGGCGCTTATTTAGTCAAGCAGCCTCTAAGTATTGATAAGGTTTGGGGCGCTTTAGAAGCAGGAACCGCCAAAGCCTTACGCAAACTGCTCAAAGACAGACTAAATTTAGAACGTAGTGATATGGTAGTAAAAGTCTATTGGCGTCATGATTAAGAGACATTTTTTTAACGATTTTATTTTTATGATTCGTAAAGCAACAAAACCCTGCTATTTATAAATAGCAGGGTTTATTATTAGTAGCAGTAACAAAATATTGAAACTTAGAGTTTAAAATTTAGCCGTCGCACTCACACTTATTTCACGTTCAGGCCCCATCCAGCAATTGTTTACATCAAAGCAATTACCGACGTAGGTTTTATCAAATAAATTACTGACATTCGCGCCTAGAGACCACGTTGGATTGAGCTGATATCTACCGCCTATATCCACTAAAGTCACACTTGGCAGCTCATCTGTATTGAGCCGGTCTATTTGCATACCGTCTTGATAACGCACGCCTGCATTGAGCGTTAGCTTCTCACTAGGATAAAAATCTGCCCATAGCGTCGCTTTATGCTTAGCAATTTGCGCCGGCATATTACCTACAGTCTCAGGGTTAATTACATCCTTTTTGATCTCAGCATCGGTATAGCTGTAGCTTGCTGCGATATCCATCCAGTCATTAACCAGGTGATTGGCTGATATCTCGAAGCCTTGCGAGCCAATTTCTCCCGTCTGAGTTTGATTCAGATAATTGACAAAGTCACTGACGACCACGTTTTCTTGCGTGATATCGAATATGGCGAGCGCCGCCTGCGTCGCATTATCAGATGAGAGGTATTTTAGTCCCACCTCTACTTGATCGGCTTTGGTAGGCTCAAATGCTTCACCGGTAATAAAGTTGCTGCCCGTTACCGGCTGAAACGACTGCGAGTAGCTGGCATAAGGTGAGAAACCGTTAGCAAAGTTATAGATAGCCGCAATACGTCCACTAGTCTCATTGGCATCATTTATTATCGTCTCATCACTGTACACTTCACCTAGACTGGCTTTTATTTGTCTATTCTCACTCTTGAAATCATCATGACGCAGACCTGCCACCACCGTCAAATCTTGCCACTGCATCTCGTCTTGTATATAAAAACCAAGCTGGCGCAGATCGATATCATCAGATTGGCGGTAGTTCTCTAAAGGTAGCGTATTTGGATCAATCAGATCAAAATTAGGTTGGCCCAAATCAAGTGTTGGTGTGCCCTCTACTCCAGCATCATAGTAGAGTGCCTCGCTATCAGTCGTTTGATAGTCGATACCAAATAGCAGATTATGCTCAGTCTCACCAAGGCTAGTCTGATAAGCGAGCTGATTGTCAGTCGACCAGTTGCTCATTTCCTCATTGGTAGTATAAGCATCACGGATCAATATATTATCTGTGTCAGCAGCCAACCCTCTATTATAAATATTACGCTGCTTGGCTTCAGAGTCGGTAAAACGCTGAACATGCTTAAACTGTAAATTATCGCTGACATCCCAGTTGACGGTTAGACTTGGCATGAGCACTTCTTTACTAAACGCTACCCAGTTGTCTCCTGCATAAGCATCGCTATCTAGCTTGCCATAGCTTGCACGATAGTTAGCACCTAATGCTGGCAATGGCGTCGATGGCACCATTTTTGGATCGTCTTGATAATAAACACTTGCTAATACTGAGATATCATCGCTCGCTTGCCACTCGATAGAAGGATTTATTAATAAACGCTCCTCTTCTGTGGTCTGCATTTGACCGTCTTTTTTACGCCCCAATGCTACAATACGATAGTTTAGGTTATTCGCTAGTGGTCCAGTGCTATCTAGCGCCAGCTCCCTTAAGTCTTGATTACCGACGCGCAATTTGACTTCATTTGCAGCCGTGCTCTTGGGAGTTTTGGCGATTTGATTGACAATACCGCCGGCAGACGCATAACCATACAGAGAGGACGCTGAGCCTTTAACGACTTCTACCGCCTCGGTAGCATAAATATCAACTTGCGGCATCAAGTTCCACGTCCCGTCATACGGCAGCCTTAATCCATCATAAAAATTAGAATATGTTTGAAAGCCTCTAATATTATACTCATCAAATATCGTCACCGTGCCTCGGCTTTCACTAGTTACTCCAGGCTCATAACGCAGCGCGGCATTAACAGAGTCAGCTTGCCGCTCTTGCAATAACTCCTGATCGATACGAGTATAAGTTACTGGCGCATCATCAGGGTCAAGCATAGTCTTAGTACCGGTCGTACGGTAGCTGTCTGCGTACACGGTGATCGCCTCTAGTGTGGTACTGGGCATATTGGTTTGAGTCGATGTTTCAGGTTCACTAATGTTATCACTTATATCAATAAGGTCAGTCGCAGCATAAGCTTGATAACTTATACCCATTAAAAAACTAAGCTGTATCGCTTTGACTAAAGGTTTCTTGTGAGGATGTTTAGGCATAAAAGGCTCTTCATTTGGTTTTGAAAAGGGAAATAGCGGCTATAGAGATACTAATAAGTCGTTATTGTCTCTACATAGAGTAACAAAGCAGATAGAATATATAATAAAGATTCTCATTTGTAAATGATAATCATTACTATAATAAATTTTAGAGCCTAAAGTTATTCGGCAACAAAAACCCTACTAGCGATATCGCTAGTAGGGCCTGGAGAAAAGTGCTGATCATACTTATTATTGTTATTATTTTTTGGACTGACTACTCATTAACAAAAGCAATCTTAGTCAGCCCTGCCCCGCTCGCTGCCGCAAGCACTTGCGCGACATTGTCATAGCGGCTGTCTTTATCGGCGCGCAGCTGAATAGAGGGATCTTTGCCGCCTACCCCTTGTTGCTGCAGACGCGTCTCAAGCTCATCCATACTAATTGCCTTGTCATCCCAAAATAGGCCTGCGTCTTTATCAATACTGATTTGAATGGGATCGACTGGCGGCTCATTGATCTTAGCACTGGTCTGCGGCAGATTAAGCGGTACGGTCGGATTAAGTACCGTCGCTGTTAATAAGAAGATAATCATCAATACCAGCATGACATCGATAAGTGGAATGAGGTTCATCTCATTCATACTTTGCGTGTCATCATCACCTAATTGAAAAGCCATAGTTGTCTCTTATTCTCAGTTGTCTTCTTAGATCTGTTATTCTCAGTGTCTATGCCAGTACCTATGTCAATACTTATACAAGTCTAGGATGACGCCTTTGATTGCGAGCTGACTGAATGTTGATATTGAGGCTGTGCTTGGTGATTAGAAGTCGTTGCATCAACCCGTTCACTGGTCACAGCTCTTTGAGTAGACTCTGTCTTTGGTAGCGCATCGCGGGTAGACTGCGCTAGTAGATCATGAGCTTTGTCATTGGCATGGTACATCACCCGGCGATTGATACGGATAGCTAGGTTATAAAACACCACGGCTGGAATAGCAACGGCGATACCTAAACCGGTCATAATCAAGGCTTCCCCTACTGGCCCTGCCACTTGTGCTAGACCTGCCTGCCCGGTTGTACCAATATTATGCAAGGCATGAAAGATACCCCACACCGTACCAAACAGCCCGATAAACGGCGCGATGGCAGCCGTGGTGCCCAAGATTGGTAATCCGCGCTCACTGGCAAAACGGTAACGGCCAATATGTTTGAGCAGGGTTTGCTCAGTGACTAAGCGCTGATTTGCACTATCAGATGCTGCCAATTCAGCACGGCTAGCCTGAATCTGCTGCGCTAAGTCGTCGGCAACCGTCGCTGCTAATTTTCGGCTTTGGATAATACGGATAATACCTGTCACCCAAGAGAGTACCGATAATGCTAACAGCAAGAAAAACAAAGTTCTTGTCACCATATCGCTGTATTGCCAGTAGCTTGCAAAGTCCATTGTAGACTCCTTATTGTTTTTGATACTTTGTTTTTGATACTTAATATTTAAACGGTAAGTAAAGTCTTTTGCTGTAATCTATTGTGTCGTTATCTCGGTACTTCATAGACGATAGGTAGAGTGACATTACCGACTACAGCGGCGCCGTTTTTCTTAAAAGGGTTAAACCTACCTTGACTCACTTGCTGCTGCGCTGCTTGATCCACTGACGGATTACCCGACGACTTGGCAACGTTAACCCTTTCGATAGCGCCTTGTTTATTTACTCGTAGTCTCAATACCACTTCTAGCTTTTGACCAGGACGCGTCCTACGCTTAGCTCGTGCATCGTTAGGGAAACTAAAGCGTGGAGTAGACGCCCAATCGGCACTAGTCGCTGTAAAACTCACAGGCTCACTATTTGCTGCTTGTTCTGCAGCTTTGCGCTTGGCTGCTTCCTCTGCTTTGATTCTCGCTTGTTCGGCGGCCTTGCGCCTATCTTCTTCTGCTTTGATTCTCGCTTCTTCCTGCGCGTTTAATCGTGCTTGCTCTTGCGCTTCTAGTCGTTCTTGTTCTTGCGCTTGTAGTCTTGCGCTTTCTTGGGCTTTGAGTTCTGCTTGTTTTTGCGCGTTTAGTATTGCCTGCCGTTCTTGTTCTACTACTCTTTTGTCTTGCACTTCTTGCTTAGGTTGCTGTGTATTTAGTGGTTTTTTACTTTTTGGTTTAGGTTCTGGTTTGGTTTCAGGTTCAACCTGCGGTACCGGCTCAGGTCGCAGCGCTACAGTAGATACTGGCTCAGACTTTGGTTCAGCTTTTGGCTCGGGGATTGGTTCAATGACTGGTTCAGCTTGCGGCTGAACTTCTACAACCTCAGGTTTTTCGATAATAGGTTTAATGATTTCAATTTCCAATGGCGGTGCTTCTACAAGCTCAGGGATAGCTACTTCTGGTGTTTTTACATTGGCAAGTGCCCATCCTGTAATAGCATGAAGCGCAATTACAGCGATAAATGTCCCTGTATAAAGGTTTGGAAAAGTTTTTTTATTGGTTTTTTCAGTCATAACGATTTATCAAATAGTATTTGAGTGATTCATCTTATGCTTTATAAGTTATGTAAGGCTTATAAGTATCAGTGACGTTAAGATGAGAGTTTTGCGAGAAATCAGAGCAACAGCAGCCATCAATTCGCTAAGTTAACAGTGCTCATTTCGTGATATTTTATAGGCCAGTTATAAGAATAACCTCAACAAGAAGGCATTATAAATGATAATTATTATTATTACCATAATCAATTAGATGCTACGGTTAATCTCTTACAAAATAAATAGGGTTTTCAAAACTCAAGGCTGTTAGGTACACTTGCGATTGGATAATCAGAAGATAGAGTGACAATGAAAACAATAGTAATAACGGTACTCTGCTTAGCAGTTACGCTCACGGCTTGTAGCAAAGATAGCGCTATAAAGAACACTGAATCGACCCAAGCGCTACGAATCGCTGCTGCTGCCAACTTATCGGACGTCTTGCCTAAAGTCATTGCAGGCTATAAAGTCGATAATAATCTGCCAGCTCAAGAAATCGAGGTCACTTATGCCTCCTCAGGTAAGCTCTATGCGCAAATCACTTCAGGCGCGCCATACGATCTATTTTTATCTGCTAACCAAGAGTTTCCTACCAAACTAGCCGCAGAAGCACTAGCGATTGATAAGGCGACTAGCCAAAATAGCACTCAGCCATTCACTTACACTCAAGGTCAGCTAGCGCTCTATAGCGTTGTTCATTCTCTAAGCGAGCTTAATCCGGCTACCCTCAATAAATTATTGACAGCGAAATCTGCTAAGGTCACCATTGCCAACCCGCAGCTAGCGCCTTACGGCGACTCTGCCAGAGCTTATCTGCAAAGCCAAAATATTTACGACGCTATGCTCGAACAAAAACGCCTAATACAAGCTGAGAATATCGGCCAGGCCTTTCAATATGCGCATACTGGCAGTGTCGATTATGGGTTTGTGGCGCAAGCTCAGCTGATCGCGAGCAAAGCTAAGCCTGAACAGTTCTATACCTTAGCGCCGACATCTTATCCGCCGATATTACAAGACGGCATAGTGCTCAATAAGCGCCCTATCGCTACTGACTTCTCCCATTATCTGCAATCCAGTGCTGGCCAACAGTACTTCGCTGACGCCGGTTATCTGCCAGTTCAACGATAGTTTTGACTCTTTATCTAAACAGCTTTTATGATTTAACGGCTCTCATCTGGGCGTTTGACGCTATCAGGACTGGCGGTATAAATAGCATCTAATTCCGCTGTTGTCAGATAGCGCTCAGCAATAGGAAACAGTTCGCGCTCTTCAAAACGAATATGGTCGTATAGCAAAGTAGCGAGTTTTTGGACTTGGGTGACGCTGATATTCTGGCTTTGAGAGTTTGCAGGGTTTTGGGTTTGAACCATCAAAGCATGTAGAGACTTATGCTGTTCGTCGAGCGTCGTGAGCGCTGAGGCCACTTCGGGCTGACTGATACTATAAGGCAGTAGCGCAGTGGCGATGAGATGATCTTCAATCTCAAAATGACTTTGCAAATCATTAAGATAAGCAGTGAGATTGTGCCAATGTTTACTGATGTCTTCAGGTTTGTCAGGGCACTCTTTTGCATGGCGAGATATATTGAGACCCAAGTGATGTTGGCGAGATAGAGGCTGTAATTGGGCGGCGCGTTTCATAGTGAGTCCTTTTTAGTCGTTATGTCTTTTTAATAGTAAATCCTCATTAATTTATACTTTCTCTAAACTGTAAATAAGCTGTCGTCACCGCCTCAGCCTCTTCAAGCTGCGGATAATGACCTAACGCTAATAACTCAGTGACATTGGCATTAGGAATTAACTGCCGATAACGCTCGACCATATGCTGGCCTGAGATGGGATCTTTAACGCCATTAATGAGCTTGACCGGCACCCTACTCTCAATAATAGCCTCGACCCAACGCTTGCGGTGCTGCTGACGCTGCGGCATATAGTCAATGAGTTTATGCATCACCGCAGGACCTTTATTATGATTGAGCAGTTGCCATAGGCTGTCGATAACCTCAGGGGTTGGCGGCGTATTTGGGCCAAAGATGCGCCGTAAATTATCCGCAAATTTGGGCTTAGTGATAAGCTTTGAGACTAAGGGTCCTAAAGGCGAGAGTAGCAATTTTTGGATTAACACTGGCTTATGCGCTTCCGGGAACAGACCACCATTGAGCAGACACACACTAGCGATACGCTGTTTTGCACTACCGTCACGCAGCCTAGCTAGCAGCTCTTGCGCTACCGTATCGCCATAATCGTGAGCTAAAATGTGATACTCGGTGATTTTGAGATTAAGTAAATACTGCTCAAAAATATCCGCCTGCTCTGTTATCAAGTAACGCGCGTTTTTAGGCTTGGCAGAAAACCCAAAACCTAACATATCGAGCGTAATCACATAATAGCGCTGGGTCAGCGCCTGCCACATTCCCTCCCAGTCCCAGCTGGCGCTCGGATAACCATGGATTAACACTAGCGCTGGGGCACTGCTATCACCGCCTGTGCGAGTAAAGATTTGCTGTCCATTGATTGACTCAAGCTGCCCTTGTTGTCGCCACTGCTGCAGAGTAATCATCAGCTACTCCGCAAAAGACGGATCGGTGCGACGTAGCTTACGCAGTAGTGCCGGCCAAGCGATATCTCCGCCAGCGCCTTTGGTTACCTCTGCTGAAGCAGCCTGAATACCGGCTAGGATCTGCGGCGCTATCATAGTCAGTTCACGACCGCCGCTTTGCGCTTTGATTTGTACCTCGCAGGCTCTTTGCATGATATACATAAAAAGAAAAGCATCGGCCACGGTATGGGCGCAAGTCAGCAGGCCATGATTACGTAGGATCATAAAGTTTGCATCCGCTAGATCGGCGACCAGACGTACTTTTTCATCCGGGTTTAGCGCTACCCCTTCATAGTCGTGATAAGCCAAGTTTGATAAGGGGAATAGCGACTGCTGCGAGATAGGTAGCAGGCCTTGCTGCTGAGTAGACACCGCCACCCCATCGCTCGTATGCAGATGTATCACGCAATGAGCATCGCTACGCGCCTCATGTACGGCGCTATGAATGGTAAAGCCTGCTGGGTTGATATCATAAAGTGAGGGCGCGACTTTTTCGCCGGCTTGATTGACTTTAACTAGGTTTGAGGCGGTGATCTCTTCGAACAATAAGCCATAGGGGTTAATCAAGAACGCATCGTCGCTATCGGGCACGCGCGCTGAGATATGAGTAAAGACCAGATCGTCCCAACCGTATAGGGCAATCAGCCGATAGCAAGCGGCCAAATCAACGCGCATCTGCCACTCTGCGGCGCTGACGTTATCTTTTACATTCGCAGCTATTTGGTTATTTAGATCGTTTGTCATAGTGTCATCCTTTACTGTGTTGGCTCTTAAAGAGTATGAGCTAAGTCCGTTACTTTATTCTAAACACTTTTATCCACTTAAAGCTATCGCTAAAAATGAGTAGTCATCATCCTTTGTTATTAGGCATCAAGTTGTTCTTCATCAATTTTAGCGCACCGCAGCCCTTTGTTACCACCAGTCACGCTAGTCTGACTACCCTGCACCATATTTCTGCTAAAATTGTGTCGTAATGTTACAGTCATTAATAATAGAAAATATAAAGGAAAGGTTTGCTATGCGACTCAACTCACTTTTTCAAAAAATGCATGAGCGTACGCCAAAGCTTGGCAAAGCGGTATCATTAGCGACAGCGACAGGGGTCATTGTTGGTAATAGTTTCGCTGGAAGTATCCCTATCTGGCTAATGGGCGCCACCAAAATCATTACTGGCGCTGATATCGCTGATAAAACCGTGATAAAAATTGCTAACTATTGGATCAATAGTAATAACACTTTGATCGATACTATCTTACCTAAAAAAGACTGGCGCGTTAGTCTGCCTGATGATGTCGATGTCCATGGTAAATACTTACTGGTCAGCAACCATCAATCGTGGGTCGATACTAGCATCGTACAATATATCAGCCGCGATCGTCTGCCTTTGACGCGGTTTTTTACTAAGTTTGAGCTGATATATATCCCTATCGTCGGTCAGACCTTTTACTTTTTAGACTTCCCAATGATGCGCCGCCACTCTAAGCAAGCAGTGACCAAAAACCCTGCACTAGCGGGCAAAGATATCATCGAGGCCAAACGTGCTTGCGCGCTATTAAAAGATAAGCCTTTTACTTTACTCAACTATCTAGAAGGTACGCGCTTCACCCCAAAAAAGCGTGATGCACAGCAATCGCCCTACACCCATCTGCTTAAACCGCGGGCCGGTGGTCTAGCGCTAGCGATCAATGCTTTGGGGAATGAGATCGATGGTATTTTGGATATGACCATCGTCTATCCTGATGGCATACCAACTTATGGCGAGCTGTGGCAAGGCAATATCAAGCGCTTAGGTGTCGATGTCCGACATATCGAAATCCCTGACGAGCTATTTGCTAGTCTCCAAAACGGCGGTTACGAGAACGACGGGGCTACCAAAGAGCAAATGTTTGCTTGGGTTGAGCAGCTGTGGCGTCAAAAGGATAAACGCATCACGTCAATGTTGGCTGAATTTGACACCTAATAATTAAATTTTTTTCTACGCTAATGGACGTTTACCGTCCAAAATTACGCAAAAAAAGGGGCTAATCATAGATTGGCCCCTTCTTTGTAGATAACATGAATTTATACAGCGTTTGAAAGGTAGAGAAGCTTATTGCATAAACATCACATCAATAGTGACACGGCGATTCGGCTGCAAGCAAGCAATCTCTTGCTCACGCGGTAGCGACGTTGAGCACTGTTGTACTGGCTGCATCTCCCCCGCCCCTGCTGCTGAGATTGTGTTGGGATTGACCCCTTGACTGACTAAGTAGTTGGCGACCGTCTGCGCGCGCTGCGTTGATAGTCTCAAATTATAGGCCTCGTCACCTTTTCGATCCGTATGACCGGTAATGAGCACACGACTGCTGCCCATCTGCTGATACTCTCTGAGCTTTTGCGCTAAAGCGTCAAGCTCATATCTGCCATCTGGTATGATGTCTTGAGCACTAGACTTATCAAATGCAAATAAAGCATCAGCACCTAGATTGATACGCTCTGTCATAGGCGGCGTCACGGCTACGGGTGCATATGGCATGCTAGCCGCTGTGTTAGGAGCGCAATCGGCAGGCAACCAATAAAACTCCTGCCCTCTATACTCTTTATCAAAGATGACCTTATATTGGCAGATCTTAACTTGATCATTTTCATCATAAAACTTAAAGATATAATCCCATTCGCGCGCTTTGTAACCTTCGCTAAAGTGCGGCGGGCCGATAAGCTGATACAGCTCATCTTTATTAACACCAGCTCTTATCTTAGCAAGATTATCTTCGTTGACGAATTTGCCTTCTTGTTGCCAAGCCTCATCGGTTGCTGGAAACACTAAATCACTAGCATTGACGTGACCATTGTCAGTCAAGTTGCTACTGACATTACGGGTGCAGCCAACTGCTGACATGAGCATTACGGCAAGGACAATACTGTTACGACATAAAGATTTTTTCATTATTCATTCCTCAATAGATCTTATAGTTGGTGTGAAAGCGCTTGTCTATCCAAAACAAGCGCTTTCATTAAGCGTAGTAGCTATATTAGAAATGAAAGCCTGCGCCAATTGCGCCGCCAGCATTGCCTTGAGTATCTGCGGTACCGTTGATCTTCATGACCCAACGACCATTATCAGAGACTTTTGAGACCCCAATTGCAACCGCGCTCTCGCCGTTGTAAGTTGCGACACCGCCACCGACCATAGACTTACCAGGGATATAAGCTTGCGGTAGTGAAGACATCGCCATCGCCGCTGAAATACCGGCATTAGCGTCATCTTCGACTTCGCCAATCTTGTAGCCTAGATCATTGACGCTATTGCTCAGCTTGCTATCTAGGGCGTTTAGCTGGCCTAGATTGACAGCGTCATTGACCTCGACACCATCAGCGACACCTGTGATCACTTTGCCCCCTGCATCGATACCGTTTGCAGTGATGCTTGGGCCATCTTTGATCGTCACACCGTTATTATTAACAACGGTGTTACCGGTAGTGACGCTGTCTACACTGATGTTTCCATTCAAGTCAAACTTAATACCACTATCAGTCGTGGTTGTACTGATATTATTACTGCCTTGGAAATTGACAGCAGTGCTATCACCTATCGACTTATTGATGTTGTCACCACTATCAGCGCCGAAGCTTAGACCAGAATCCAGTCTATCGGTGTTGGCTTGGATATCTTCGCTATTGGCTTGGATGTCCTCATTAGCTTGAGCGTTACCTTGGTTAACAGCAGCGATGGCGTCACTAATATTACCTTGACCAGTGCCGCCGATGTTACTAGCAGTCAAGTTACCATCAGCATCGTAGCTAGCATCGCCACCGATAATGCCAGCGACGCCGCTACCGAGATTATCTAACTGACCTTTATTAATGGCATCTGATGCTTGAACTCCATCGGCTACGTTAGTAATAGTAGTGCCTCCAACGCCACCGCCTAAAGTGATGCTGCCTTTATTGACAGTGTCATCTTGGTTTTTATCATATTGTACCGCAGCATTGCTGAGCGAAGTATTACTATCGCCAAGCGCGTCACTGACCGCTTTCAGCTGAGAAACGTTGACTGCATCGGAATCAGCGGTACCAGCAGCTACACCAGTGATTTGACGATAAATACCATTGGCAGCATTACCGACGGCAACCGCACCTGTAGTGCTAGTCGTCGCTGTAATTGCAGCGTTGTTGGCGGCACCAAATCCTGCGATACCTGCACCTGTTGCTGCCATGGAGCCAGTACCTAATATCACTGAACCGTTTTGGTTTGCTGTAATACCGTTGCCTAATACAAAAGTATCATCGCTATTAATAGTATTGTTATTACCTACTGAGTAACTGTTACTACCATTAATAGTGCTTGGATCACCAAATGCGCCGGAGTTATTACCATTTACGATGTTACCAGTACCAATACTGATGGACTGATTACCATTAGCTTGAGCGCTATCGCCAATTGCAATTGAAGATTCGCCAGCGACTACTGATTGGTTACCAATAACTACAGAATTTTTGGCGGTTGATTTGGCTAAAGTATCCGAACCAAGAGCAACAGTATTGTCAGCCTCGGCTTCAATAATAGCGTTAACACCTATAGCAGTTGAGTCAAGGCCACCTGCACTTGAGTCGTTTGTTACACCACTAGCAATATCTCCCTTGCTTTGAGGACTTGCATTGGTATGAGCGAACTTGACCCCTTCAGTATTCATTTTTTGTACCGTCTCACCGATGGTTAGACGGTCGGTAACTTCCTGACCTTCTTTATCGTAAGTCAGAAATAACGATTCTAGGTCGTCATTATTGACATCGTTGTTGACGATTTGATCCGTGATATTAACAGTGACCTCATCACCATTTTCATCAAATACTTTAACTTTAGTAACACTATCTAGTTGACCTTTGTTGACGGCATCAGATGCATTGATACCATTAGCCACATTTGTAAGCCTAGTACCACCACTTACAACGATTCTATTACCATTGACATCTGTGTCAATAACAGCCAGTGTACCAGCGAAACTGACTTGGTCATAATTAACGGTATCATCAGCGTTACGATCATACTGAACACCACCTGCAGTTATATTGCCAGTAATAGCATCTAACTGCCCTTTGTTAACGGCATCTTTGTCATTAACACCATCTTCTACATTTGTAATCGTAGTACCACCCGCATCAATGCCAGCCGTTGTAATGCTCGGGCCTGTACCGTCAACGAAGCTAAAGCCTGCGTTGTTAAGTACGCTGTTGCCGGT
>NZ_JBPYDA010000014.1:0-46554 GCF_051847375.1 Psychrobacter sp. 2Y5
TAGAATACCGGCCTGTCACGCCGGGGGTCGCGGGTTCGAGTCCCGTCCGCTGCGCCATATTTAAAACGAATTTAAACTCTCGAGTTTAAGCAAGTTTCGCCTCAAGTATTAGTTTACTTGGGGTTTTTTTGTGTCTGTATTTCTCCTTAAAGCCTTTATCTATAATCGCTAGATACTTTCTCTGTATTTATTTTTACTAAATGGTCTACTCTTTAATAGTATATTCGCAATAAATTTGCATGTATGTCTTCTATCTTTCAAAAATTGGTGACCTAGTTCTATAAGATAATTCTGTGACCAAACGGTGACCAAGACCTATTCTATAATAAAAAAAAGCAAAAAATGTTATTTCAAGCTCGGCAACTGTACCGCCACCTCGAAATAATACTCCTCTTTTATACGAATACTCACTTTGCCATTGTGAGCCTTAGCAATCGCTTGCACGATAGATAACCCTAAGCCTGCTCCCGCTTGATGCTGATGATTTTTATCTTGACGATAAAAGCGCTCAAACAGTTTGTCAGCTTCGCTTTGGGCTAAAGGCTCATGTAATTTATTGGTGATGGTTATTTTCGTTTTTTCAGAGTTATCAGTCGCCGCTTTAATCACTGATTTAATGACTATGACACTATCGCTCACCGCGTAATAGATGGCATTGGACAGTAAATTGGCAAATAGCCTTTGTAGTAAGCTGTCGTCTCCTAATACCGAACCAAACGCGCCACTTTTTTCAAAAGTTATCCCGCTCTCTTCTGCTATTAGTTCAAAGTAGTCCATAAGTTTAGTGAGTAGAGCGTCAATATCGATAGGCTTTAGCTGCGAGGCGTTAAGCCCCTTTTGGGTTTTGGCGAGCAGCAACATGTTATTGATCAGACTCGATAACTGATCGAGGGTGTCATGCTGATGGTGGAGCTGCTCGACATATTCTGCTGTATCTCTAGGCTTGCTGAGCATGACTTGGGTTTGTGTACTTAGCGTCGCTATAGGTGTGCGCAGTTCATGAGCGATGTTATCTGAAAATCGTGACAAGGATTCAAAATTACTTTCAAGTTTTGCCATCATTAAGTTATAAGATTCAGCCAAAGGACGCAGCTCTCGAGGCATTTCATCAACTTTTAATCTATCATCCAATTTTTCAGGACTAATACTCTTCATTTTTTGTACGATAGTCGATAATGGAGCAAAGCCCCAATAAACACTCAATGCGGCGATCGACACTAATAGCAGGGTAATGACCAATAAGATCAGGCTAAGCTGGCGGTTAAACTGTAATAAATACTGATGATGGACATCAATTGGCAGCGCAATAAGCACCAATGCTTGCTCATTTTCGATAACGATAGCGCGGTAATGCCTGTCGTTTATATGAGTGACAAACTGCTGCTGCGCGTTATTTTGCCACAAAGTTAATAGATTAAAGTCATTGTCCAATTCATTAGCAAAGCTGCTAGGGGCAGTAGATAATAGCTGTCCTTGTTTATCAGTAATGACGGTCTTTAGATCATAATCAAACGCTGAAGAATGCAGGGGATTAGCTGCCATTGCCATAGACGGATTGGACGGTTCTAATGATATACCGTTAGGGCTTTGTGGCTCAAAGTCGCTCAGACGCTGACGCCAATTAAAGGCGGCATGAGTGATAATCTCAGCGTCCATTTCTTCAAAATGACCTTTCACTGAGTGCTGAACCCAGATATAAATCACTATCTGTGAGAGCACCACAAAGATAGTCAATAATAATAGCGTGCGCCATAACAGGGGCAGGCGACGACTGTCAGCGTTATAAGCCATGCTATTTCACATCGACCACATTAGTTTGAGCAACAGAACTCTTATTATGCTCATTACTTTCATCATTCTCAGCGTTTTGTATTTCCTCTAACTTATAACCCATGCCGCGTACGGTATGGATTAGCTTCACCGCAAACTCATCATCTACTTTCAGCCGTAGCCGCCGTATCGCCACATCTATAACATTGGTATCGCTATCAAAATTCATATCCCAGACTTGCGAGGCAATCACCGAACGCGGTAATACTTCGCCTTGGCGCTCAAGCATGAACTGTAATAAAGCAAACTCTTTTGCCGTCAGCTTGATGGGCGTTTCTCCTCGCTGCACCGTGCGCTTAGCAATATCTAGCTTGAGATCTGCAAGTTGCATGATCGTGCTTTGATAGTCCGCTTGATTGGCACGTCGCAATAAGCTTTTTATTCTGACTATTAATTCTGCAAAGGCAAAAGGTTTGGTCAGATAATCATCACCGCCGATCTCAATCCCCTTCACTCTATCACTTAGCTCATCTTTGGCCGTCAAAAATAGCACAGGCGTATGCTTGCCTGCCGCGCGATAATTGCTCACTAATTCAAAGCCACTAACATCGGGCAGCATCACATCCATAATGATGACATTGAAGGTATCCGTCATCATCGCATGGTAGCCATCTAACCCCGTCGCTTGATGTTCAACGATGAAACCTGCTTCGCTTAGCCCTTTTTTTATATATTCGCCAAGCTTTAATTCATCTTCTACTAGTAGTACTTTCATACTAATCCTTCAATATAATTATGATTTTATAATACCCAAATCAATATAAATGACAAAACGGACTGGTATCTGACAAAGATGTCATGTGCTCGTCATTAAATGGTTAGTCTTCGTTTGCTAATCTATCCCCATAGTCCATATCAGCTCATTCCTGAGACGAGTAGCTACTATGAATTATTCCTACAGGTGATTAGTTTTAATATTCAATAATTTATTAAGGATGTTATATGAAAAGCTATCGTTCATTCAAAAAAGTGGTGCTGCTATCTGCTTCTATGCTTATTGGTATGTCAGCGGCTAATGCGCATACGACCAGTCTAAGCACTTCAATTATCGACAACTGCGATAACCTTACTAAGTTTGCCAGAAATCTAGACCACAACGAGGCAAATATATCTGATGCTCAAATGCAAAGTTACGTCGATGCCAGAGTGGCTTGTGAAGTTGAACACCAAGATCAGCATCTGCAGTCTGAAAAGTATTTTATAAACAAGTATGGTGCTAACCGAAATCGCAGTTCGCAATCAATACTAAAGGAATATGTGCCGCATTAAAATCTAAAAATGGCAAGATGACAATATTGTCATCTTGTTGTCATCTACCTGTCAGAATGGATAAGTTATGCTTTAGACTGAATTAATATCCTAAAGTCCCACTGACCCTAAACCAAATTAATTAAGGATTAACCATGTCACTCTTTAAATCAAAGTCTTTACCTAAAGCAATCGTAGCCACAGCCGTCGCTCTAGTCGTATCAACGTCAGCGCTAGCACACGATCCTAAAATGCATGCTGAAAAAGACCAAATGAATTGTGAAAAAATGGAAAAGCACATGCAGATGATGGATAAAATGGATCATAGCAAGATGGATATGAATGATCCTGCCATGAAGGCGATGATGGCCAATATGGGAAAAATGAAACAGATGCATCAAAAGCACTGCGTAACCGCTAAAAGTGACTCTTAAATATTGATTCTATAAACCCTTTATTACTGCTAGATAGTGTCATCAACCAGTAATGAGGGTCTATAGAAACTATTTTTAGACGCTAAGAGTAGGGCATCAAAGAAAATGGATTTTAGGATAAACCCATGAAGTTTTTACTAGGAATACTTTTTATCGTTGTGGTCGCTATTGTTGGGGTCTTTGCCGTGGTTATGAGTGGTGTCATTAATATTGGCGCTGATCAAGGGCATAACCCATTGGTTTATAAGTTTTTAGAGACGGCTCGCACCCGTTCAATAGCCAACGCTAGCAAGGACATTATTGTTCCAGATTTAGAAAAAGTAGAGATGATTAGCTCAGGCGGTGCCGACTACAAAGATATGTGTGCAGGCTGCCATTTGTCTCCTGGGGTAGAGAGCACTGATTTTAGTGAGAGCCTATATCCTAAGCCACCTAATTTTACTAATGCACAAGTGGTTGAGCGTTATAAAACGGATGCGGGTGCTCAGCAAAGTTTTTGGGCGATTAAGCACGGTATTATGGCATCAGGTATGCCAGCGTGGGGCGCTTCTCATGATGACGATAGAATGTGGGCAATGGTAGCTTTTATTAGATCATTACCTGAATTAGATGAGAATCAATATACCATGCTGACCACTAGAATAGATGACGATATGTTAGATATGTCACTTAATAGCGACATGATGGATATATCAGACGATGGAGCTGGAATGCAGCATTAATTCTTTCCTATTCTTCCATAAGAACGCAGTGCTAAATAGTGCTGCCTTTTGCGATTTTAGTTTAGCCTCTGCTATTTTTCTACTAGTAGAGTATAAGTTTTGAAGAGTCCAGCAGATAAATAGACACTCAGGAGTGGTTTATGAAACGCGATATTACTAAGCTTTTTTATAAAAATAACTGGAAATTTGGTCGAGTCCTTTCAGCGATGTTTATATTACCGTTGTCGTTAACGCTCGCTGCTTGCAACCCTAACTCCACGGCTGCCGATATAGAGCCAACTACAGAGCCAGCGCTTGCCACCCAAAGTGCTCAAATAGAGCAGCCACAAGCGCAAATGATGTCTGTCAGTACTCATTCAGGTACTCAGTCGACGATTCTACAAAACGTCTCAGCGACAGTCTATAAAGATGCCAACTGTGGCTGCTGTAAAGAGTGGATTGGTCATGCCGAAGACCATGGCATGACGGCTGACGGGCAAGATGTCGCCGACTTAGCGGTATTTAAGCAGCGCTACGGTGTGCCTAATAATATGCGCTCTTGTCACACCACAGTGACCACTGATGGTTATGTGTTCGAAGGTCATGTACCCGCCAAACACGTGGCAGAATTTTTAGCCAACCCACCAAGCGAAGCGATCGGTCTGGCAGTACCAGGTATGCCTATGGGAAGCCCAGGTATGGAATATCAAAATAGATTTGATCCGTATCAAATCATGCAAATCAACAAGGATGGTAGTAGCACGGTTTATGCACAGATTGAATCGCCGCAGCAGCAACTGTAGTTTGAATCTTTCTACACGTGTAAAAAGACAACAAAGCATTTTTAAAGATTTTTCTGCTTATTGAATCCTTATTATGAGTAACCCTATGAATAATAATCACAAGCTTAACCGCCGTCATTTTTTGACTGGCTCCTCTGCTTTAGTAGGGGCGTCAATGCTATCTAGCCTGCCAACGATTGCTAATAGTGCTTTAGGTAGCTCGCAAAACAATGCGGTTATCAATAGCGATAGACCTAATCATAAAGTGCCAATACTTACGGGCAACGAGTTCGATCTTTATATTAGCAAAAAGCCAGTTATCGTCAATGGCAAGTCAAGCATGGCCACGCTGATTAATGACTCACTACCTGCGCCAACGCTGAAGATGCAAGAGGGCGATACGGTGGTGATACGCGTGCATAACCAGATGAATGAGTCGACCTCTATTCATTGGCATGGTCTGCTCGTGCCTTTTGAGATGGACGGTGTCCCCGGCATTAGCTTCGATGGCATACCAGCAAATAGTACCTTTACTTATAAATTCAAACTTAAGCAATCAGGGACTTACTGGTATCACTCGCATACTGGCTTTCAAGAGCAGACCGGTATGCGCGGCGCGATCGTCATCGAGCCAAAAGCAGCGGAGCGTTATCCTATAGCCGAAGATCATGTGATTTTGCTCAGTGATTGGACGCATCGTAATCCGCATACTTTATTGAAACTACTCAAGCAGCGCGCTGACTTTGATAATTATCATCTACCAGATTTCAAAAAACTACTCTCGGATATCGCAGCCACCGATATAGAGGCTGCTTTTGATAAGCGCAAAATGTGGAATCAGATGCGCATGATGCCGACTGATTTTAGTGATCTATCAGGTGAAACCACGTTTACTTATCTGATTAACGGTAAAACTACCGCCGCTAATTGGGCGCAAATAGTCAAAGCAGGACAGCCTGTCAAGCTGCGCTTTATTAATGGCTCCGCGCAGACCATATTTGATGTGCGTATTCCTGGACTCAAAATAAAAGTAGTGGGTACCGATGGCAATGATGTCGCGCCAGTAGAGGTCGATGATTTTCGGATTGGTGTGGCTGAGACTTATGATGTCATCGTCACGCCCACTCGTGACGCGCATACTATCTTTGCGCAAAACATCGATCGTACTGGCTATGTTGCGGCTAGATTGGCCACTTCGAATGATGCTCGTTCTGCTGTTCCTAAGATGGACGGTATTGAATGGCTAACGATGGCTGATATGATGGGCGCCATGGGTGATAAAGGCTATAAGGCGCACCATGCTAAGACTGAGTATGATTTTAAGACCGATATGCGCGTCGATAGCCCGCGTATGAATCTAGATGATCCTGGGATCAATTTGCGGGAAGTCGATAGAAACATACTGACTTATAGTCAGCTGCGTTCTGTTGGCAACGAAATCATGAGCGAGCAGCGCAAACCCACTCGCGAGGTTGAGATTCATCTAACGGGTAACATGGAGCGCTATATTTGGGCGCTCGACGGCATTATGTTTAAGGACGCACCTCCTGTCAATATTAGGCCGGGTGAGCGCGTCCGTATTACTTTAGTTAATGACACGATGATGAGTCACCCGATGCATCTACATGGTATGTGGAGTGATTTGCGTATGCCATCAGGAGACCTGCAAGTGCGCAAACACACTATCTTGGTGCATCCTGCGCAAAAGATTAGCTTTGACGTGACAGGCGAGGCGGGACGATGGGCTTGGCATTGCCATCTGCTTTATCATATGGAAGCGGGCATGTTTAGAGAAGTTGCTGTCGTTTAATGAATTGTGCAAGGTGAGTTTTATTATGAAAACAATCAAAAAAAGTCTGCCATTCATTGGCTTATCGTCAGCGGTATTGCTAGCGTCACCCTTGGTAGCAGCAGCTGAAATGAATATGTCGGATATGGATCATAGCAACATGGACATGTCGGAAATGGATCACAGCAACATGGACATGTCGGAAATGGATCACAGCAGCATGGACATATCGGATATGGACCACAGCGGTATGGATATGTCAGATATGGACCATAACAGCATGAGTATGTCAGATATGGACATGTCAGGGATGCAAGGCGGAGAGCCGCCTGCTGACGCGCGTAGCCCTGATTATTCCAATGGCGTAGGTTATGGTGAATTTGGTAAGCCTGTGATGATGGGCAGCCTGCCGACTTGGGGCGTATCGGTAGATGATTTGGGTTATCAATTCGAAGAGGATGCAGTCAACTTTGAGATTGAGGGCTGGTATGGCGATGATAGTAATCGTCTTAGAGTGCGTACTGAGGGTAGCGTAGCGACCAAAAATGATAAAGACATTGAGAGTCTGAGCTCGCTTGCTTATTGGCAGCCGCTCAGCATCTTTTGGAATGGCGAAGCGGGTATCGCTTATAATACTGAAAACGATAAATCGGCGCTGATGGCGGGTATTGTCGGCACTGCGCCATACTTCATTGAGACCGATGCTAGAGCTTATGTTTATACTGACGGTCAAGTTCAGCTTGATCTTGGTGCAGAATACGAGTGGCGCTTAGATCAACACTGGGTAGTGATACCCGAAGCTGAGTTAACGGTATTTAGCAAGGATGATACTGACAATAACATCACAAAGGGCTTTAATGAGTTAGAGACTGAGGTTCGACTCACTTATGAGATGCTCAGTCGTCAGCTGTCCCCTTATGTGGGCTTTAGCTATGAGACCGCATTATCAGATGCTAGAGATCTGCGACGTCAGAATAATAAAGACGTCGATACAAGTAGCGTAACGGCAGGGGTGAAGTTTTGGTTTTAGAGTAAGCTAATACTATAGTCATCTCAAAGTGAAACTGTTACGAGATTAAGCGCTCTACTGGTATAAATTTTACTGGCGTGCTGTTATCACAGAGGCTGCATAAAATTCATCCCAGTAGCGCTATATCATTTTTAGAGTGAATCGACTATAGAAGCTCAAATTTTGTGAAACTGTTTTTACTATCAGCTTTACCTCTAACTTAATTAGCAATACTGGCATCTATCAATATAGGTGTCATTTTTGGAGATAATCACATGGATATGAACAATAATAAATCGCAAATGAATCCTTACGTCAAATTTGGTCTGATGATACTCACCTCGACTATCGTCATGTACATCATGATGTATCTCAACACTTACCAGTGGGATCACGTTTATTTTAGCGAAACTCGTGCTTATATGGCGTTATATATGGGCGCAATGATGGCGATCATTATGCTGGCTTTTATGACCAATATGTATAAAAAAACCAAGGTCAATCTGATGATTTATGGCCTTAGCGTCTTTTTGTTTGCCTTTGGTCTCTGGGGCGTGCGCTCACAAGCCACCGTCGATCAAGTCGATTGGATGCAAGCGATGATTCCGCATCATTCTATTGCTATTTTGACCAGTACACGGGCTGACATCGAAGATCCGCGAGTACGCAAATTAGCTGACGATATTATCGAGGCGCAAAAGCGTGAAATCGGAGAGATGGAAGCTTTGGTTGAAGAGTTGAAATAGCACATTTGAGTTTATCACTGTGTTATTGCCATCTGGCTACCAGCAATGTTGAATGTTAGATTTTGATCGATAAGCACAGCTTACCGTCTTTGAGGAGGAATGATATGAAACACGCTGACAGTAATAACTCTAACAAAGGTGGTCAGTACGATAAAGTACCCGTAAATTATAGTGATACGGTTTATATCTGCCCGATGCATCCTGAAGTTCGAGATACTGAAAAGAGCGATTGTCCAATATGCGGTATGTTCCTCAAGCCTGAAGACCAAATTGTTAAAGAGGCCGCTGAATCCAATAGCAATGAAGATAGTCACGCCAACTGTCATAGAAAAGGTAGTAATAGCGGCGAAGTAAAATCTGTCAAAGGCGGCAAATACGATAAAGTGCCCGATGATTATGAGGGCACGATTTATACCTGTCCGATGCACCCTGAAGTTAGAGACGTTAGAAACAGTGGCTGCCCGATATGCGGTATGGCACTAGAGCCCGAAACGATTACTATCGGCGAGGAAGATACCGAAGAGCTTGACGATATGACGCGGCGCTTTTGGATTTGCACCGTACTGACCTTGCCGCTATTTATCTACGCCATGAGCGATATGGTTGGCATAAACCTAGATCAGATTGGCTCTTTTGATATCTCTGGGCAACTGAGTCAAATCGTTCAATTAGTGCTAGCGACTCCAGTCGTGGTTTGGGGCGCGGCGCCTTTCTTTGTGCGCGGTTGGCAGTCGATTAAGAGCCGCAATCTCAATATGTTTACCCTAATCTCTTTAGGCGTAGGCGCAGCTTATGGGTTTAGTATTGTCGCCACCTTTTTTCCGGGTATCTTTCCAAATAGCTTTCGAGGCGCTAATGGACAAGTCGGTGTTTACTACGAAGCCGCCGCTGTTATTACAACCTTAGTCTTGCTCGGTCAAGTGCTAGAGCTCAAAGCCAGAAGCCAAACATCAGGTGCGATTCGAGCTTTGCTTGAGCTAGCACCGCCAACGGCAAGGCGGGTCGATGACAAGGGTAATGAAAACGAGGTGTCACTGGACGAAGTCGTTACTGGCGATAGGCTAAGGGTTAGACCCGGTGAGAAATTACCGGTAGACGGCACGGTAATCGATGGCAGTAGTAGTGTCGATGAGTCCATGGTCACAGGTGAACCTATTCCGGTGTCCAAGGAGCAAGGTGATAGCGTCACAGGCGGTACGGTAAATGGTACGGGCACGCTACTGGTTAAAGCGGTTAATGTTGGCGCGGATTCAGTACTGTCCAAAATCGTACAAATGGTTGCGGAAGCTCAGCGTAGCCGCGCGCCCATTCAGCGCTTGGTGGACCAAGTGGCGGGCTGGTTTGTGCCTATTGTTATCGTTGCCTCCATCATCACCTTTATCGTTTGGGCGCTATTCGGCCCTGAACCGGCGATGGCTTATGCTATGGTCAATGCGATAGCGGTACTGATTATCGCTTGCCCTTGTGCACTCGGTCTGGCAACGCCTATGTCTATCATGGTCGGTACGGGCATGGGCGCACAAAATGGCGTATTGATCAAAAGCGCTGAAGCGCTTGAGACCATGGAGAAGGTCGATACTATCGTCGTTGATAAAACCGGCACGCTAACGGCAGGTCGTCCTGAGCTGACAGCGATTGACGCGCTGACAGATCAGGATGAAGATGAGTTTTTGGCACTGGTCGCCGCAGTTGAAAGCGCCAGTGAACACCCTTTGGCAGAAGCTATCGTCAGAGCGGCAAAAGATAGATCGCTTACTATCCCTAAAGCCCATGACTTTAATTCAACCACAGGCGAGGGCGTAGAAGCCATTGTTAATGATAAAAAAGTCGCTATCGGTAACTCTAAGCTAATGGATAGCTTAAATAGCTTCGATCAGAATTTGTCTACTAAAGCCGACGTCCGTAGAAAGGAGGGCGAAACGGTGATGTTTGTCGCTATAGATGGCACGGCAGCTGGCATCATCTCCGTGGCTGACCCTATCAAGCAGAGCACTAAGGAAGCTATAGGATTACTGCACGAAGCCGGGCTAAAAGTTGTCATGCTAACCGGTGATAATCAAAAAACCGCGCAAGCCGTCGCGAGTAAACTAGGTATCGATGACGTCCATGCTGATGTGTCGCCCGAGGATAAAAACCGCATCGTCAAAGAGATGCAAGATAGCGGTAAGTTGGTCGCGATGGCAGGCGACGGTATCAATGATGCTCCTGCCTTAGCGCAAGCCGATGTCGGTATCGCGATGGGTACAGGAACTGATGTGGCGATAGAGAGCGCTGGGGTTACCTTGTTAAAAGGCGACTTAATGGGTATAGCCAAAGCCCATAAGCTTAGCCACTCAACCATGCGCAATATCAGACAGAACTTGTTTTTTGCTTTTATTTACAACGCTATTGGCGTACCGATTGCCGCCGGTGTGCTTTATCCTGCGTTTGGTCTATTACTCAGCCCGATGATAGCGGCAGCAGCGATGAGCTTATCATCGGTATCGGTGATTGCGAACGCGCTTAGACTGCGCCGATTAGAGTTGTAAGTATCGTATCAACACAAATGTATCAATACAAATAATACCGATAACTAAAGGATGGATATGGTATAAAAAGAGGGTCATAATAAGACTGATACCGGAAAATCAAGGAAGAGCTATGACAGGGATTGAGTTTTATAGCAACGGTCATATTATCAGTGAAGCGGATAGTATGCGTCAGAAGTTAGGCGTTTTGGCAAAACAGTATGGGGCTACCTCAGCCATTATCGTCACCGATGGGGGTATCACCGAGCTTGGCTATGTTGATATCGCTCAGCAATCGCTACAAGATTCAGGTATCAAAGTAACTGTATTTGATAATGTAGTTGCCGATCCGCCGATTGCAGTGGTCAATCAAGCTCTCGAGATGGCAAGAGCGCAGCAATGTGATCTAGTGATAGGTTTGGGCGGTGGTAGCTCAATCGATACCGCCAAGATCGTCGCTTTATATCCCAATAACTTTGATTCTATCAACGATATCTTAGATGCCGATTTAAGTACTTTCAAAAAACTGCCGCTATTTGCTATTCCCACCACCGCGGGTACTGGCGCTGAGTCTACTTTTGTCTCGGTCATTACTGCTGAAGATGGCAGTAAAAAGGCTATTTACACTCCCAAAATCCTACCTGACGTCGCTATTCTTGACGCCACCTTAACCTTGAAATTACCTCGTCATATCACTGCCGCCACTGCCCTTGATGCGATGGTGCACTGCATCGAGGCTTATACCAGCCGCACCAAAAAGAATGCTATCTCCGATGCCTTAGCGCTTCAAGGCTTGCAAATGCTTTGGCACAACTTCGAGCAAGTCCTTAATCATGGCGATGACCTTGAGGCTCGCGCTGAGATGTTATTAGGCTCGACGCTGGCAGGAATAGCTTTCGTCAATTCCTCAGTAGCTGCAGTGCATGGCTTGTCTTATCCTTTAAGTATTAATTTTCACATTCCGCATGGGCATGGCAATGCGTTAGTGATGTGTCCAGTATTTAGCTTTAATCTACCAGAAGCGGCGCCGCACTATGCAGAGCTTGCGCGGACAGTCATGCCAGAAACTCTTGCTATGACTGATTTGGAGGCGGCAACAGCATTTATCGCTCAGCTAAAAAGGTTTTTACAAGCAAGCGGTCTTAAATATCGTTTAAGCGAGCTTGAGATTACCGATAACGACATTCCTGCTCTAGCGGATATCGTGATTAATACTTACGCCCGGCTTATTGCAACGAATCCCAAAGATATCAGTCTAGAGGAGGTGAGAGCTATGTATAAGGAGATACTATAGTCAGTTGAATATAAAATCGTCATGATTTTGATGAGCGAGCTATTGGTATAAACTTTACTTGCGTGCTGTGCCTATGCTGCCTAGGCCGACAGAGGCCGCGCAAAATTCATCCCAATTCATCTCAGTAGCGCTATAACACTTTTAGTGTAAATCGGCTATATAGTATTTTAATAATCTTAAACTATGTCGCTTATGGCAAGGAAGTCAAACAACAATTAAGGATAATCGTTATGTCAGATAACCAAACACAGCATAATTTAGAAGTAGTGATCGATGGTTTTCATTATTTAGAAGGGCCGCGCTGGTATAAAGATGCGCTATGGTTCGTTGATTTTTATACGCAAGGCGTTTACCGCGTCAATGAAAAGGGAACTGCTGAAAAGGTAGTGGAAGTTCCCGAGCAGCCATCGGGATTAGGCTGGTTACCTGATGGACGTATGCTAGTGGTGTCGATGAAAGATCGTAAGGTTATGCGTCTTGAGGACGATGGCGAGCTAGTGGTGCATGCCGATATCTCAGCGCATTGCGGCGGTCATGCCAATGATATGGTCGTCGCTAATAATGGTAATGCTTATGTCGGTAATTTCGGCTTTGATTTGATGGGCGGCGAGGATTATAAAGCGGCTGGCCTGGTGCTAGTCAAGCCAGATGGCAGCTCGCAGATAGTGGCAGAAGGTTTAGCTTTTGCCAATGGCATGGTGATCTCAGCGGATAATAAAACCTTAATCGTCAATGAGCTATTTGGTAATAGAATCTCGCAATTTACTATCAAGGATGACGGCACGCTGGGCGATAGACGCGATTTTGCAAGCTACGGTGAGCTTGGCGATGAGCCTGATTTGATGACTCGTATCGGCAGTGCCAAGATTTTACCCGATGGCTTAGCTTTAGATAGCGAAGGGGCGGTTTGGATTGCCAACACCTTAAATCAGCAAGCGCTGCGTATCGCTGAGGGCGGTGAGATATTAGACACGGTCAATACGCCATCTGAAGGCGTGTTTGCGGTAGCGCTGGGCGGTAAAGACGGCAAAACGCTGTTTATGTGCGCCGCTCCCGACTGGGATGAAGGCTCACGTAAGGGGGAGACCAAAGCTCGTATGCTAGCGACTCAAGTCGAAGTGGGACATGCAGGAACGCCTTAATAATCAGTCGTTAAAGACTAGCGAAAAAGGTACGCTAGAGAAGTT
This sequence comes from Psychrobacter sp. 2Y5, assembly GCF_051847375.1. Taxonomy (NCBI): domain Bacteria; kingdom Pseudomonadati; phylum Pseudomonadota; class Gammaproteobacteria; order Moraxellales; family Moraxellaceae; genus Psychrobacter; species Psychrobacter sp. 2Y5. Next base: position 13,528 of record NZ_JBPYDA010000014.1, read on the forward strand.
AGAGAGAGCCATTTTGTTTTATAAATAAACTTATTTAAACATCCTTAAGTCCTAGACAAGGAAGCCTACTGTGAATAAAAATATAGATAAAAAAACGAACAGTTCAGTAAGCCAGACAATGTTGAAAAAAACATTAATAGGCGGATCATTACTAGCGCTTTTGGTCAGCTCAGGCTGCGCCACTAGCTCACTGTTAGACGACAATAGAGTCACTACCACCAGCTCTGTCAAAAGCGTGCTTTCGCAAGATCAAATTATCGCTTTTGGTCGTCCCGCTACGACGTTGCCACAAATGCCGATGGCTAGTATGGTGATTGTCGGTAATAAAAACAGCTATGTGCTCAGCCAAGGCGGCACGGAGATGGTCAATTTACTCACCAATTTGACCGCCAAAAACATCCAAGTCGAAAACGATATGAGCTTTAACGTGCCGAATAATGATGGCTACTTTCAAGGACAAATGAAGCTGTCCTACGCCAAATTAAAAGATGAGTTCGATCGTAGCGACTATCAGTTCTTTTTGCAGAACGGTGGTACGGAGTGTAGCTCAGCCAGTGACATGCGTATCAACGCGCAGCGCTTCTGTTTCACTGTACCGGTTAAAGGCGCTATCTATCCACAAGTGAGCAATATCAGCATGATCCAGTCCAAATATCGTCCGCTAAGCAAGCCCTATACGGTGACTTTTTATGGTCAAAGTCAGCAGACCCGAACCACCAGTAGCGGTACGAGTACGGCGGGCAAGCTAGTACTACTGCCTTTTGCCTTAGCATTCGATGTGGTGACTTTGCCGGTGCAGATCTTGGATAGTTTATAAGTTAATAATTTATTATATTATCGGTTCAAGCAATGATTATATATAAATAAAAACCTCAAGCGCTAGAGTGCGCTTGAGGTTTTATTTTATAAGACTATTAGAGGAAGCTATTTATGGTTAATAACGGGCATCTTTAGGCTTCTTAGCAGTCGGCCAATCATTGACCTTGCCCGCAAAATCAGGACGCGGCTTATGCGTGAAGAACTCTGCCACATCGACGGCGTCTTGATCGGATAGTACATTACCATGACCCCAAAGCCCTTCGGTTTGAATACCCATCGGCATATTGTACTTGACAAAAGCCGCCGCTTTGTAGGTGCGCGCCATACCTGCGCCAATATTAAAGGATTCCTCACCCCATAATGGCGGAAAGACGATATCGCCGCGAGCATCTTTAATACCTTCGCCGTTATCACCATGACAGGTCGCACACTGGGCATAGTAGATCCTCTCACCTTTTATGGGATCACCTACTAAAGTGGTGTCAACTTTCCCCGCATTATTGATATCGACCTTTTGATCTTTGGGGGTATTTTGGGCTAGCCACTTCATATAAGCGATCATCGCCAGCATTTCAGGTGACTCACGATCGAGCGGTTTACCGTTCATCGAGCGCTGAAAGCAGCCATTAATGCGAGCTTCCATATCCACCTCTTTACCTGCTCGCGGCATGACCTTTGGGTAAGTGTTATAGCTGTTAATATACGGGTCGCCCAATGGAATTTTACCTTGCGCAATATGGCAGCTATTACAGTTCATTTGCGCGCCAACATGCTCAGGCAATAACCGCTTAGTCTCGTTCAATAACCGCTTACCATAAAAAATTTCATTCGCGTTGGGCTCGTCTATGATAGCAGTATCTTGTGGCATGACATAAGTTCCGATATCTTCATTGGCGTCATCAGCCGTGACAAGCGTGTATTCAGCAGCGTTTAGATCAACGGGTTCAGGTTGACTACAGCCACTGACAACAGTGGTAAGCAAAGCCGCAGTTAGGGCAGCAATAGTAAGAGGAGGAGTTGTTTTAGATGAGAGTATTGTCATTATTTTGCTCCTTTTGCTGTCGCATCAAGGCTGAGATCTGGGGCAAAGTCCGTACCTGTTTGTGGCTTTTTGGCTAAGAAAGCACGCATTTTTACGACATCGTTGACCGTAATCTCTGGCGCTTGGTTGGTCCAGCTATTACGCACGTAGTTAACGACTTCGGCGATATCTTCATCGGCTAGATTCGTAAACTCAGGCATAGTGAAGGCCATGCGATCATGTGGAGTTTTTGGCATACGTCCGCCGCCTAGAGTGATCTGTAGCACTGAGTCAGCGTTTTTGGCATAGACTGCGCTATTGCCGTCCAGAGCTGGGAAGATCCGAGGCACCCCTTTACCATCAGCGCGATGACAGACAGTGCAATATTCAACATAGAGCAGCGCGCCGCGCGAGTCGTAGTTGCCCGATAATAACTTCTCAGTGGTGACATCTTGTTTAACAGGTAGCGTCAATTCTTTATTGGGTGCAGGAGACAAGGTTTTGAGATAGGAGGACATCGCATTGATATCGTCCTCGGTCATATATTGAGTGCTATGCTCGACTACTTCTGCCATCGCGCCAAAAGCGGCCGTGGTATCAGTGCGACCGGTTTTGAAGAAGTCATTAAGCTCCGCCACATTCCATGTGCCAAGACCACGATGCTCACCGCGAATACTTTTTGCGCGCCAGCCGTCGATGACCGCGCCGCTTAGATACTCTTCAGAGTCAGCATTGCTCAGCGCAATTTCTTGATAGCCAATCCCGCGCTCGGTATGGCATGAGCCGCAGTGTCCGGGACCTTCGATAAGATATTGGCCGCGCGTAAGTACGGCATCATCCGTCTCAGGCACAAAGTCACGCTTGCGATCGAACAGCACTTGCCAATAAGCCAGCGGCCAGCGCCAGTTAGCAACTGGTGGCAGCTCGCTTTTTAGGTTGGCTTGCTTGATAGGCTCGACAGCGGACATAAAGTAGGCATACATCGCTGCCATGTCCTCGTCAGGCATAATCTGATAAGACGGGTAAGGCATCGCCGGATATAGCGCTCTATTCCCTGGAGCTACGCCGTGTTTAACCGCGTTCTTGAAGTCATTGAAACTATAATGACCGATACCGGTGTCTTTATCAGGAGTAATGTTTGTCGAATAAATCGCCCCAAGTGGTGTTAGCATAGGCAGGCCGCCAGCATAAGTCGCGCCGCCTAAAGTAGTATGGCAAGCGACGCAGTCACCCGTACGTGCCACATATTCGCCTTTTTCAATCAAAGCAGGATCAGTGATATCAACCTCAAAGGTACTATCGCTCGTGCGTAGACTAGGTAGCAGCTGACCGATAACAAAGGCTAAAGCCAGTGCAATGAGAGCCGTGATAAGAATAATCACTGGCCATCTTTTTATAAGCCCATTTTTCATAAGCTTATCCTCCATAATAATAGAATTACCAAAACAAGGTAGGCGTTGAAATTTTATTTATATAAATAACCTAATAGCTAAAAGTAGCTATTTGAATCGTTTTTAAGATTTGTTTTTATAAAACCACATTTTTTGTAAGGATTTGAAGTTAAGAATAACATATATTCTCTATATAAAACCATATAGTTGTAAGGGATATAGTATATTGAACAAATTTCAGATAGTTAGCGCTAAATATAGAGTTTTAAGCACGAGAAAACATATAAAAGGAAGCTATAAACAAAAAAATGCCTACTAATCAGTAGGCATCTTCTTTCATAAAAAAGTCAGTTTTTAGCTCAAAGCCTATTAACTCAAAATCAGGCTATCATCGTCAATTTTTTCACCGCGGGTGCGCTCAAACATATCGAGCAAGTCATGGACCGTCATACCTTGTCGCTTTTCGCCTGCCACATCTAATACCACTTGTCCTTGATGTAGCATGACGGTGCGCGTGCCGTGCGCGAGGGCTTGCTGCATAGAGTGAGTGACCATCATTGTTGTCAAACTATTATCGGTGACGATTTTGTCGGTCAGCTCTAAGACGAAAGCGGCCGTTTTTGGGTCGAGCGCCGCGGTATGCTCATCGAGTAATAGGATCTTAGAGGGTTGCAGCGAGGCCATCAGTAAGCTGACCGCTTGACGTTGACCCCCTGATAATAGCCCCATGCGATCGGTGAGTCGATTTTCAAGCCCTAATTTCAATACCGATAGTTTTTCTCTAAACAGCTCGCGGTTATTGTGATTTAAAGCGAAGCTTAAGCCTCGTTTACCACCGCGCTTAAAAGCTAAAGCCATATTTTCTTCGATAGTCAGCGCTTCACAAGTGCCCGCCATCGGGTCTTGAAATACTCGCGCTACCCAATGCGCGCGCTGATGCGCAGACTTTTTAGTGACATCGATACCGTTAAGCAGAATAGAGCCGCTATCGACCCGCGTCGTGCCACTGACCGCATTCAGAAAAGTCGATTTGCCCGCGCCATTGGTACCGATGACCGTTACAAACTCGCCATCTGCGATATTGAGATCGATACCACGCAGTGCTGGGTTTTCGATAGGGGTGCCTGGATTGAAGGTCAGGCGTAAATCATTGGCTTGCATCATAATCGTGATTGCCTATATTGCTAGGTTTATAGTCTGCTCGCTTTAAACTCTGACTCTACGCGATAAAAACTTGGTTTTTGCTTTAGGTAATACTAGCGCTAAAACGACCAGCAGTGCCGTGATCAAATTCAGATCTTGCGGACCAAAACCAATACTGCGCAGCGTATCGCTTGATAAGGCCACTTGGATAAATAGCTTATAAAGCACTGCGCCGATAATCACGGCTAAAGTAATGAGCCAAATACGCTTAGCGGGAATAATAGTCTCGCCAATGATCACTGCTGCCAGACCGATGACGATCGTACCGATACCGATAGAGATATCCGCGCCGCCCTGCGTCTGTACAAACAGCGCCCCGGCTAAAGCAATCAAACCGTTAGAGATTGCCATACCGATGATAGTCATCCATGAGGTATTGATACCTTGAGCTTGTGCCATACGCAGGTTAGAGCCGGTCGCACGCATCGATAGACCAGACTCAGTACTATAAAACCAGTCCAAAAATAGCTTGGCTAGTATCACCACGACACCGATAATCAAGCAGCGCATCCAAAAGCCATTGTCGTTCGTAACCAGTGAGCTAAAGACAGTGGTCTCACCTAAGAGTGGTAGGTTAGGCGCGCCCATAATACGCAGATTAACAGAGTACAGCGCCACCATCACAAGGATACTAGCTAGTAGCTGCAAAATACCAAGCTTGACGTGCAACCAAGCAGTGACTACGCCTGCAACTGAGCCTGCAAGCATACCAAAGGCGCAAGCGAGCCAAGGGTTGACACCTGCAACGATGGATACGCCTGCAACCGCGCCGCCCAAAGGAAAGCTACCATCAGCGGTCAAGTCGGGGAAGTCTAAGGTTCGAAAGGATATTAAGACGCCAAGGGCGACAAGACCATAGATTAGACCACTCTCAAGCGCACCAAAAAAAGCAATTAAAGACATAAGCAAATCAATAAGTCGTAACCAAGCGCTACCAAGTAATCTACATAGCGACTAAGCGGTGAATTTAACAGATCAGGCAATCTGCAGTTAGGGTAAACCAAAAGACGTTATAAACAAAAATCATCATAGACAACTCTGTCAAAATCCGACATAAACTTTAGTACAGCATAACAGCTACCAATTACAAGTAAGCCTTAGCTAAACTAAAAAAACAAGCCCAGTCTATTAAAGGATAGCTGGGCTATTTATTAACTTTAAGAGCAGTATTATAACGTCAAAATAACAAAAAGTGGCTGCTGATACTGAGTAGTTAATAATAAATTTGCTTTTAGCATTCTACATCACGACTACTGTAAGCTTATCAGCAGCGGTACAAATTATTCTACTACTTCTTTAGCTCTATCAATAACCGCTTGCGGTAAAGTAATACCTTGCTCTTGAGCGTTTTTAGGGCTGACATATAGATTCAGGTCTTGTGGGGTATAAACCGGAATAGCGCCAGGATTTTCACCATTTAAGATACGCACAACGATTTTACCGGTCTCGCGTCCTAAACTGTAGTAATCGACACCCAAAGCTGCGATAGCACCGCGCTCAACGGAGCTGGTATCAGAGGCAATTAATGGGATCTTACTTTCTTTAGCGACTTGATAGAGTGCTTCATAAGCTGAGACGACATTGTTATCCGTTGAGGTATAGATCATATCGACCTTACCTTCGAGGCTACGCGCCGCCATAGCGATATCATTACTGCGAGCTGCAGGTGCTTCTAGGACATTAATGCCCATTGGCGAGAGTTTTTCTTTGAGATTTTTTAGGGTAATGGTTGAGTTGACTTCACCTGGGCTATAAACGTAGCCGACGTTCTTGAGGCTCGGGATAATTTGGCGCATCAGCTCAATTTGCGGCTCATAAGGGAGCGCATCAGAGCCGCCGGTGACATTAGTACCTGAGCCATCAAGTTTGGAGACGAGCTTTGCCTCTACTGGATCTGTTACCGCTGAGAATACTAGCGGAATAGTGCTAGTCGCCGCCGCTACTGATTGCGCTGATGGCGTACCGATAGCGACAATGACGTCGGCTTCATCAGCGACGAACTGCTTGGCAATCTGGCCGGCAGTTGCGGTATTACCTTGTGCGCTTTGGAAGTTTAGCGTTAAATTTTCACCCTCATTAAAGCCTTGTTCGGCTAGCTCATCAACCACACCTTTACGCACATCATCTAGCGCTGGATGCTCAACGATAGCAGTAATAGAGACCGATTTTGTCTCTGTAGCCACTTCACCACCAGCGGCGCCATCGATAGTGTCAGGATCATCGGTTGGCGACTGGTTACAGCCGGTCAAAATAGCGGTACAAACACCGCCTAACATTAAGGCTTTGGTAAAGTTAAAACGGCTAGCTCGATTCTGATATAACATAGGTCTTACTCCTAAAGATAAAAATGTGTCCATACAACCAGTAAAGGTAGACAGGGTTATAATTGGTAGTTATTAGCAAATCCTTTACTAATTCCTATACTCAGCTTAATAATAATGCTTCAATTTATCTATTTATATACAGTGTATTAAATATGCATCGTACTAGCATCACTGGTCATCGACATTGATAGCGTTTTTTAGTACTTCGTCAGATAAAGTCACGCCTTGCGCTTGCGCATGTTTAGGACTGACATATAAAGTCAGATCATTCATCACTTGTGGTTTTACCGTCGCGACCGCTTCGTCGTTCAATACTCGGTAGACCATCTCACCAGTGACGCGGCCAAAGTCATAATCATTGACCCCAAGCGCGGCAGTGGCGCCGCGTCTGACGCTGAATTCATCAGAGGCGATCACTGGGATTTTGAGCTCGTTTGCGGCGCTTGCCATTGCTTCAAACGCTGAGACAACATTATTATCGAGCGAGGTATAGATAACATCGGCACGACCGTCTAGGCTACGAGTAGCCATCGCCACGTCAGTCGGGCGGTTGGCGGTCAGATCCAAAATATTCAGGCCACGGGCAGGAGCGGCAGCTTTGAGCTGATTAAGTACAGTGACAGAATTGGCCTCACCAGGACTATAGACATAGCCAATAGTTTTGGCTTTAGGCGCAATTTTCTGAATGAGATCTAGTTGTGGCTCGATAGGCAACTGGCTTGACAAGCCTGTGACATTAGATTGCGCAGGAACGCCGTTTTCATCGATAAGCTTGGCAGCTAAAGGATCAGAGATAGCGGTATAAATGACGGGAATCTGAGTCGTGGAAGCGACAATAGACTGCGCTGACGGCGTTGAGATAGCGACGATAGCATCTGGTAAATCACCTGCAAACTGTTTGGCAATCTGTCCGGCGGTGGCGAGATTACCTTGCGCGCTCTGAAAGTTAACCGTTAGATTTTCGCCTTCTACATAGCCGTTATCTGCTAGCTCCTCTAACAGCCCTCGTCTGATCTCATCCAATGAGGGATGCTCAACAATTTGGGTGATAGCGAGAGTCTTGGCCGGTTTTTCGCTGCTGGTAGCGGCCTCGTCTGTCGTGGTTTCGGTGGTCGAGTTTGAGCAACCTACTAAGCCAAACATACTGATGGCACTGAGAGCAGCTCCGCATAGGCTTAGGCGTAGAGGGGTAGCAATAGTCATTATCAAATTAACTCTTCGGTTGGAAAATGCAAGTCAGCTCGTTAACTCAACCACAGCGACACTTTCGGTGCTCACCTGCAACTGACTGAGATGAAATAGAGGATTCATAAATATAAGTGGTTATATTATGACAGTAATGTAACGATTCGCAATAAAAAATTAGCCGATAAGTTTTATAAGTTCAAAAAACCGATAAATTATCATTCGATAAGTCGCACATTTTAGTGGTTTTATAGCTCAGTACTATAGTTCAGCACTATTAAATTTCAATAACTTTGAACAAAAATTCAGCTTTGAGATTGAATGCTATGGTCATAGAAAAGATGCCAAGCTAGGCACCTTTTCTATACTCAGTGTTTATAAAACCTAGCGTTTATGAGCTCGTAAACTTAAAAAGCTAAGCGAGCACATCACCCACCACACAAGCATCAGGCAGTGTCACTACCGTTAGCTGGGTTTTTGGATCACCGGTAGAGAGCACCATACCTTCTGAGATGCCAAATTTCATCTTGCGCGGCGCTAGATTGGTCACGCAAATGACCTTTTTACCGTTCAACTGCTCAGGCTCATAAAACTTGCGAATACCGCTAAAGACGTTACGTGGTTTGTCTTCGCCAACATCTAAAGTAAATTGCAGTAGTTTGTCAGCACCTTCGACGTGGTTGCATTCTAAAACGTGCGCCACTTTCATCTCAACTTTGCTAAAGTCCTCGATACCGATATAATCGTCTTGCACAGTGCTGTTGTCATTCTCATCTGTAGCGGCTGTTGTCTGATTTTGCGAATCGCCCAATGATGCCTTTGATGCTTCGATCATAGCGGCGACATCTTTTTCTTCGATACGCTGCATCAGCGGTTTGAACTTATTGATCTGATGACCAAGTAGCCAGTCATTACGGCTATGAAAGCTCAAATCATCTATATTTAAAAATGCTTTGGCGTTATTGGTCAGCTCAGGCAATACCGGGGCGAGATAAACCATCAATTGACGGAAGATATTAATCGCCACCGAGCAGACGTCTTGTACTTCTTGCTCGGTACCTTCCTGCTTGGCTAGCGACCAAGGTTTTTTCTCATCGATATACTCGTTGGCTTTGTCCGCGCACTGCATAATCAGACGCATCGCGCGTGAGAACTCGCGATTCTCGTATGCCGCGGCAATCTCATCACCAGTCTTGGTAATGTCTTCTAATAGTTTTGGCTCCGCGCAAACCTCAGTGAGCATTCCATCATATTTTTTGACAATAAATCCGGCACTACGGCTAGCGATATTGACTACTTTGCCGACTAAATCGGAGTTGACCTTTTGCATAAAGTCTTCAAGATCTAAGTTAATATCTTCCACTTTATCCGATAATTTACTGGCAAAGTAATAGCGCAAGTACTCAGGATGCAAATGCTCAGCGTAAGTCTCAGCCTTGATAAAAGTGCCGCGCGACTTACTCATCTTCTCACCATTGACCATTAAAAAGCCATGAGCAAAGACGCCAGTAGGGGTACGGAATTCGCTACCCGCTAGCATCGCCGGCCAAAACAGCGCATGGAAATAAACGATGTCTTTACCAATGAAATGATAAACTTCCGTTTTATGCTCATTCTCCGCTGCCCAGTAACGATCAAAGTCTAGTGCCTTGTCCGTACCTGCGCGCTTATCGCAAAGGTTTTGAAAGCTTGCCATATAACCGACAGGCGCATCAAGCCAGACATAAAAGTATTTATCCGGCTCGCCCTCAGGGGTATCGGGTATCTTAAAGCCAAAGTAGGGCGCATCCCGCGAGATATCCCAGCTGGCAAGACCAGCATCGAACCACTCTTGTAGTTTATTGGCGACTGAGGGCTGTAGACGCTTATCACTGCGCGTCCAGTCTTTTAAGAACTGCTCAAACCCTGGCAAATCAAAAAAGTAATGCTTAGAGACTTTGAGCACAGGCGTAGCATCGGATAGAGTAGAGCGCGGGTTTTTGAGCTCAGTGGCATCATAAGTGGTGCCGCAAACCTCACAGTTGTCGCCGTACTGATCGGCCGACCCACATTCAGGGCATTCACCTTTAACAAATCTATCAGCCAAAAATAGCTGCTTTTCAGGATCAAACAATTGCTCGACATCACGGGTAGAGATGTGACCGGCGCTATTGAGACGACGATAAATCAGTTCTGAGTAGTGTTTATTTTCAGCGGAGTGAGTGCTGTGATAATTATCAAACTCAATCAAAAACTTAGTAAAGTCAGCTTCGTGTGAGGCTTTGACCGAGGCGATCTGCTCCTCTGGAGTGATGCCGTTATCTTCAGCCTTTAGCATAATTGCCGTACCATGAGCATCATCGGCGCAAACATAAGTGACTTGATGGCCTTGCGCCTTCATCGCCCGCGCCCAAATGTCAGTTTGGATATATTCTACGAGATGGCCTAAATGAATATAGCCATTAGCGTAAGGCAGGGCACTAGTTACTAAAATTTCACGCACTTTTATCACCTTTGTTATTCGATATAAATGGGTTGGTTATCTCACGACTCGACTTTTCAAGCTTTATAGCTATCCACCATAATGATGAGATATTTGTAAATTAAAAATTTTGTCTATGATACCGTAAATCTATCATTTATGTGATAGTGCTTAGTAATTATCTAAACAACCTGCCCTAATCTTGGCGTTAGCCATAACGCTCAGGCTTAGCCATCATTTGATCTATCTTTATAATGATTAAAGCCTACTTAGTACTTTACTAAATAGGCTAGTAGCGTCAGGACAATCTTTCTCTATTTTGGCAACAAACAGCGTTAAAACGAGCCAAACAAGGTACCCAAAATAATGATCGAAACGACAGCGCACAATGGGATAACCATAGTGACCATAGCGACGTTGAGATAAGACTGTTTATGGGTTAAACCACAAATCGCAAGCAAGGTGATGACCGCGCCGCTATGCGGTAGCGTATCGAGACCGCCAGCTGCCATTACCGCTACACGGTGCATCAGCTCAGGATCGATGCCAGCGGCTAGCGCCATCTGCAAATAATCTTCGCCTAGAGTCGATAGCGCGATACTCAAACCGCCAGAGGAAGAGCCGGTGATACCAGCGAGCGTGGTCATCGCCACCGCTTCTGAGATCAATGGATTATCCGGGCTTAGATTAAGAATGCTATCGCGAATGATAAGGAAGCCAGCAAGAGAGGCAATCACCGCACCATAACCGACTTCTGAGGCGGTATTAAAGATAGGTAGCATCGAGTCGTAAGTACCGCGGTTGATGGTTTTTTGTAGATCATTCCAGTGACCTATACGCAATACGATCAGTACCAAACAAGCGATCACCAATGAGATGATAATCGACCAAAGCCCAAGCGAGCCGGCGATATTTAAATCAGGGAACTGCGTTTGAATGGCCTCAAAATTCATCGATGGAAAGATCGCATAAGTCAAGATAGCGTTAAGCCCAATCACTAGCACGAGCGGTATCATTGCCACGGTGAACGAGGTCTGATGCGTACTACGCGCCTCAAGTGTGCTAGCAAGATTGCTCTGAGCGACATTGGTTTGAGCGCTATGACTTGCAGGGTCGTCTTTAGAAACGGCTACTTGTTTGGCATCAATACCACCAACCCCGATATCGTCATCATGTTGACCGTAGCCTTCGCCTGCGGCACTGGCTTTTTTGGCCCGTGATTGCAACCACCACCAACCAAGTACAAACATAATCGTACCGCCGATGATACCTAATACAGGAGCAGCAAAGACGTTAGTATTGTAATAAGGAATCGGAATGGCGTTTTGAATGGCTGGAGTGCCTGGTAGGGCAGTCATCGTAAAAGTAAACGAGCCTAAAGCAATAGCAGCAGGAATCAGGCGTTTAGGTATATCAGCGGCTTTAAATAAATCCTTGGCAATAGGGTAGATCGCAAAAGCTACGACAAATAGTGAGACGCCGCCGTAAGTCAAAATAGCGCAAACTAAGATCACCGCAAGAATGGCTTTACTAGCGCCCAGTTTTCTAACTACCGTATCAGCAATCGCTGTCGCTGCGCCTGAGTCAGCCATCAAGCGCCCAAACAGCGCCCCTAGTAAAAATATCGGAAAGAATTTGAGTAAAAATCCACTCAAAGCGCCCATAAATACATCAGTATAGGCGGGAATACTACTTAGGAAGTCGCCGGATAACAGGACGGCTAAGGTCGCCATAATCGGCGCTAAAATCAGTACTGAATATCCCCGATAAGCGAAGAACATCAGTAGTAGTAAGGTAATAACAATAGCAAAGGTACTAAACATAACAGCCTCTCCTTGGCATAAAAAATAATGAGTAAGATATACTCACTGCTAACTGAAATAATTATTGAGTAGAGAATAGAGTCAAAAAGCGAATTAGGGGCAGTGAGCTATGACTTAATACTGCTATCGTTATGAGCTGCTACAACTAATTATTACGGCTTAAGGTTTTTCTCTAGGCGCTATCAAATTATTATGGTAAGTTAGCATAATCTTTTTAAATAAGATATAACGATATGATACGTATCTTTTTATTGAAATATACTTAGCGTTTAACTTTTAGCGATAAGTCTATGGTTTTTAAAATAAAAGAAAACGTAAGGGATTATCGAAAATAAATGAAAAAAAAGCTTAAAGGAGATAAGTATGAGTCAATCAAAAGTGTATAACAGTGCCAAGAGCGCTCTAGAAGACATCGTCAAAGATGGTCAAACCCTTGCTATTGGTGGCTTTGGGCTATGCGGTATACCCGAGTCGTTAATCGCCGCGCTACGTGATAGCGGCGTCAAAGGCTTAACTTGTATCAGTAATAACGCCGGCGTCGATGACTTCGGCCTAGGGCTGCTGCTACAAACACGGCAAATTAAAAAAATGATCTCATCTTACGTGGGGGAGAATAAAGAGTTCGAGCGTCAATACTTAGCAGGCGAGCTTGAGGTTGAGCTGACTCCGCAAGGCACGCTCGCCGAAAAGCTACGCGCAGGCGGTGCCGGTATTCCAGCGTTTTATACGGCGACTGGTGTCGGCACTTTAGTTAGCGAGGGTAAAGAGACGCGAGATTTTGAGAGTCGTACTTACGTGCTTGAGCATTCTTTAACTGCCGATGTCTCCCTTATCAAGGCACAAAAAGCTGACAAAGCTGGCAATCTTATCTTTAATAAAACTGCCCGTAACTTCAACCCAGATTGTGCGATGGCTGGTAAAATCACGATTGCTGAGGTCGAAGAGATTGTGGAGATCGGCGCACTGGATCCTGATGAGATTCATCTACCGGGCATCTTTGTGCAGCGTATTGTGCTCAACAGTACGCCTGAAAAGCGCATCGAAAAAACTACTGTCAAAGCGGCTGAGAGCGCTTAAATAAACGCTTTAGAGCAAATCTAACAGTGTAATAGTAGCTTACAGAAAATAAATTAAAGAAAGCAGCTTTAAAAAAGTAATATAAAAAGGAGTACGACATGGCATGGACAAGAGAGCAGATGGCACAGCGGGCAGCGCAAGAGCTAGAAGATGGCTACTACGTAAATTTAGGTATCGGCCTGCCAACCTTAGTAGCGAATTATATCCCTGAGGGAATGGATGTTTGGCTACAGTCTGAGAATGGCCTATTAGGTATTGGCGAGTTTCCAACCGAAGATAACGTCGATGCAGATTTAATCAATGCCGGCAAGCAAACGGTTACCGCAGCTTCTGGCGCTAGCTATTTTGGTAGCTCTGATTCCTTTGCGATGATACGCGGCGGGCATGTCAATCTTGCCATATTAGGCGCCATGGAAGTCTCAGAGCAGGGTGATTTGGCCAACTGGATGATCCCCAAAAAGATGGTTAAAGGTATGGGCGGCGCGATGGATTTGGTTGCCGGCGTACAGCGGGTGATTGTGTTGATGGAACAAGTCAATAAACATGGTGATCCTAAGATTTTATCTGAGTGCCAACTGCCTTTGACGGGTAAAGGCGTGGTCGATCGCATCATTACTGAGCTTGCGGTGTTGGACGTCACTGATAACGGCTTACAGCTGGTTGAGCTGGCCGATGGCGTCAGCTTTGCTGAGCTGCAAGAAAAGACGCCAGTAGCCATTGCTCAGTAGCTATTTTTCAGTCGTTATAATGCGATAGCTAAAACCAACAACTACTGCTCAATAAAAATCAAAAGCAGTATTTAATAACAAGGGATGTGGTATGGCAACACAGTTACAACAGGATTTGAGCGCTAAAGTGGCATTAGTGACCGGCTCAGCTAGCGGTATCGGCCGAGATATTGCAGAAACTTATGCCAAGGCAGGCGCGGCCGTCGGTATTGCCGATATTGATCTTGATGCCGCCCAGCAAACCGTTGATGCGATTAAAGCGGCAGGCGGCAAGGCGTTAGCCATTGAGATGGATGTGACGTCAGAGTCCGGTGTCAATGCTGGCGTACAACAGCTAGTAGATACTTTTGGCGGCATCGATATATTGGTCTCAAACGCCGGTATTCAAATCATCGATCCGATCAACAACATGGCGTTTGCGGATTGGAAAAAAATGCTCGCTATTCATTTAGATGGTGCGTTTTTGACCACTAAAGCGGCCATTCAGCACATGTATAAAGACGACAAAGGCGGCACCGTTATCTATATGGGCTCTGTGCACTCGCATGAAGCTTCACTATATAAAGCCCCTTATGTGACGTCCAAGCATGGTCTGTTGGGACTTTGCCGCGTACTGGCAAAAGAGGGCGCAAAGCATAATGTGCGCGCGCACGTGATTTGCCCAGGATTTGTCAAAACGCCGTTAGTCGAAAAACAAATCCCGCAGCAAGCCGCTGAAAAGGACATTAGTGAAGCCGAAGTGGTCAACGATATTATGCTCGTTAATACGGTGGATAAAGAGTTTACGACCGTGGATGATATTGCCCAGTTGGCGCTGTTTTTAGCGGCGTTTCCAACCAACGTGTTTACTGGTCAGTCCATCGTCGCCAGTCATGGTTGGTTTATGAACTGATGGTTTACGCTATCGCCTCTTGATTTAACCGTCATACGCTTGCTAATAAAAGGGTAATCTATTAGCATCTAATACCTATTCATTGGAGCCAATACTATTCATACTATTGGCTCTTTTTTGTGATGGTAAGCGCATCGTTTAGGCTGCTTGGAGCAGAATAATGCATAATGAAGCTTTTGCGTTAAAGATAAGTAGTGCTATTGATCAGCAACAATATGATAAAGCAGCCGATCAGGTTGAAGCGCTACGTCCTATTGATATCGCGGATATACTCGCGTTAATCAATCCTAGTTCTGCTTGGCAACTACTTGAGCGCTTGCCAAATCGCTCGACGATTTTTTCGTATCTCGACGCTGATGCTCAGGTTGCTATGGCGCTCAAACTGCCTCGAGAGCAGATGGCAAAGCTGGTGGGCGAGATGCCAGCAGATGAGCGCACCGATCTCTACAAGCGCCTCAATCAGCAGCAACGAGACGCCTTGCTTCCGGCTTTAGCACAAGCGCAGCGAGAGGATATTCGCAGGCTTGCCGCATATGCGGAGCGGACCGCTGGGGCATTGATGACCTCAGACTATGCCACTTTGAGCGCGCAGATGACGGTTAAAGAAGCGCTAGAAGCGCTGCGACTTGAAGCGCCTGATGCCGAGACGATTTATCATGCTTATGTCATCGACAAGGGGCGCCGTCTGCAAGGAGTAGTGTCCTTGCGAGTGCTCATATTAGCAGCACCTGAGCAGCTTATCAGTGATCTGATGGTCACCGATCCGGTGTCTTGTAATGTTAATGATGATCAAGAAGATGTGGCAAAAGTGGTCGCTCGTTATGATTTGATTGCCTTGCCTATTATCGATGATCTAGGCGCATTAGTCGGTATTGTCACTCATGACGATGCAATGGATGTGGCAAGCGATGAGGCAACCGATGACTTCCACAAGTCTGGCGGTGTTTCAACCATGGTAGGGCGTTTAAAAGATGCAAGCATTACTGTCTTATATCGCAAGCGCGTCTTTTGGCTAGTATTCTTAATATTTGGTAATCTATTATCAGGATTTAGTATTGCCAATTTTGAAGATGTCATTGCTGCAAACTTAGTCTTAGTCTTCTTTTTACCTTTACTCGTCGATAGCGGCGGTAACGCCGGCTCGCAGTCAGCGACTTTGATGGTGAGGGCGCTTGCAACAGGTGATGTGGTGATGCGCGACTGGTTTTCACTGTTAGGGCGAGAAGCCTTAGTGGCTTTACTACTTGGCGCTACAATGGCAGTGGCAGTCGCGGTTATTGGCTATATTCGCGGTGATCTTATAGTCTCGATCGTGCTAGCGCTAAGTATGGTTTCGGTGGTACTAATTGGTAGTGTGATTGGTATGAGTCTGCCTTTTGTGCTTAATAAACTAGGCTTTGACCCCGCGACGGCGAGCGCGCCTTTGATTACCTCGATAAGCGATGCCTCAGGCGTCCTTATTTATTTATTTATTGCGTCGAAGTTTTTGGCTATAGGCTAGTATGAACGACCAGTGCGTAAAGTTTAGTGAGATTAGAAGCTTCTAGCTTATAAAAACAGTAGCGATGACGGTATAATGACACTACATACTTATAAAAACGATATAGGCTATTATGTTTAACTTTATGAAGAAAAACCCCAAGCCTGAAACACCGCAGCAGCAAGCGCAGCGTGATAGCGCGGTTGACAAGGCACTGCTTAGTTATCATGTCGGTGATGTGAGTATCGCGACTATGGTTACTGGCCTTGAGCGTAATGATAATGAGCTAACGTTAGACTTGCGTTTGTCGCACAGTAGCGATCCTGAGATGATTCAGCAAGACCTTGGGCAACTATTACGGCCTCACGGTATTGAGGTCATTCACATGAATGTACGCTTGCCCGCGCCGCCCAAAGCCTCTAGCGCTAGTTTGCCCAAATCAGCGGCTACTCCTATGCCAAAAACGACGGATGCGATGGCAAGTAAACAAAGCGCTACTGCTGATTCAAAGCCCACTAGCGGCGATGCAGAGGTGCCTATCAGTAAAGCCGCTCCCACCCAAGCCTCTTTAGCCGCGCATCCGCGTATTCGTCACATCATCGTCGTGGCCTCAGGTAAAGGCGGCGTCGGTAAATCGACAACCACCGTCAATATCGCCTTGGCACTACAGAAATTAGGTCACAAGGTTGGGATACTTGATGCCGACATTTATGGTCCTAGTATGCCAACGATGCTTGGGGTTGCCGATATTAAGCCTGAACTTGAAAACGATCAGTTCGTTCCGGTCGAGGCGCGCGGCTTAGCAATGCTCTCTATCGGTAGTTTGCTCGATGGCGATAATACTCCGGTAGCTTGGCGCGGCCCCAAAGCGACGGGCGCGCTGATGCAGCTCTATAATCAAACCAACTGGCCGCAGCTCGATTACTTAGTGATCGACATGCCACCTGGTACTGGTGATATTCAGCTCACGCTTGCTCAGCGTATACCAGTGACTGGCGCGGTGATTGTCACTACCCCGCAGCATATCGCTTTACTTGATGCGCAAAAAGGTATTGAGATGTTTAATAAGACCAATATTCCAGTCTTGGGTGTGGTTGAAAACATGGCGCTACACACTTGTAGCAACTGTCAGCATACCGAAGCCATCTTCGGTAAGGGAGGCGGAGAGATGATCGCCGAGCAGTACCAGGTACCACTATTAGGACAGTTGCCATTAGCTAGTGGTATTCGCGCGCAAGTGGATAAAGGCGAGCCAAGTGTGTTGGCAGAGGATGAGTTTGCGACTTATTATGTAAATATTGTCAAAAATATCGAAGCGAATATCGCTAAGTTTGCTAGACCTGTTAATGATAAACGGATATTTTAACCGTTTTCAATGATTTCTATCGATAATTAAATAGCCTAAGCGGAAATAGGTCTTAAAGTACTTTTATTTTCAAAAAGGGAATTTTGTGAGCGTATCTATTTATCAAAATCACTTAGAGGGTGCGCCTAAGCAGTATAAGTTATTAAAAATGCTGCGTCCGCCCGTGTATGAGATTGAGTTATCAAATAACCAATTGATTGGCGTTTGCTACTATAAAGATGGTAGTAGCAAGCGCTATCAGGTTAATGCTAACTTTAGTAACCGCCGAATGGTGATTGCTGATTTCTTGCTAGCAGTAGAGGCAATGGCGGCTTTATTGTTAAAGTTTCCCAAACATCCTTTTGGGACAAATGCTTTTGCTGTAGCAAATGTGACGCAAGAGTTGGCCGATGGACTAACTGCGATAGAGGTTAAAGCTATTAGAGAAGCCATTTGGGCTGCATCAAGGCAGGCAAAAAGAATAGTGATAAGTACCGCAGTTGCCTATCAAGGACAGCCAGTCTCTCAATAACATTTGGCTAGGATGCCAGCTAATGAGTCAAAAACGTAACCAACAACACTTGCAACATTCAACCGTCCATTCTAAGCCCGCTCAGCTTGACGCGCTTATCGACAATGGACAACCGCAGTTTGGCGTTTTCTCAACAGTTAAACATATCAACTATCTCGACTATTACAGTCCGCTAATCTCGCAAAAACCATTATCGAACTGGCGCAAAGACCTCAAGGCCAATCAATTTTGCTTTATCCAAATTATCGAACCGCCTTTTAGAGTTTGTTTTGCACTGGCAACGATTAAGATTGCTACTAGTGCCTTCGTTTATATCTACAATGAGGAGACTGAGCAGTTAGAGATTGGTGAAGCTTTGCAGCCAATCACCCGCCGCAGTGAATTTAAAGGCGACCACTATCAAGGGCAAATGTCTTTTAGTCATAGTAAGCTTAGCCTAACGCTAGATTTTACCCCTGAACAAGTGAGTATCGAGCTTGATAGCCAGTATCTAACAGTCAATGCAAACTTAGAGCGTCAGCAGCAACCGCTAGCGATATGTACACCAACGGGTAGGCGCGGTTGGACTTTTACGCAAAAAGAGCCGTTGAGCGCTACCACCGGCGAGATAACTATCAAAGCTGGTGCAAAGATAACCGCTGATGGTCAGCAGCATAAAATTGAACTGACTAAGACAACGAGAGCCAATTTAGATTGGACACTTGGCTATATGCGTCATGAGACCAATTGGTTTTGGAGTTGTGTCAATAGTTATCTAACAGATGGCAGGCATTTTTTATTGAATCTCTCTATGGGCGTTAACGAGACAGGCATGAGCGAAAATGCTTGCTGGCTCGATGGTGAGATTTTTTATCTGCCACCAGTACTATTTGAGCGTAAAGGTACTGACGACTTATCCGTAGATACTTGGCACATTTATCATCGAAACTTGGGCTGGAGCAGTGTTGATATCGATTTAACTTTCACGCCGATTAGAGTCTATAAAAAGAGAGATAATTTCGGTATGGTCGCTAGTATCTTTGAGCAGTGGCTAGGAGAGTACAGTGGGGAGATACGCTTAGCCGGGAAAGTGATACGCTTAGATAAGGTATTAGGGCTAGCAGAAGATCACTTTGCTAAATGGTAATACCTGACTCTAGCTGAATGTAGAGTGGATACTTTTATCTAGCGTAAAGCCTATAATTTGACTCCTCAACTGCGTATAATCATCGCTACCGAAATATCTATCATAAACACTATAAATACTGTTAAGGATAAAAATGTCTATCAAATCTGACCGCTGGATCCGTGAAATGGCTGAAAATCAGCAGATGATTGAGCCATTTGAAGCCGGGCAAGTGCGCTTCAATGACGAAGGCGAGCGCCTCATCAGCTATGGTACTTCAAGCTACGGTTATGATGTGCGCTGCGCTCCTGAGTTCAAAGTCTTTACTAACGTACACTCAGTCGTCGTCGATCCCAAAAACTTCGATGAAAAAAGCTTTATCGATATCGTTGGTGATGAGTGTATCATTCCGCCAAACTCCTTTGCGCTAGCCCGCACTGTGGAATACTTTCGCATCCCGCGTGATGTGCTGACGATCTGCTTAGGTAAATCGACTTACGCGCGCTGCGGTATCATCGTCAATGTCACGCCGCTAGAGCCTGAGTGGGAAGGGCATGTGACTTTAGAATTTAGTAATACCACCAATTTGCCGGCGCGTATTTATGCCGGTGAAGGCGTCGCGCAAATGTTGTTTTTCCAGAGCGACGCCGATGATGTCTGCGAGACCAGCTACAAAGATCGCGGCGGTAAATACCAAGGTCAGCGCGGGGTGACCTTGCCTAGGACTTAGTATTAACTAAAACGAATGCTCAGCCAAAAAAACGGAGCCTTATAGATAGGCTCCGTTTTTCTATAGTCATCATATTTTACTTTAAGTGAATTACTTCAACACTTTTAAACCTGCCTTATTATCGCGTTTCGGTCTAGGAGCAGCGGCTTTTGGTTTATTCGATACCGCGCTAGTCTCTTCTTCAGGCTCATAGTTATCGTATTCATTTGGATCAAAGAACATCCCTTGTGAGTTCTCTTTGGCATAAATACCAAGTACCGCTGGTAGTGGCACCCAAATCTCTTGTGAGACACCGCCGAAGCGCGCACTAAAATGAATATAATCATTTTCCATACTCATATTACCGGTGGCACGACTGGCAATATTAAGGACAATACGTCCATCTTGCACATGTTCTGTTGGAATCTGTACATTCTCAGCTGTGGCATCGACCATCAAGTAAGGTGTTAGCGCATTATCTTCTATCCACTGGTAAATAGCGCGTATCATATAAGGACGCGTTGGGGTAATAGCGATCGGATTATCACTCATTTTTTATTCCTCTACTGATATTTTACAAAATAATACTAACAAGTATTTTCAAATTATAAAAGTACTGCAATAGTTTAACGGACGCTGGCCTGAAAGCTTTTACGCTCAAACAACCGTTCTTGATAATCTAATAAAGGGCGACTGATAGCGCGTGGTAGCTCGATTTGCATCTCCTCTAATCGCCATAACAGCGGCGCTAATAAGACATCGCACCAGCCAAAATCATCCGCCATAAAGTAAGGCTTATGAGCGAATAGCGGCGAGATAGTAATCAGCGAGTCGGCTAATTGCTTCTTAGCCAAAGCCCCTTGCGCTTGGTTAAAGCTATCAGGATGGGTTAATAAGCGTTTGCCTAATACCAACCAATCGTGCTGAATACGCCAAGCCAATTGTCGAAACTGTGCTCGCTCTTGCGGCGTTTCTGGTAGTAGCTTATTGGCATGATAACGCTCCTCGAGATACTCAAAGATGACGTTAATCTCGTAGAGTGAGATTTCGCGCTGCTGTAGTACCGGCAAAGTATGGTAGGGGTTTAACTCAGTCAAATCTTCGGGCCGCTCAGAGTGCAGACGCGATAAATAATACTCGAGCTTTTTTTCCTCCAACAGTAAACGCACGACATGACTATCGTAGCCATCGTCAGCGTACAAGATAAGCTGACTACTGGGAATGTCATTCGTATCGATCATAGCAGCCTAATATTCAATTATTAAGGCTGTCATCGTAAACAAACTCACCTTGTTAATCAAGGTAGTAAGCGTAAATGCTAGCCAATTCCAAGCGGGTATATACAATTTATTAGTGGGATAGGTTTAGGCCGCTTTCTAGCCGTTAAAATATTGAATACTGAAGCCAAACTATATACTGCACAAAAAAGCACTACCGAAGTAATGCTTTGTTTATTAAAAGTAGCGAAAAAATAAGACTTATTTAATATCTATTTATTTAACATCTTTCCAGAACTCTTTATTGAGTAAGTAAACTGGAATGAGTAGTACTAACAAGAATAGGATGACAAAAGCACCGATGACGCGGCGATCATGACGAACCGGCTCACCCATCCATGCCATAAAGTTGACTAGATCGCCCACTTCGCTCTCAAACTCTTCTTGGCTCACGCTTTCTTGCAGGTTATGCAAGACATGAGGCATAGCAGCATTAGCCAATACTAAATTGTTAGCGCCCCAAGGACGGCTTGGATCTTCATAGAAAGATAACAGATAAGTATAGACCCAATCATCACCGCGTAAACGGTTCACGAGCGATAGATCAGGAGGCGCAGCACCAAACCAAGACGCTTGTAGTTCTGGGTCAATTTCCGCATTGATATGATCACCGATTTGATCGGTAGTCACCATCAGATACTTCTCGACTAGTTCAGGTGGAATCTCAAGGTCTTTGGCGATACGTGAATGACGAACATACTTCGCTGAGTGACACCCAGCGCAGTAGTTCATAAACATTTTTGCGCCGTTTTGTAGCGAGCCCTTGTTAGTGAAATCTACCGGAGCATCGCTACAAGCCAAATGCTCTTCAACGCCTTCGGCATTAACGAAGGTACCACATCCACCGCCACCTGCTGCCATAGCGGTGCTAGCAGTCAAGGTCAATACTGCACCTAAGCCCAAACCAGTCAATGATTTTGTTAGGGTTCTCATTAGTGACCTCCGGTAACGCGTTCTGGTGGCTGTTTACACGTCTCAATAGCAGTGTAAAACGGCATTAGTAAGAAGAATAAGAAATACAAGATAGTGAAAACACGTGCCATGATTGTCGCAGTAGGCGTGGCCGGTGTTGCACCTAAATAACCTAATACTACAAAGCTAATAGCAAATATAACCAATGCAATCTTCGACAAGATACCTTTATAACGAATAGAGCGTACTGGCGATCTATCGAGCCAAGGGATCAAGAATAGCACTGCGATGGCACCGCCCATAGCGATAACCCCGCCAAGCTTATTTGGCACCGCGCGCAAGATAGCGTAGAAAGGCGTGTAGTACCATACTGGCGCAATATGCTCAGGTGTCTTTAAGGAGTTTGCCGCCTCAAAGTTAGGTGGCTCTAAGAAATAACCGCCGCCTTCTGGGAAGAAGAATACCACTGCAAAGAACAAGATAAAGAACACCACAATCCCGACCATATCGTGAACGGTATAGTACGGGTGGAATTCGATACCATCTAAAGGTACACCATTCTTATCTTTAAGCTTCTTAATATCGATACCATCAGGGTTATTTGAACCGACATGATGCAAAGCTACGATATGCATAAATACCAAACCAACTAATACTAGCGGAATAGCAACAACGTGTAGCGCAAAGAAGCGGTTAAGCGTGATACCTGAGATGATGTAATCACCACGTACCCATTCAGCAAGGCCGTCACCAATGACTGGCAAAGCTGCCGGTAAGTTCAAGATGACCTGAGCACCCCAGAATGACATATTACCCCAAGGCAATAGATACCCGAAGAATCCTTCTGCCATCAAGGCTAAATAGATACCCATACCGATTAGCCATAGTAGCTCGCGTGGCTTTTGGTATGAACCATATAGCAGTGCTCTGAACATATGCAAGTAAACGACAACAAAGAACGCGGAGGCGCCTGTGGAGTGCATATAGCGGATGAGCCAACCGCCTTTGACATCACGCATGATATATTCAACCGAAGCAAATGCGCCTTCAGCACTTGGGTTATACATCATGGTCAACCAGATACCAGTCACCAACTGGTTAACCAATACCACCATTGACAACACACCAAAAAAATACCAAAAATTGAAGTTTTTTGGTGCATAGTACTTGGACATATGGTATTCGTAGGTTTCAGTCGCCGGAAAACGCGAATCCACCCAATGCATTAATTTTTTACCCATACTCATATTAAGCCTCCCCAACTGTCAAGATGGTACCATCCATACTATACTCTGGGATGGGTAAGTTCGTTGGTGCCGGTACGCCGCTATAAACGCGACCTGCTAAGTCATATTTGGAACCATGGCAAGGGCAGAAAAATCCGCCGTACCAGTCATTACCGCCTAAGTCAGCCGCGCCAACTTCAGGACGATAGTTTGGGGCACAGCCCAAATGGGTACAAACGCCTTCAACCACTAATAGGCCTGGCTCGATAGAACGAGTTTGGTTCTTGGCATATTCAGGTTGTAGCGATGCGCTTGAGTCGGGATCAGCTAGTAAGGACTCAACAGGCTCTAAAGTATTCACCATATCTTCAGTACGTTTGACGACATAGATAGGTTTGCCGCGATACTTTACGACAATCATTTGCCCGTCTTCAATAGAACCTATATCTTGAGTAACTGCCGCGCCCGCAGCTTCAGCTTTGGCACTTGGCGTCCAAGAGCGAACAAAAGGGGTGGCTACCGCCGCTACTCCAGCTGCACCAATTACGGCAGTTGAAGCAATCAAAACTCTACGGCGTTGTACATTAACGCCTTCGGCTTGGCTCATTAATACTTCCTCCAGGTGAATGAAATGGGATTATCCCACACTGGGTTTATGACTTAGAAATATAAAACATCTAGTATTGGTTTATACCATATTGACAATATAAAGAGACAAGCCGCATCAGCTATGCCTAATTTTGCTAATTGTTACTATTCTAAGCTATTTTGGTTAAAAAATAAATTGGTACGCCAAAAATAACGCGACCTTTGCGGGCATTATTATT
The DNA here is from genome assembly GCF_051847375.1 of Psychrobacter sp. 2Y5. Lineage (NCBI taxonomy): Bacteria > Pseudomonadati > Pseudomonadota > Gammaproteobacteria > Moraxellales > Moraxellaceae > Psychrobacter > Psychrobacter sp. 2Y5. The sequence goes on from NZ_JBPYDA010000014.1 coordinate 37,865, forward strand.
AGCTTTACACTGTTGAAGTTCTTAAGTCATTATCAAAATAATTCGCATCGACTGAACGATATGCCTCATTATAATAGTTACATGACATATATAATCACTATTCAAAAATACTTATAATCGCTAGTGAGGATTCAAAGACTGCTTTTATTTCACAGCAACAAATATCGCCTTACGAGTGATAAGATTACCTTATAAATGATAAGGGTATTTATTTATAAGCGATGATACTCGAAATCAGCTCAATGTTCACTAACTTTCAGCACCTTTACGTAACCGATTCTACTTAACCTCTCATGTAAGTCAGTAGCCATGAGAGAATGAGGAAATGAAAGATACTAGGATAATGCTCTAATCATTCTCAAGCGTTTCCCAGCGCTCAAGCTTCGTCATCATCTCCTCCTCAATAACTGCCAAGCGTTCGCTGGCCGCTGTTGCGGCATCAAAGTCCTCGTTAAACCAAGAACCATCGGCTAGTTTGTCTTGTAGCTGAGCTTGCTCTGATTCTAGCTTAGTGATTTCTTTTGGCAGCGAATCAAGCTCGCGCTGTTCATTAAAGCTGAGCTTTTTTTGCGCTTTATTAGGCTTAGTTGGCGTTGCTGGTTTTTGGTTGGCTTTGGAAGTGCTAGCAGTGCTCGGCGCCTTTACCGCTTGCGCGCGATTCTTTTGAATTAAGTACTCCTGATAGCCGCCTACATATTCATCGACCACGCCATTACCGTCTTCATCGGTATCGAATACCCAAGTAGAGGTAACCACATTATCCATAAACGAGCGATCATGGCTGATAAGCAGTATCGTACCATTGAAGCTGCTGACTGACTCTTCTAATAATTCGAGGGTCGCCATGTCCAAATCGTTGGTTGGCTCATCGAGCACTAGAATATTAGCCGGTTTTAACAGTTGCTTGGCCAACAGTACGCGATTACGCTCGCCACCAGATAAGGCTTTGACAGGGGTACGCGCACGCTCCGGCGCAAATAAGAAGTCTTGCAAGTAGCTCATGATGTGCGTCTTGCGGCCACCAACTTCGATGAAATCTGAGCCTTCAGAAACGTTTTGGGCAACGCTAGCTTCTAAATCGAGCTGATCACGCAGCTGATCAAAAAAGGCGATTTGTAGATTAGTTCCTAGCTCTACAGTGCCAGTCTTAGTGACTTCATCATCAGACATATCGAGCAAGGCTTTAATTAAGGTGGTTTTGCCAGCGCCGTTAGGACCAATGATACCTATTTTATCACCGCGCATAATCGTGGTGCTAAAATTGTCGACTAGTACATTGCCGTCGTACTCAAGATGTAGGTTTTTAACCTTGCAAACAAGCTTGCCACTTTTCTCGCCTTCACCCATCGTGATATTGACGTTACCGACTTGCTCACGGCGCTGGCTACGCTCTTCGCGTAATGCTTTTAGATCCCGCACGCGGCCCTCATTACGAGTGCGGCGAGCTTTGATTCCTTGGCGAATCCAAACTTCCTCTTGCGCTAGTTTTTTATCGAAGTTGGCATTGTTTTTTTCTTCAGCGAGTAATTGCTGCTCTTTTAATTCTTGATAGCGCGCGTAGCCTTTAGCGCCTTGGGTGACATCATAGCTGGTCAATAGACCTCGATCTAATTCGACGATACGCGTCGCCAGCTTATTCACAAACGCTCTATCGTGAGTGACAAACAGCAGTGTCAAACCTTGCCAATCTAACAAGAAGCGCTCGAGCCACTCGATACTATCGACGTCCAAATGGTTGGTGGGCTCATCAAGCAATAATACGTCAGGCTTAGTGACTAAGGCTCTTGCCAACAGCACTCGGCGCTTACGACCACCCGATAGCGAGGACAGGTCATCATTAGGATCGAGTCCCATCGTGGTAATCAGCCGTGTCGCTTCGCGCTCTAAATCCCAGCCGTGTACCGCGTCGATATCGTGTTGCAAAGTCGCCATGCGCTCGCAGGCGTCCATATCGCCCTCAGCACATAGATCAGTTTGCTGATTATAGGCCATGAGTAGATCAGCCGTGTGACGGCTGCCGCCCATGACGATATCTAGTATACGTCCGCGAGCTTCAGGAACATCCTGCTCAAGCATAGCAACACGCACGCTACTATTGACAATGACTTCGCCGCTATCAGGCTGCATAGTGCCGTTGATGAGCTTGAATAAAGTAGATTTACCTTCGCCATTACGACCGATTAGACAAACGCGTTCGCTCGCCTCAATACTGAAATCAACGCCGTCAAGGATAGGTGCTACGCCAAAAGCGAGGTGGATGTTTTTTAGATGTATCAGTGCCATAGATTGTCTTAAGCTTATATATAGTAGAGGAGAATAGATGATAAAATAGGGCTTAGCTAAGCGGTTAAATACGAGCCACGCTAAATTGTCAGCAGTATAACATGACCCTAGATGACTTTAGCGGATGTAACGCTTTTTTATCGCGGAAACCTTATTACTAAATTATTAACCTTCAATGGATAGGATAGTTATCATGCCACTATATTTGCGCCAGCCATCAGAGGCGACAGAAAACGACTCGCCGACACAGGCTGAACTAAAAGATGAGATGATTGAGCTACAAATGAGTATGGCGCATCTTGAGCTAACCGTAGAGCGATTGGACCAAGTGATTACCCGTCAAGATAAAGATATCCAAACGCTACAACGACAGTTGCAGCTTATCTATAACCAAGTACAGAGTCAAAACGAAAGCGACGGTATCGCTCCTTTTGATGTCCTAGCGGATAAACCTCCACATTATTAAGAAAGATGTCATTTTACTAAATGCCATTCTGCTAAGTACCAGCCTTGTATAGATAGCCGCCAGTATCGTCCGATCCAAATCGCAAACGCGATTATATGAGTTTTATTAAATGTAAAGTTGTGACTATATTGTGACGGCATAGTAATTAAATAATTATTTTTATGGTTGTCATCACTTGTAAAAGCCATTAGTATCTTGCCTTCAATCCCACTTACTCATTAATGTTTAATCCCTTTAGGCTTATTGAGTAAGAAAATAAAACAGTTAGGATGTTTGGAGAGATTCAATGCGTAGCACTTTTTGTTTAAAAGCTCTTAGCGTAGCGATTGCTACTTTTTCTATGGCTAGCGCGGCTAGCGCTGCAGGCCTTGATCGTTCTGGTCAAGATATTACCGCGTTTTTACAAGACGGCTTGTATGCCGAAGCGGTCTATACTTATATCGATGGCGATGTCACCGGTCATGACAACGCTTATATAGGTGCTGATGATAAAGCCTATACCAAGGGCAATAAGATAGGCGATATCGCTGAGTCTTACGATTTCTTTCGCTACGGTGTAAAAGCTGATATCAATGACACGTTCAGCGTTGGTATCTTATACGACGAGCCATTCGGCGCTGCTGCTGATTATACTGGTAATAATAATTTCGTCGCTCAAGGCAACCTAGATGACGCTATCAACATTATCTCAAATGGCAATGCTACTGGTTTAGTAGATGCTAGCAACAAAATAGGTCAGCTCTCAAAAGGTGCTACGCAAGCAGGTCAAGCCGCTGCCCAGTTCGCCGAGCAAGCCCAAAATGCGACCTCGCCACAAGCAGCAGCAGAATTTGCCGCGCAAGCAAAAGCTGCCCAAGACAAAGCTTTAGAGCTAAAAGGTCAAGCCGAATCGTTAGGCGCGGCAGTAGCTTCAGCGCAAGCAGAGCAAGCGACGACTGGTGAAGGCACTAATGTAGAAGTACGCACCGAAAACGTTACTGGTATTCTTGGCGCGAGATTAGGCACCAATAAAGAATTCCAAATCTATGGTGGTCCTGTCGCTCAACAAGTACAAGCCGATGTAGCGCTACGAGGCGTAGCGTACGGTCCAGCAACCGGTTACACCGCTCATATCAGCTCTGATCAAGATTTTGGTTGGCTCGCTGGTGTCTCTTATAGCAAGCCTGAGATTGCTTTAAAAGCGGCATTGACTTATCGCTCTGAGATTGAACATAATACCAATATCGATGAGCAATATCCTTTAGTTGCCGCATTAGGTGGTGATCCTAGTCAGGGTGGCACTATTGAGATTACTACCCCGAAATCAGTAAACTTCGATTTCCAAACAGGTATTAACCCAACTACTTTAGCCACCGCAAAAGTACGCTGGGTGCCTTGGGGCGACTTTGCTATTGTGCCGCCTTTATATAACGAAGTCAGCAAGCGTGCTACCGAAGACGATAAGGGTTTAGCTTTGGTCAGTTATGATGACGACCAATGGCAAGTAGAGCTTGGTCTAGCTAAGCGCTTAACGCCAGCATTGGCTGTATCAGGTAATATTGGTTGGGATAGCGGTGCAGGTAACCCAGTAACATCACTAGGCCCAATTGAAGGCTACTATAGTGCTGGCCTTGGCGCAAAATACAACGTCACTGAAAACTGGGCGGTATCTGCTGGTGGCAAATACTTATGGTTCGGTGATGCCAAAGGTCAGTTACCTACCCAAAAAATAGTCGCTAACTTCGAAGACAATGATGGTTACGTATTAGGCGTTAAATTGTCTTATCAGGCAGCGCAGTAGTGAACTAAAATAGCGTTAAGGACTTATGAAAGTAAATCATAAAAATAAGCGATAATAACAAGCGATCCTTAGGGGTCGCTTTTTTGTTGACCGATGCAAACTGTTTGGTAGTAAAGTTGACATTAGTACGGTAAATGTTGCGCAGATAAAGGATGATAAATAAAGTATTTAATTGTTGTTTTAAAGTGAAAAAGCCATTACTATTAAATTAGGACATCGTTGACATATTTGGTAACAACTTGACTATGCTGACGGTTTAACAATGAGGATGTTTGGAGATACATAATGCGCCCTACCTTTCATTTAAAAACCCTTGCGGTAGCTGTCGCTGCTTTCTCTGCAGCTAGTATAGCTAGCGCTGCTGGTCTTGATCGTTCTGGTCAAGATGTTACTGCTTTTTTTCAAGACGGCACTTACGCGGAGGCCGTTTATACCTATATTGACGCTGATGTTAGTGGTCGCGATAGTGCAAACCAACTTTTGACTGATAATGATTATGCGCGCGGTGATGATACTGGAGATATCGCTGAATCCTACGACTTTTTCCGTTATGGCGTAAAAGCGGATATCAATGACACCTTCAGTATCGGTGTTATATATGATGAGCCCTTCGGTGCTGCTGCTGAATATAAAAAAGGCAATTTTGTAGCCAATGGCGACCGAGACGCTGTTATCAGTAGCGCATCAGGTGGAGCGATTGGTCCAGGATCGCCACTTGGACTGACAAACTATGCTCAAGCTGCAGATGCGTTAGAACAATTACAAGCAGGGGCAGCGGCAGGTGTCTTAACTCCTGAGCAACAAGGTCAATTAGCACTTCTAGCACCTTTAGTAGCTGTTGCTGATGTTGGAGCTGCTACACCAGGCGAAACGACCAAAGTTGAAGTTCGTAGCAATAACTTAACCGCTATTTTAGGTATGAAATTCGGTCCAAAAAAGAACTTCCAAATCTATGGTGGTCCAGTTGCTCAGCGTATTGAAGCTCAGACTAGGCTTCGTGGTACGGCTTATGGCCCGGCCACCGGATATACTTCTAACACGAGCAGTGATACAGACTATGGCTATCTAGCAGGTATCTCGTTTAGTAAGCCTGAGATTGCCCTAAAAGCAGCCTTAACATACCGTTCTGAGATTGATCATGATTCACCAACATTTGAAGTATATCCTCTAGCGCCAATACTGAGCAGTCAAGCTAGTGGTCAGCTACCTAGTCAGCGTGGCGGTAAGGTAGAAACAACAACCCCTGAGTCAATCAACTTTGACTTCCAAACCGGTATCAATCCGACCACATTGGCAACGGCTAAGGTGCGCTGGGTGCCGTGGGGTGATTTCAAAATCACGCCACCACTATATAACGATGCTACTTTAGGTAGATTTGGTCCCGATGGTCTCAACTTAGTCGACTATGATGATGATCAATACCAAGTAGAAGTCGGTGTTGCTAAGCGCTTAGCTCCTGCTTTAGCAGTCAGTGGTACAGTAGGCTGGGATAGTGGTGCAGGTGATCCAACGACCTCTCTAGGTCCTATCGAAGGTTACTACAGTGTTGGCTTGGGTGCTAAGTACAATGTCACTCCTGAATGGGCCGTTTCAGCAGGCGGTAAGTACTTGTGGTTCGGTGATGCTCAAGGCAGACTACCTACTGGCAAGATTGTTAATGATTTTGAGGATAACGATGGCTTTATTGCCGGTGTGAAGCTATCTTATCAAGGTAAATAATAGAGTACCAAATAATCGACATAATAGTATAGTTTCAAAAAAGCGACTTTTTAAAGTCGCTTTTTTAGGTTTACAATGACTAAAATAATTGTGAACCTACTAGTCATATATAAGGCTAGTTAATCGAAAAATCTGTCTAAAAGAAAGTGTGCGAAGTTGTATGTCGGCTATTGTTAGCTTGCTAGGCCTTGATTTGAATAGTTATCATTATATCTATAAAGCCAGATATTCTGTCTTAAAATAGAAAGATTGCCCTTAATAAAAGTCGATAAAGAAGGTTTGCTATAACCTTAAAAATTAACTATGATATCAAAATCAGTTACCTTGACTTACATTACTGTGATGTCTAAAAAATCTGATAACATAGTAAAATCAAATCTTGCGAGCGATGTTTTCGTCGTTTGGCAAAGGATTGCAAGTAGAGGTCAGGTGGATAACCCTACCGATCGATAATATTATTCATGGAGGATGTCACGTGTCGCAACAATTCCCTATCTCTAAGCTCACTTTAGCGCTTATCACTTTATCTGCTGCCTCATTTACTCAAGCAGCTGGACTTGATCGCTCTGGTCAAGATATCAAAGGTTTCTTCAATCCAGGCACTTACGCTGAGATTGATTATGCTTATATCGATACTGATGTTTCAGCACATGACAACGCTGGAACACCATTTGGTATCACTGAGAACGAATCTGGTTATGTCAAAGGCAATGACACTGGCGATGCTACTGATGATGCGTATACTTTCGCTCGTTACGGTGTCAAAACAGACATCAATGAGAACTTCAGTATTGGTGTCTTCTACGATGAGCCATTTGGTGCCGAAGTTGAATATAAGGGTGATCATAACTTTGTATCTCGTCCTGGCGACAACAACTTTGTCACAAGAGGTCCTGACGGCACTCCGATTGTGCTGCCTCAATCAACGATCAATCCATCTGTAAACGATCCTAACTACGAAAAGAACACTAACGTTAGCGTACATACTGAGACGTGGACGGGTTTACTAGGCTTTAAGTCTAACGGCTTTCAAGTCTTTGGCGGCCCAGTCATGCAAAGAGCAAAAGCTGAAGTAAATTTGCGTGGTAAAGCCTATGGTCCTCTGACCGGTTATGATGCCAACGTCAATGGCGATACTGACTATGGCTGGGTAGCAGGGGTAGGGTATAGTATCCCTGAAATTGCTCTAAAAGCTAACTTGACTTATCGCTCAGAGATTGATCATGAAACTGAGATAGGCGAGAGAATTCCATTACTAGGTACAGGCTTGAAAAATACTGCTTTAGGGCAGCTTGGTATTGATCCAAACTCTGAATTAGGCCAGTCCATAGGTGAGTACGCGACCACTAGGGCCACAGTAACGACTCCAGAATCTGTAAACTTAAACTTCGAAACAGGCCTTAGTCAAGAGTATCAGCTACTAGGCACCGTAGATGTACGCTGGGTACCTTGGAGCGACTTTAAGATTGTACCGCCTTTCTACAATGCCTACTCAAAAGCAGCAGTACCTGAAGGCTTGCCTTTATTGTCTTACGATAAAGACCAGTGGAAAGTCGATGTGGGTCTAGCCAAACGCTTCAATGAAAAATTAGCTGGTTCAGTCGTAGTCGGCTATGATTCAGGCGCCGGTGATCCGGTCAGCTCATTGGGTACCATTGAAGGTTTCTATAGTGTAGGCGGCGGCGTTAAATATAATGTCACTCCAGAATGGGCGGTCTCAGTTGGCGGTAAATACCTCAAGTTTGGTGATGCCACAGGACAATTACCTAATGGTAGCGTCGTCAGTAAAGCCGATGACAATGATGGCTATATTGCTGGTGTAAAACTGTCTTATCAGAGCCAGTAAACTAATTTCTATTTAATTAACGCTCTATAAAGCTTATCAAGCGGTGATGGATGAGCTTTATAGTAAGCGAAAATAGTTTAAGTAAAATGTAGATATTAATAAAGCGTGGTTATTCAGTTTAGTATTACTTTTACGGTTAAGTATTATCGTATCTCGTAAAGGTTAAATAATTAAATCTTGACTTACTATGCTATTTTTGGTTATCTATAAAAGTTGTTCAACTGCTATAAGGCGTTGAATATGAAAGGAATATCTCATCATAATCCATGGAGGAATACGAATGTTACCTAACCGTCATTCAATCTCAGCTGATTCTACAGCACCTAAATTAAACACCCCATTAAAAGCTAGCGTCGTAATCCTGACTTCTGTGATATTAGCAGCCTGCGGAAGTAGTGGTAGCGATTCTTATAATATGAGTGATATCTTTGATGGTAGCAGTCCAACCATTCCAGCTCCAGAACCCACTCCTGAGCCTGAGCCAACGCCTGAACCAGAACCTACTCCTGAGCCTGGTGAAGACTACAGCTCAGCAGCGGAAGCGGACTTATCGGGCGCTCAGCATTTATCTGTTGATGGAACGGCGCTTGGTCAAG
>NZ_JBPYDA010000015.1:0-43133 GCF_051847375.1 Psychrobacter sp. 2Y5
AGCGATAAAGTGATAACTCATCTTAGACAAAATACAACCATCATAAGGGCATTCGACATTACTCGGCAAGTCTGAATATGAGATTTGTGAGATCAGTGCAGAGACTGGATGACTAATTGACCTTTATGCTACTCATTTGCTAAAGTCTATTGAAGAAGTCTTGGTATTGGCTAGATCCGGTGAGCCCATCAAACGTTTCGTTTGTGAAAGCATCCCCTAGAGCTGCCAAGGCTTCTTCTCTATTTTTGTCAAAGTGCGAGTAGTCACTCAAACATCTCTTAGCTTTCAAATAGCGCTTTCATCGCCGCATAGTACATTAAAAGGATAACGATGCTTATTATGCAAGCATAGTCTCATGACAAGTCGCATAAAGTCAGCTCACAGCTAGCCACGATTTATAGGCATAAAAAAAGCCCTCTTCAAGGCTTCTAGTCTTATTATAAACTGCTCAAGATATACTGTATCGATTTACTATTGTTATAGTTTTTATCCTTAATAAACGATATTGATAATAAAAATAGCAGCTAATGAGGTGATTAAACTAAAAGTTGCTAACGAATACGAAAAGAACCGAACATTACTCATAAAGTACTCTTTTAATATAGAGTGGAGGTAGTCTATCACCCTAATATACTTTATTTAATCTTTATGGCATAGAAATATTAAACTTTGACTGCTAATTAATTAATAAAACAAATAAATTATAGAGAAGATTTTTCATAAGATCTCGGGCGTGTTGAACATTCACAAACGAGTACTGATGTAGCTAAAAGGGTTATAGCTAAATTTAGGCTTGCTCTACTCCGCGTCTGCTAAATGAGCAGCTAACAACTCGCGGCTAGGAGCGCGGTGATAGTTAATGATTGGCACCTCGCCTAATCTACGCTGACCAGCAGCGATGCTGTTATCGATAGTGATCATCGCGACTTTTTTGCCTTGGCGGCTGACGAGTAAATGCTTGGCTTTGCGGCTGACCTGATACTCAGGAAAGCTGTTTTTGAGTAAAGTAACGGTCTTTTGCAGCGCATCGTTCTTGGGTAGTTTATTAGCGCTGGCACCATTCGCCACTTTTGCACCGCGTGCCTTGGCCAGTAGCCACAGTGCAGCCACGACACTTAGCAATATGACAAGCCACCATATTCCGTCTATCATAAAGGCATACATCCATCGTTATTGAATTGAGGGTTATTGAATTGAGGGTTATTAAAGTACGTTGACCATAAAGTGCAGAATGAGGATTAAGTCATGGTAGCAGAATTATCAGCAGAGTTAATAGCACAAGTTCAGCAAGCGGCGCAATTATTACGCTCTGCCAAGCGCATTTGTATTTTGACTGGCGCCGGTATCTCAGCTGAGAGCGGTATCCCAACCTTTCGAGATAAGCAAACGGGCCTGTGGGAGAAGTTTCGCGCCGAGGATCTAGCCAGTCCTATCGCGTTTGCGCGCGATCCTAAGCTGGTCTGGTCTTGGTATCAGTGGCGACGGCAGCTGGTGCATGACAAAGCGCCCAATCCGGCGCATCGAGCCTTAGCGCAGTGGCAATCCGCTAGCGCTTCAGTGCAGCAGCACATCACCTTAATCACCCAAAACGTCGATGACTTGCATGAGCAGGCAGGGAGCGAGGCTGTCCACTTGCACGGTCATCTGTGGAAAAATCGCTGTAGCCAATGCGATAGCGTTTATGAAGATGATCCCAATGCTAAAGATAAGCCGCTCGATTTCGATGAGCAGCTAATCGCTTGCCCACAGTGCGGTGGTTATATCCGGCCTGATATTGTCTGGTTTGGCGAGTCGCTACCGGTGGCCGCTTGGCAAACGGCTGAGGATGCGGCAGCGAATTGCGATATCTTTATGAGTATCGGTACCTCAAGCTTAGTCTATCCGGCGGCAGGACTGGCGCAGCTGGCCAAGCAAAACGGCGCGCAGATCATTGAAATCAACCCTAACCCTACGCCTAGTACGGTGGTGGACCTCACTCTAGCGGCTAAGGCAGGCGCAGTGATGCCGGTATTGATTGACAAAGTAATCAATAAGTCAGACAAGTAGCGTGTTAAGTTGGAGGCTAAATATTTGCGTTATTAAGCATTCGCTGCGGTATCTACTTTATCGAGATACGCTTGCTTTAGTTCCTCGCTGATAAACGCTGATTTAAAAGAGTTTTTGACTAAAGTTATGATATCGTCTGCCGATAAATCGATATGCTCATAAAGGTTGATAAAGTTCTGATTGATATAGCCTTTAAAATAAGCCGGATCGTCGGAATTGACACTGACGTTTAGGCCGTAGTCTAGTAGCTGTTTAATATTGTGCTGCGGATAATCGTCAAATACTTTGAGTTCAATATTGGAGTTGGGGCAGACGGTGAGCGGTATTTGCTCTTCCTTTAGGCGCTGCATCAGTTCTGGGCTATTGATCGACTGCACGCCATGATCGATTCGCTCAATCGCTAATAAGTCCAAAGCCTCATTGATATAGCTAAAATCGGCTTCCTCGCCGGCGTGAGCGACAAGCTTAAAGCCCTCGGCTTTGGCGCGTTTAAACACTGCTTCAAACTTAGCTGGTGGATTGCCTATCTCTGCCGAATCGAGACCGACACCGATGATATCGTCCTTATAGGCTAAGGCTTGCTCGAAGGTCTCAAAGGCGTCTTGCTCAGATAGATGCCGCAAAAAGCACATAATGATAGCAGACGTAATACCGTACTGCTTATGAGCGTCCGCAAGCGCCCTTTTAATACCACCGATGACTGTTGCAAACTCAATACCTCTCTCGGTATGGGTCTGCGGGTCGAAGAATATCTCAGTATGGACGATATTATTGTCCACGCACTGTAAGATATAGGCCCAAGTCAGATCATAAAAATCCTCTTCAGTGATTAAAACATTGGCCCCAGCATAATAGATATCCAAAAAGCTCTGTAGATTCGTAAAGTTATAAGCGGCGCGTACTTCCTCTACTGTCTCATAAGGAATAGTCACCTCATTCTTCTTGGCTAGCCTAAACATTAATTCTGGCTCAAGTGACCCTTCGATATGTAAATGCAGCTCAGCTTTTGGTAGTCTTTTTATCAGCTCAATCATTTTTTACCCTTACCGTGTCTCTGTTATACGTTCTTGTACTTATAGCTTACTTCAAAAAAACCACTGCATCAGATAGCTCGTTACCGGCAGGGTCTTGCTCGAGATGATAGTATTGACGCAGCAGCTGCCCAACCTCATCGAGCAAATCGGCCAGACTCTCCTCGACTTTTTTGCTAGCGATACCGGCCACCGCCTTATCACACATGGCCCGCCATACGGTTGGGCTAACATGGGCGCTGATACCACGATCCGCAATAATGTCTAAGCTTTGCTCACAGATATTGACATAGACTAGGACGCCGGTGTTCTCTTCGGTATCCCACACGCGGTAATCGCTAAATAAATCAATAGCCCGCGCGCGCGCATTTGTATGATAAGCGGCCTGAATCGGCAAAGCATTTTCTATAATTAAGAACACCTCACCGCGATGGCCGATTTCAGCTTCTGTTACCTTCGCGGTCAGACGTGCCCTCGCCTCTGGCGTCAACCACCTACTGTGCAGCACGGGTACAAATGCGACCTGACGCCATAAGCGAGCGAAACTTGCCTGCGACGAGTTATCTTGGACCATGCTTGTGTTTCCTCAAATATGCTATTGCTCTATGAATAAATACTGACTCAATTAGGAATTAGGCGCGGTTAAGTGAATAGCGCGCAGGCTACCAAGAGCCGCCAGCGCCGCCACCACCGAAGCCGCCGCCGCCGCCGCCGAAGCCACCACCACCAAAACCACCGCCGCCGAAACCGCCACCACCGCCGCCAAGACCGGGTAAGAATATCATGCCGCCACCGCCGCCGCGTCCACCGCGACCGCCGCCGCCTGAGCCGCGAGAAATTAAGAATAGCCAGATAAATATAGCCATAATAACGGTCATAAAGAAACCGCCGCCTAACGCTAACGAGCCAGCAAAGAACCCACCCGCGGTTAGAATAGAGCCGAGCACACGGCCGAATATATTAGTAATAAAACTACCGAATATCATCGCCATAAGGAATAAAAAAATAGGCGATGGCAGCTCATCTGAGCCTTGCTCGGCACGGCGCGCTTCTGCTTGCGCGTCGGCGCGGGCTAATATCTCTGGATCGGCGGTTAAGCGCTGCTCGATTTTATCCAAACCGGCTAATAGCCCTGCGCCATAGTCGTTCTGCTTAAAGTAAGGGGTAATGTCTTCACGGATAATACGATTGACTGCAGCATCAGGTAGCACTCCTTCTAAGCCATAACCTGTCAATATATATATCTTGCGATCATTAATAGCAGCTAAGATTAATAGGCCATCGTCGGTATCGGCTTCGCCCAACTCCCATCTTTCAGCCGTCTGCAAAGAGTAATCAAAGATAGGTATACCATCAGTTGTCGGTACGATTACCACCGCCGCTTGCGCAAGCCCCTGACGATAGATGCCTTGCAGCTGCGCCTCTAAGCGCTGCTTTTGTTGCGGGTTTAAGATATTGGCTTGATCGATGACTGGACTATTGAGAATCAGCTTATCCGCATCAACGCCAGCAGCGGTAGATTGAACAGGTGGCGGGTTGTTAGCTTGGGCTGGGTTAGCGGCATTGCTATTAGCATTGGCTGCATTAGGATTGATAGCATCGTTACCTAGTATAGCGTCATTGATTGCCTCATTACCGAGTACCGCATCGTTGATCGCTTCATTAGACTCGCCTGCCTTCGCGATAGCAACTAAGTCTTCAACGCTGCGTTGGTTCTGAACATCAGCATCAGCGCTAGCCACAGCGACCTCATTCTGCGCGGCAGACAGCGCAGAAGTGCTCGCGGCGCTAAGGGCGAATAATACGGCGGTTACGATTGCTCTAGAGTTGCTCATCTAATCTATCTTACCTAGTGTTTTTTCAAATAATGACTTGCTAAAACTATTCACCAAAATCAACTTCAGGTGCGGTAGAGATAGCGTCTTCATTAGCGACCGTAAAGTTCGGCTTAGTATCCATGCCGAACACTTTAGCCGTGATGTTCGTTGGAAACTGACGCACCGTCGTATTATAGCCTTGCACTTCTTGAATATAACGATTACGGGCTACGGCGATACGATTTTCAGTACCTTCTAATTGCGCTTGCAAATCCTGGAAGAGCGCATCGGACTTTAAATCCGGATAGCGCTCTGATACTGCCATAAGTCTGGAGAGAGCACCCGTCATCTGCTGTTGTGCCTCAGCATAACGCTCCATCGCTTCTGGGTCATTAAGGAGCTCTGGAGTAACGGTGATACCGCCCGCTTGTGAGCGTGCTGCCGCCACTTCCGTAAACACCTCTTGCTCTTGATCAGCGTACTGCTGTACCACTTTTACTAAGTTTGGTACTAGATCGTCACGGCGTTGATACTGATTGACCACCTCTGACCAAGAAGCGGTGACTTGCTCATCTTGTGATTGCAAATTGTTATAACCACAACCGCTTAGACTCACGGCTGAGGTCGCTAATACCGCTGATAACAATAAAGGTTTAACAAAAGATAAAGGCTTGATAATAGATTGGCGTGCCATTTATATGTCTCCAAATAATAATCTCATAATGAGTCATGCTTATAGACCGCTACATATAGCTATTCTTAAAACGGTATGTAGGCAATCTAAGTCTATGGTGCTAATGATGGCAACATCATAGCTGTTTTACAATTGACCGTTACCAAAACACAACCGCAAACTAGTAGCAGCGCTACCTTACAAGCCACCAGAAATGATATTTGATAAATTTATTCTCAGTACTAAACTTAAATTGCCTTTTAGTTTGCTTAAGCAAAAAAAACGGTTATGAGATAAAAAATACCTAGTAATTTACTAAAAAATATGGCAAATTGCTGTTACGCAGCCGTACGGTTGGCATACATTTAGTAGTAGATTTAATACTAGATAGAGATAGTCTGTTACAAAGTCTGGTTTTTAGCGTATAGTTATAAAGCTAGCTGTCAGTGCTGATGAACTTATTATCGATTTAGCATAATGTTTTAAAAAACTATCCTATGATATTTTTTAAGTCATTATGACATAACGATATTACTATAGTGTAGTGACCAAGGCGGCAAATGGAATTGCACCGCAGCTCATTGTTTGTTGGAACGTTACAAAAGATATTCATGGAATGAAGCGATGAGCCGCGCGGGTAAACACAAGAAACTCATACTCAGTAGGACGTTCAATAGAAGCCCAAGATAGCTTGGTTGCGGTTTCTATCCTTATCGATACGCTACTGAGGACGTTTGAGGAATATAGATATGGAAGGTTTAGTTGGTTTAGCAAATGACATTATTTGGAGCCCCGCGCTGGTTTATTTATGCTTAGGCGCTGGGCTTTTTTATTCTATTTTAACGCGCTTTGTACAAGTGCGTTTATTTGGCGAGATGCTCAGACTGTTATTTAAGGGCAAACCTGACAATGATGGTATCTCATCCTTTCAGGCACTAGCGGTATCTCTTGCAGGCCGTGTCGGTATGGGTAACATCGCCGGTGTAGCAGCCGCCATCGGTTTTGGTGGCCCAGGTGCAGTATTCTGGATGTGGATTGTGGCCTTCTTGGGCGCATCAACCGCTTATGTCGAGTCTACTTTAGGTCAGATTTATAAAGAGCGCGACGTCGTCACTGGCGAGTATCGCGGTGGCCCGGCTTACTACTTCGAGCGCGCACTTGGCCAAAAATGGTACGGTATTTTATTCGCCATTGCTTCTATTGTCGCTTGTGGGGTGTTCCTACCTGGCGTACAGGCCAACGGCGTTATCAATGCTGTCGCTCAGGTCGCAGGTGAAGGCTCAGCGATGAACTTCATGGGCATAGACACAGGCTCCACTCGTCTAATCGCCTTAGCTATCATCCTAGTGGTTTTAGGCTTTATCATCTTTGGTGGTATCAAGCGTATTGCAACCTTTACTGAATACGCGGTTCCTTTCATGGCATTAGGCTATATCATCCTAGCGCTACTGATTATGTTTACCAACTTTAGCATGATTCCAAAAGTGTTTGGCATGATCATCGGTGATGCCTTTACCGCGCAAGCAGGCTTCGGTGCTGCTATCGGTTGGGGTGTGAAGCGTGGTATTTACTCAAACGAGGCCGGTCAAGGTACAGGTCCACACGCAGCATCAGCTGCCGCGGTCGATCATCCAGCACAGCAGGGCTTAGTACAAGCATTCTCAGTATATGTCGATACCTTGTTAGTTTGTTCTGCTACCGCCTTTATGATTTTATCTACTGGCATGTACAACATTCAAGGAACTTTGGCCGATGGTCAATTCCTAGTACAGAACGTCGCAGCTGACGTTGAGATAAGCTCACCGTCATTTACCCAAATGGCGATGGAATCAGTCTACGGTACTTTTGGTGATACCTTTATTGCGATTGCGGTATTCTTCTTTGCCTTTACTACTATCTTGGCTTACTACTATATCGCTGAGGTCAATATCTCTTACCTCACCCGCTCTATGGGTAAAGGCGCTAGTAAAATCGGTCAATTCGTTGTCAAGCTAGTCATCATGTTCATGGTCGCTTATGGCGCATTGAACAGCTCTGGATTTATCTGGGGACTTGGCGATGTCGGCGTTGGTCTCATGGCATGGCTCAACATTGTTGGTATTATCATTATCTTCTTTGTGGCACGTCCTGCTATCGATATCCTACGCGATTACGAAGCACAGCTCAAAGCAGGTGGTGGTACGACTTCTAATAGATTCGTCTTTGATCCTAAGAAATTCGGTATCAAAAACGCCACTTATTGGGAAGATCGTCATGCCGCTGAAGTTGCGCTAAAAAGACAAGAAACAGATCTGCGTAAAGATCCTAGAGTTTAGACTCTGATAAAAGACAGCGTCAATAAAGAATGAACGTCTTATAAAAACTCGCAGCTTAGGTTGCGAGTTTTTTTATGGCACCTGTCTGCCCTCCTTAGAAAGTTATTTGCTTCGCCTATCAGACCTGCTAGAGCAAATAACCTTTCCTACTTGACATTAGGCGATCTAAAAACTTCATTACCATGTAAGATTGATACCCAAAATTGACGCAAAAAAAAGCCCAACCTATAGGCTGAGCTTCTTTAGAAGTTTGATTTAGGTCTACTAGAGATTACTCAGGCATTAGTACCGTGTCGATAGTGTGAACGACACCATTAGTCGCCATAATATCAGTTCCGGTAATGTTTGCCGTATTACCAGTTGCATCCGTGATGACATTAGCATCGCTAATAGAAATCGTCTTGCCGTTGGCCGTTTCGATATCTGTACCGTAAGGAATATCAGCTGCCATTACCACCATAGGAACAACATGGTAAGGTAGAACGCTGTTGAGTAGCTCAGTATTAGCCAACAGCTCTTCTTTAGTAACGCCTAACTTTTCTAGTACTGGAGCAAAAGCATCATCAGTAGGTGCAAATACAGTGTACTGGCTATCTGTAGACATTAGCATCGAATCAAGACCAGCTGACTGTAGTGCCGCAGTCAGAATCGTTAGGTTTTCGTTGTCTGCTGCTATTTCAGCAATAGACTGAGTCGCCATCGTGTCTGCCATTGGCTCAACCATCGGATCCGCCTCAACTGCCGGATCAACCATCACTTCTGTTTCAGTGACTTCAGTAGTTGTCATCTCTGGCTCTACTGGATCGGCAACCGTTTCCGTGTCGTTACAGGCTGCTAGCGATAAGGCAGAAGTGGCAACCGCTAGAGATAGTATTGTCTTCTTTAACATAAGAGTATCCTTTCTAATTAATATGAGTGGTGTTGTGAATAAAGTTCTTATTGCTGTCATAATTAACGATAGCAATTCAAGTTTGAGAGTAACACATCAAATGGCTAATACTATGTATAGGTAATGATATGGAGGTATAGGTATTGATATGAAGCTTAGACTTATTGTGGCCTTATTCTTTTATGCTTGAAATATCCAGTCTCTACGCAAATAATCGACTTGACTAAATAAACAAATTAAGCTTTTGAACATTGTTAATTAAATAATATTAGTGAACCTTGAATAATGAGCTCATCAAGGTTCACTAACGATTGAGTCAGGCTAACTGTTTAGATTAACCCTTTAAATAGACAGCTTATTTTGGTAATAGCACCTTATCAATAACATGGACCACACCATTTGTTGCTGCAATATCCGTCTTAATGATAGTAGCAGTACGACCGTTTTCATCCATCAGCATTTTCTGCGGAGTAACCATTAAAGTATCGTTACTAGCGGTCATAACATTACCAGGCATAACGTCTTTGGCATACATAGCCATGTCACTATTTACCACGTGATAGCCTAATATTTTTCTCAACAAGGGCTTGTTAGCGAATAGCTCAGCCTTTGTCATTCCTGTATCTTTTAACGCTTGCGCGAAAGCAGCATTGGTTGGTGCAAAGACAGTATAGTTAGCATTAGGATCAGATAACATACCTGCTAAGCCGGCAGCTTGTACTGCTTCTACGAGTATTGAGAAGTCTGCATTACTTTGTGCCACTTGTACTACATTCATTTTGGCCATATTTTGCGTAGTCATAGGCGCTTTCATCGCCGTATTTTTCACTGGCATCATATTATTACAAGCTGATAGACCTGCCAGTGATACCGCTAAAGCTCCTACAGTTGCTAATTTAGTCATTTTCATAGTTATATCCTTATTCATGAAATATCTCCTATTTTTTACCATAGGAGTTGATTTGTTGTTGTATAGAGGGGATCTTTTATAAAAAACTATGAGTCTTGGTTTATCACTTTGGTATATATGCACTAAAATGAATAACAAAACTAAAACTTATAAGAAATTCTTATAGAAGAACAATCCTTCTGAACTCAAATTAACATATAGAATTTCTATATAAATTTGTTATTACGCTACTTTTTGTAATGTCAGTGTAAGTTTTGCTCAGTTTTTAGGCAGTCGCTAACGCCTTAGTTTTACTGTGGAATTCTGTTAGCGTTGTTATCAATATTGAAAATCGAAATGATATTTATTTAAAGTTATCTTGTTTACAAACTTGCTCATACACGACGTTAATATGTTAAGAGATGTTTAAAAAAAATAGCTACCTATATCTTTTTATTGACTCTATAGATAATTAAAATCATAGAAACTGATCTCAAGTGACCCGTAAATGGTTTACTTTTCATGTTAATATGCCTACATTTACTTTTATTATATTAACCAGCTACTCTTCCCTTTTAGACATAATGATATAAGTGCTTCTTCTATGACTTCAAAAACCACGACTAATGATTTTGTGCTAACACCGCCGTCTGTCTTTCCGTACAAAGAGCAACAGCTTAGCGCCCGCGCGCGTATAGAAGCGCAAATGGCAAAGCGTATTTTGATGCTCGATGGTGCGATGGGTACGCAGATTCAGACCTACAAATTAGAGGAAAAAGACTATCGTGGTGAGCGTTTTGCCGATATTGAGCAAGATGTGCGCGGTAATAATGATCTGCTGGTGCTAACGCAGCCGCAAATGATCACCGATATTCATCATGATCATCTCGCAGCAGGTGCAGATATCATTGAGACTAATAGCTTCAATGGCACACGGCTATCGATGGCCGACTACGATATGGAATATCTAGTGCCAGAGCTTAATATTACCGCCGCTCAGATAGCGCGCAAGGCTGCAGACGAGTTTACTGCGAAGAACCCCGACAAGCCGCGTTTTGTTGCAGGGGTCATTGGTCCCACTTCGCGAACATGTTCGCTATCGCCTGATGTCAATGATCCCGCTTATCGTAACGTTACCTTTGATCAGTTAACCGATAACTACCGTGAAGCGACATTAGCGCTAATAGAAGGCGGCGTCGATATTATTTTAATCGAGACCGTGTTTGATACGCTGAACGCTAAAGCGGCGATATTTGCTATCACTGGTGTTTTCGATGATATCGGTTTTGAGCTGCCGATTATGATATCAGGCACCATTACTGATGCTTCGGGTCGTACGCTCTCTGGTCAAACTGCTGAAGCTTTTTATAACTCAGTGCGTCATGCGAAACCTTTGTCGGTAGGCTTCAACTGTGCACTCGGCGCTGATGCGCTACGCCCGCACATCCAAACGCTCTCGAATATCGCCAGTATGTATGTCTCAGCCCATCCAAACGCCGGCTTGCCTAATGAGTTTGGTGAATACGATGAGACCCCTGAACAAACCACCGCGCTGCTAGAAGGCTTTGCCAAAGCAGGCATCTTAAACATCGTGGGCGGCTGCTGTGGTACTACTCCTGAGCACATTCGTCTCATCGCGGAGATGGTCGCTAACTATCCACCGCGCGCGATTCCTGAGATTGCCCCGGCCTGCCGTTTATCAGGGCTAGAGCCATTTACTATTACGCCTGACAGCCTGTTCGTCAACGTCGGTGAACGTACTAACGTTACTGGCTCGAAGAAGTTCCTACGTTTAATCAAAACCGAAGCTTATACTGAAGCTTTGGACGTGGCACGTGACCAAGTTGAAGGCGGCGCGCAAATCGTCGATATCAACATGGACGAAGGCATGCTCGACTCCAAGCAAGCGATGATCCACTTTGTCAATCTGGTCTCAGGTGAGCCGGATATCAGCCGTGTGCCGTTGATGCTCGACTCCTCAAAATGGGAGATCATCGAGGAAGGCCTTAAGCGCGCGCAGGGTAAATGCGTGGTCAACTCCATCTCTCTAAAAGAGGGCTATGAGGAGTTTGTGCGTCATGCCAAGCTCTGTATGCGTTACGGCGCGGCTATCATCGTTATGGCCTTTGATGAAGACGGTCAGGCCGATAGCCTTGAGCGTAAAATTCAAATCTGTCAGCGCAGCTACGATGTGCTCGTTAATGATATCGGCTTCCCGTCTGAAGATATTATCTTTGACCCGAACGTCTTTGCGGTCGCCACCGGCATTACTGAGCATAACAATTATGGCGCAGACTTCATCAACGCCACCAAATGGATCACGGACAACCTGCCTAATGCGATGGTATCGGGCGGCGTCTCTAACGTCTCGTTTAGTTTCCGCGGTAACCCCATCCGCGAAGCTATTAACTCAGTATTCCTCTATCACGCCATTCAGAATGGCCTGACTATGGGCATCGTCAACCCAGCGATGCTGGAGATATATGACGATATTCCTAAGGAAGCCCGCAATGCCATCGAAGATGTAATGCTCAATCGTAATCAAGGCGAGAGCGGTCAAGATGCCACCGAGCGGCTAATGACCGTGGCTGAAAACTTCCAAAACGACGGCAAGAAAAAAGACAGTACCGTCGACATGAGCTGGCGCGAGGGCACCGTAGAAGAGCGCATCGCTCATGCCCTGGTTAAAGGTATCACCACCTTTATCGATGCTGATACCAAAGAGGCTTGGGAGAAATATCCCAAACCGCTAGAGGTCATCGAAGGACCACTGATGGATGGCATGAATATCGTCGGCGACTTATTTGGTTCCGGTAAAATGTTCTTACCACAAGTGGTGAAATCGGCGCGCGTTATGAAGCAGTCGGTCGCTTGGCTGAACCCGTATATCGAAGCGGAAAAAGTCGAAGGCGAGACCAAAGGTAAAATCCTGATGGCGACGGTCAAAGGCGACGTCCATGATATCGGTAAAAACATCGTCGGCGTGGTACTCGGCTGTAACGGCTACGATATCGTCGATCTTGGAGTCATGGTACCGTGTGAGACTATTCTCGATACAGCGATAAAAGAAAAAGTTGATATTATCGGCTTGTCAGGCTTGATTACTCCTAGCCTCGATGAGATGGTCTATGTCGCCAAGCAAATGCAAGAGCGCGGTATGACCCTGCCACTTATGATCGGCGGTGCTACCACTTCTAAAGCGCACACCGCTGTTAAGGTTGAGCCGCAATATAGTAACGATGCGGTCATCTATGTCTCAGATGCCTCGCGCTCAGTCGGGGTGGTGACTAAGCTACTCTCCAAAGACAATCGTCAAGGCCTTATTGATGAGACGCGTGAAGAGTACATCAAAGTACGCGAGCGTCTGGCGAAGCGTCAACCTAAAGCGGCGAAGTTGTCTTATGCCGAATCCATCGAGGGTGGTTTTCAGTACGATTGGGACAGTTATACTCCGCCCGTACCGAATAAACTCGGTCAGGTGATATTAGACGACTACCCTATCGATAACTTGCTACCTTATATCGACTGGACACCGTTCTTTATCTCTTGGGGACTGGCTGGTAAATACCCCAAAATCCTTCAAGATGAGGTCGTTGGTGAGGCAGCGCGTGATTTGTTCGATAATGCTAAAAACTTAATGCAAAAGATGATCGATGAAAAGCTCATTGTGGCCAAAGGGGTGTTTAAACTTGCCCCAGCCAAGCGCACTAGCGCAGATACGATTAGCGTTTATGACAAAGCGCTTGAAGACGGCGGACAGCCAACACATACCTTTGAGCATTTGCGCCAGCAGTCGGACAAAGCCAGTGGCAAGCCCAACTTTAGCTTAGCGGACTTTATCTCGCCATCAAGTAGCCACACCGATCATATCGGTGGCTTTACGGTATCGATAGTTGGCACCGAAGACTTGGCTGAGCATTACAAAGCAGCAGGTGACGACTACAACGCGATCATGGTACAAGCGCTATCCGATCGCCTAGCCGAAGCCTTTGCTGAGCATTTGCATGAGCTGATCCGTAAGGACTATTGGGGCTACCAAGCTGATGAAAATTTAACCAATGATGAGATGATTAAAGAAAAGTACGTCGGTATCCGCCCTGCCCCTGGCTACCCTGCTTGCCCTGAGCATACGGAAAAAGGCAAATTGTTTGATTGGCTCGGTACGGTTGACGCTATCGGTACGACGTTGACTGAGAGCTTTGCGATGTGGCCAGCGTCTTCGGTAAGCGGTTTCTATTACTCCCATCCTGATAGCGAATACTTCAACGTCGGAAAAATAGGCCGAGATCAGTTAGAGGATTATGCTAAGCGGAAAGATTGGGATATGAATACCGCTGAGAAGTGGTTAAATCCGAATCTGTAGGGTTATTAAAGGTTTAGCAGAATATTGTGAATTGCCTTTGGCGTACTAATTAAAATTTAGTACGCCAAATTTTTTGTCTTTGTTATTATTTTTATCACAGTGTCTTTAGTCATATCTTATTTGACACTATTTAATAGTGACACCGCCATTTTTTATTTTTTAAGCACAATTCAAAGAAGCTTTAGCTTTTTTGTGCGACAACACGTATACCACATCCTCTCACCAGACGTTTAAACTGTCTTTTTTTCTTAATATTTTAATTCGCTTATCCGGATTGTTTTTGATATATTCAATATTGTGAATATAATTAAGGTGTGCTAGTTATATTCTATGCCGTCATCTTGAAGGCATTTTTCTTTTTCTACTAAAAGGAGGAACAAGGACGTTCGTGTGAGCTTAGTTCGATTTTACATTTTTTATTCAAGGAGAGATAAAAATGAAACCCTTCAAATTGACACTACTGGCCATTACTACAGCGCTGTTTTTACAAGGATGTGGTGATGATAATGATGGACCATCTACGTCGCAACCTGATCAGTCAGATATTGACACTAATATCGTCGGCTTTTGGAGTGAAGATAGTAGTAATGACAACAGCTTGAGCGCCATATCTTTTATGAGTGACGGTACTTATGTGCAAGTTCAGGTTGACAACGAATCGCTGGTTGATGATCCACAAGGCGGTCTTGAATGGGGAACCTATGAGATTGACAGTAAAACTGGAGAATTAACCACCACACAGCTGTTTGACGAGAATGGTAGTATGGGTTTGTCAGATGCGCCAAACCTATCAGCCCGTGTATCTAACGGTAAGCTGATCCTGGAAGTCGATGAGAACGAAAACGGTAGCATCGATAGTGATGAACAATATAAGTTCTCAGAAATCGAGCCTGATGGCATCGTAGGCGCTTGGAGCTTTGACGATGTAGACGATACAGATGATGAGCTGATTGGAGTCGCTTTTTTAGATGAGAGTCAGTACGTTCATGTACAGGTAAATTCGGATCTCTCAGTTGATAATGATGAAAACGGTCTTGAATGGGGTACTTATGCGATCAACCCATCCACCAATCAACTCACAACCACTCAAACCTTTGATAGTAATGCTGGCAAAGGGCTATCAGAGCCAAGCACTCGTTACGCGCGCGTGACTGATGATGAGCAGCTCATCCTTGATGTCGATGACGATTCATTTACCTTCTCAAGAACTGCTGTTCAAGAGTCAGTCGATGAGCAGATGCTATCAGGGCTGTGGCGAATGGATCTTGGTAACGAAGAGCTAGTGACTCTATCATTTTTAGACGATGGTACTTATGTACAAACCCAAGTGACTGGTCCTACTTCCTCAAGAGGCTCGGATAATGGTATTGAGTGGGGCGAATACTCGCTAAAAGCAAATAATGAATTAGAAATTGACGATGTCATTTTTGATAATAATGGCAGTTCTGGCTTATCAGATGAGTTACTAAGAACGGTACAAATCACTGGTGATATACTGACGTTAGGCGTCGACGAGGACGATAGCGGGATAGTCGACAACGACGAAAAGTATCAGTTTACCAAAGCTAAGTCTGAAAACGAATTAGGTATCTGGAAGGCACGGGCTGGTGAACTTGATGATGAATTGGTATTATTTGGCTTTTTAGATGATCAAACCTTTTTCCATATCGAGGTAGATCAAGATTTGCCTTATGAATACGGTACTGTTCCACTTGCCGGTATGGACTGGAATACTTATACGCTAAGTAATAATGGTCTATTTACGCTTGGGCAGTCTCTATATAGTAGTACCGGCGGTGACGATTTATCATTTTATTATCAGATGAGTATCAAAATTGAAGGTAATAAACTTACTTTCATCGGCTACGAAGACCAAGATGAAGTACAGAACAATGACGGCGAAGATGTCATTTTTGATCGTCAATAATAATTAAAAAACACTACAACATAAAATTCAGCTTATTCATTGATGGGCTGAATTTTTTATTCTCTAACTATTCGATTTTTACTTTACTTCGCCGACAGCGCTCCGAACAATACACCACATTGTCCCAATCCTTCTCCCATTTTTTACGCCAGGTAAAGGGGCGTTGGCAAACTGGGCAAATCTTCTCAGGTAGGTTTTGTTTTTTATGTGCCATGATGGTGCCTTTTACTATCTATGACGCTGGGCTAAAAGTGCCAGCCTACAACGAGAGTATAATTTCGAGATAATGATTATATATTGACCGCTGTTTATTCATAATCTTAAAGTGCTTTTAATCAATTGAATGACTGTAAAGTCTAGTATTTCTCATCATAAGCCTACTTCATTCAATTGCTAAGTTATTTTTGCAAAAAAACGCCCTACTTAAAAAGTAAGGCGCTCTTTATTGGTTGTATCAATGTTATCTTACATTGAAATCGGTTTTATATTTTATTATATACCGATCAGAACTATTTCTACTTAGCAACGGCTTTAAAATGAGCAACTTGATTATCGTTACGAATAGTCAAGATAGGCACATTGTTCGCATTTCTATTTAGGCTATATTTACCTTGTACAGTCGCCATAGTCGCCGTGTCAAAGCTAGCTTGTGGCTCAGGACAAGCCTTCATAGTACTTATTACGTTACCTAGCTGCACATTATTATCAACAACGCGATAAGTGCCACCGATATTATTACAAGTATTCATGAAGCTAACGCGTTGGTTGCCATTGTCTTTAAAGAAGTTCAAAGTTAGCGGATTATTTGGCATAGTGAATAGCTGGGTTACTTTCTCGCCATTAGCGCGCTTGGCATCTACTAGTTGCCAATTATAGGCTTCAAGGGCATCAACTGTTAGGGGCTGAGCGACTGGAGCGGTCACGCCAGGAGTGGTTTGGCAACCGGCAAGCGTACCAACAGCTAGCGTGGCAGCCATAGCTAATTTAGTCATATTTTTCATATCTTCTCCTAAAAAGTTAAGTAAATGATTTGGTTATTAGTTGATAGTAATGCGTTAATAGGCATTTATCATAACAGATCTATTAATTTTTCTTTTGACCGAACTGTACAGCTATTATCCACAACATCCTCGTCACTGTCATCACTAGTTGAGTATATGCTTAGCTCTTTCTTTGTTCCACTTTGGAGGGGTTTTGCTAACGACGCTTGCTAGTTGTCTTCTTAGCTGCTAACTGACTGCCGTTTGATAATTTTTTTATTGTATTGCTTCATATATAGTACCGCTCATCGTAAAGCTGACCTAAAAAAACCTCGCTAGCTAGCAAGGCTTAATAGAACTTGAAATAAATAAAATGGACCCTGTAAGCTATAACATCAACTTTGAATAAGTTACTTTTGAGTTATTAGCTCATTGAATGGTCTTAAATAACATCGGTACCAGTAATATTTGGCTCAGCGGTGGGCTGCGTCGCTAATGATTGGCAACCTGCCAATACGCTGACTAAAGCAATGCTAGTCATCAACAATTTGATCGTGTTTTTCATTTGAGCTCCTAATATTAGTACTAAATGAGTTTATTGATATCATTATTAAACAAGAACAACTATAACATTTCACATTGCTCTTATTAATAAACTTAACTGAATCAGTTTCTATTAACTACTATTTTCATCATTGCTATAAGTTACTTAGTGTTAATAATTATATTTTATTGTAACCAATACTAACTACTTTTGGGCTATCTTCTCCAAAGCGGCGTAACCGGCCAAACGTTTACGCTCGGCATCGTCAAATAACTGTTTTTCTAACTGGGTGATTTGAGTTTGTGCCTGCGCCTTGTCAGCGGTTTGAGCCAGAATTTGCTGCTTTTGTCTTTGTAACTGCTGAAAACGCTGATCGAAATTGGCGTCTTGCTGATCAACTTGGGCAAGCCTTTTTGCTGCCGCCTCGCCTACTAGCTCACGGCGCATGTTATACAGTGCTTCAGGCGATGCACCTTTCGCTTTCATCTGCTTAGTACGCGCCATCAGCTCGCTTAAGTTGGCTTGCTGCTCGATATTGGCCTTGATAGTGTTATCGGGCATACGGCTAATGTAGTCTTGCCGTGCCGCTTGTTTTTGTGCCTCGGAGAGTTGCTGGTTTTGGTTGATTCTGACCATCTCCATACTATAGTTGTCGTACTCCTCCTCGCTACCAAAAAAAGCGACAATCGTCTCTTGGGCAAAAAACTGCTGGCGCAGCTGAGCCACATCCTGTCTTTGCTGCGCTACGGCATTTAAATCTAACTGACCACTTTTGGTCGCTTGCAGTTGCAAATTGCCATAGCGCTTCTCTATGTCAGGGATGGCTTTGAGGTAGGCGACATACTGATCAAAGATAGCCACGGCTTGACTAGCGGCTGGCTCAGGGGTGTGATAACGGATATAGCTCTCAACGCGAGCATAAATAGTGGCTTCGCTCTCTTCACCGAGCGCTGATAAAAAATAATCGAATAAGCGCCGTAAGCCTTCAGTCACCACCAATTGCTTATTTTCATCGATGATAATCTCGCCATCGACATCTGTACCTTGCAAGGACCGCGGTAGGCTTTCAAGACCTGTGGTAAAGGTATTAGTTTGCGGCGCTAGTGCCTCCTCACCTTTATCAGGATCTGACATAGCTGTCATCGAACTGTCGCTGTCATTATCGGCAGCGCTAGCCACCGCTGTCATTGGCTCAGCAGAGCTTCGGTCAGGCTTAAACCAGATAATGACTGCAATAACACCTATCACAAGAGCAAGAATAATGAGCAGGCCATAAGGAAAACGGCGGTTATTGGAGGTCATAGCGATTCTTTGCCTATTTACTATTTATATTGAAGACATAGCTTAGTTTATTTTATGAGCAAGCAGGGTCAACCGAGTTGACCCTGCTTATTGTTGTTTAGACAAACTAGATGTTAACGCTGCTAATATAGGCGTGATAGCGAATTACATACCCGCTTTTTTCAGACGATTGGCTTGATCGCGGTAGACTGTCTTGGGATTGGGCTGACCCCAAGCGACTAAACCTAATAGTTGGTTGACGGAGTCTAAGTGATTCATCTTATAATCATCACGGATAACGTAACCCAACCGACTAGAGCAAGCTGATACTAAGCCATCATTGGGATCATCATAAGCCTGTGAGGTGGCTAACATCACATAATCAATAGGATCAAGGACATTGGTCACTTGACCAACACCACTGAAAGAATAGTAATTAATACCATTGACTTTAGTTGCAGTCGGCTGACCACAGTAGCTAGTAGGCATCGCTGCAGAGAATTCGCGATTGAAGTCTTTTGTGTATTCAGTCGTCAAGGCCGTTACCGCACCAAAACCATCCTGCTCTTGCAACTCGTTAATAGGAATACCGGCGTTTAGATCCATAAAATTACCTAGAAAGCCAAATAGCGTTAAAGCGGCTTTGGTCGCGGTATTGTACTCGCCATTGACTCTGTCATTATCGATCTGCTCAACCACCCAATCCGCTAATGCAGCGCCTTGACCAGGACTGGCAACCGCCGTCACTGAAGCGACATACTGCGGCGCAACGCCAGCGACATAGCGGATATCGTGTCCACCGTGACTGTGTCCGAGCAGATTAACTTTCGGACTGCCAGAGACGGCACTAATGGTTTTGACTTGCTGTAATAACTGCTCACCGCGCACTCTACTATCATTAAAGGACGAGGTCTTAGTGGCATAAACGTCTGAGCCACCGCTCATTAAAGTTTGCGGAATACCATAGAAATAATCGATGCCTAGCAGTTTAGTAAAACCGACTAGGCCATGAGTCATTACTAACGGGTACTTGGTATCAGTATGGCTTGAGGTCCACCATTTGCTATCTACTTTTTGACAGCCAGTAGCATTGGCGCAGTTATAGAAACTTCCAGCAGCTTGCGCTGATGTGGCTGGCATGGTCAGTAATAAAGCGCTAGTACCTAAAGCACTTAGCATGGGTAGCATTTTGTTTTTTGATACTGCGAAGAGAGAGGCCTTGAGAGTCATGAGCACATCCTTGTTATTATTGAGGTTTATCGGTCTTTGTATAAGCTCAATTACATAAACTACTGAGTACAAACTACTTAGTCGCAATCAGTAGCAGCTCGCAAAAACCTATGCCAATCCATTTAGCATTCGAATTACATTACTCATATACTTTGTAATAATCAATTGACAATACGTGTTTTTTGAAAACCGATAGGTCAATAACCGACTTTTGACGGCTAAGGGGATATTGTGATTCATACACACTATCTCCATATAATGTGCAACAAAGCTGTTCAATCCTTAAATAGTACATTTATGCTATAATTAGGGCACTTTAAATCTTTAACTGTAAGTATAACAATATGATAAAAAAATCTCTCATTCAGTCTCCTGAAGCCTTAGATAAAATGCGCGTGGCAGGCAAGCTTGCCAGCGACGTCCTAGTGATGTTAGATGAGCATGTCAAGGTTGGCGTCAGTACCGAAGCGCTGAACCAAATCGCTCATGATTATATCGTCAACGAGCAACAAGCGATTCCGGCACCGCTGAACTATAATGGCTTCCCAAAATCTATCTGTACTTCTGTCAATCACGTGGTCTGTCACGGCATTCCTACCGAAAGCAAACTTCTTAAAGACGGCGACATTATCAATATTGATGTGACAGTGATCAAAGACGGCTACTATGGCGATACTTCTAAGATGTGGATCGTCGGTGAAGGCTCTATCATGGCTAAGCGCATTTGTGATGTCGCGCAAAAAGCGCTCTACGCGGGTATGAGTGTGGTCAAAGACGGCGCCCGTCTCGGCGATGTCGGCGCGGCGATTCAAGAGGTCGTCGAGCCTGAGCGTTTTAGTATCGTACGTGAGTTCTGTGGTCACGGTATATCTAATGAGTTTCACCACGAGCCGCAAGTCATGCATTATGGCAAAAAAGGCACAGGCTTTGAGCTCAAGACGGGCATGACTTTTACCATTGAGCCGATGATCAACCAAGGCACTTGGCAGACCAAAATTTTGCCAGATGAATGGACGGCGATTACCAAAGACCGTAAGCTCTCAGCGCAGTGGGAGCATACAATGGTGGTCACGGACAATGGCTGCGAAGTCTTTACTACTCGTCCCGAAGAAGACTTGAGTTTTTTGACTCAGTAGTTACATAAAGAAAAGATCGCTTACGCGGTCTTTTTTTTGCGGTTGATTTATACTTTATAGTATTAAAACAAAACATAGTATGACAACCCTCAGCTGTAGCTTTACAGCTCTCAGTTTTCGATTTCTAAGTATTTGGTTTATGGGATAACGATCATGTTCACTTGCGATGTTGCATCTATGTATATTACGCCGTTACCAGCATTGGCTCCGCCTGATGAGTCAACAGGCACGCCTTTATTGGTCGTCAGTGATCCCAGCAAACACTCTTTATTAGGTATCCCTGAGTGGCTAGCTCAGATCAAAGAAGATATCAGCCGAGCGCTTGAGCGCGGGGTCAATATCAGACAACTGGTAGCCGCACGCGCCTGCGCTATCGATGAGCTATTAAGCAGTCTTTTTTTATGGTTCGAATTGGAGCAGACTGATCTGGCACTATTTGCCGTTGGCGGCTATGGCCGCGGTGAGCTGTCTTTGTATTCAGACATCGACATTTTATTACTGTCTCCTAATATAATCACCAAAGAGGTCAGTAATAAAATAGACCGCTTAGTCGCTATGCTTTGGGATGTTGGCCTTGAACCAGCGCTGGCTGTGCGTAGCGTCGATGACTGCTTAGAGGCCGCTCATGATCACACAGTAGCCAGCTCCTTGCTAGAAGCAAGACTGCTCATAGGCAATAATGACCTAAAAAACACGCCTATCGCCGTCGTTAATAAGCTATGGTCACAGCTCGACTTCTATGAGATTAAAATCGAGGAAGCCAAAAACCGTTATCTACAACACAATGCTACCGAATACAATCTTGAGCCAAATATAAAAACAGCCCCTGGCGGTCTGCGTGATATTCATATTATCGGCTGGGTCACTAAGCGCTATTTTCGGGTCGGTAAGCTCTATGACTTAGTACAGCAGAGCTTTTTGACCGAAAAGGAGTTTGATGAGCTCAGCTTTGCCGAGAGTTATATCTGGCAAATACGTCATTATTTGCATGAGCTGACCGGCCGTAATGAAAATAGGCTGTTGTTCGATTATCAACGTGATATCGCTGCGCTTATGGGTTATGAGACTCAGCCTGATGATGAGCCTAATGCGGCGGTCGAGCGCTTTATGCGTGATTATTATCGCTGCGCTATGCAAATCTCAACGCTGTCTGAGATGCTAACCAATCACTATTTTGAGACCATCATAGAGCCGCACCTGCCTATCGATGAGCGCCCAAGCAAGCGCCCCTTAACCGCGCGCTTCAATCAAATTGGCGATCAAATCGCTATCGCCCATCATCGTGTGTTTGCTCAGCATCCCGAAGCTATCTTGGAGATGTTCTTACTTATGGGACAACATGGACTCAAAAAAGTCCGTACCCATACGCTGCGCGCGCTCAAAGTAGCCGCCCGCGGTATTGATCAAAACTATCGTGACACTCCTGAGCATCAAGCGCTGTTTTTGGCTAATCTTAAAGAGCAAAACTATCTATTTCATCGTCTGCGAACGATGAACCGTTACGGCGTCTTAGGTAATTATATTCCTTCTTTTGCGCAAGTGACGGGGCTGATGCAGTATGACTTGTTCCATCGCTATACGGTCGATGCGCATACGCTGTTTTTGATTCGTATTTTGCATCGCTTTACCGATGACAGGTTTCAACAAGACTTTCCGCTAGTTAGCGCTATCTTTCAGCGTATTGAACGTAAAGAGATTTTAGTGCTCGCGGCGATGTTCCATGATATTGCCAAAGGTCGCGGCGGTAATCATAGCGAGCTTGGGCAGACCGAATCGATCGAGTTTTGTCTCAAGCATGGCATGAGCTTAGCGGATGCTAATCTGGTGGGCTGGCTGACGCGTTATCATTTACTGATGTCGATGACCGCGCAAAAAAAGGACATATCAGACCCTGATGTAGTGACTGTATTTGCCGATCTTGTCAGTAATGTCACTCATCTCAATCATCTGTATGTACTCACCGTTGCCGATATGAATGCCACTAATCCGCAGCTCTGGAATAGCTGGCGCGCCAGTCTTATGAAGCAGCTGTACTCGCAGACGCGGCGTATATTGCGTGCTGATATCGACGCTCCTACCAACCGTCAAGATATGATCCGCGCCACTCGTAAGCAGGCTATGCAGATGCTTGACTCAGCAGACAATCAGCACATGGACCGCGAAGAGGTGCTAAGGCTTTGGGACGACTTAGGCGATGAGTACTTTTTACGAGAGATTGCTGAGGATATCCTTTGGCACACGGCAGCGATTTTGGCGCATCCGCCGATTGGACGGGCCTCAGATGCTGATAGTGCGCCTTTAGTAGTGCTACGCGAGCACAGAGAGCTGGCGCTAGATGCGGTACAAGTGTTCGTCTACACCCAAGATCAGGATAATCTATTTGCAGTGACGATGGCGGTCTTTGATCAGATGAACTTGGATGTGTTAGATGCACGTATTATCACTGCTACGCGTGATTTTGCTCTAGACTCTTACGTCTTGCTTGATCGTAGCGGTACCTTATTGACGGAAGCTGACGAGCAAGAAGAGTTAAAACAGCGCCTAATCGATGCGTTCAAAGATCCTAGCGCTCCGAAATTGACCAGCAAGCGCCTGCCTCGGCAATTACTGCATTTCGATGTTCCAACGACGATCAGCTTTGAGTTCAACGAGGCTTCTAACCAGCATATTATGAGTTTACAAACACTGGACCAACCCGGATTGTTGGCCCGTGTGGGTCAAGTATTTTTGCAGCAAAATATAGAAGTGCACGCCGCTCGTATTACCACCTTAGGTGAGCGTGCTGAAGATATGTTTTATATTAGTGACCGAAATGACGCACCCTTATCTGATGCTATGTTAGCTACCCTAAAAGAGGCATTGATAGCCTCTCTGAGTGTTCGCGCAGATCATAGCTGATACCGTTATCACTAGGGTCAGTTGTCGCTGATAAATAGGACGGCTAGTTACCCCTATTTATGAGTGCATGCTGATGAGCTAAAGCTTTTATGCGTTAAGACTATGACACCGTACTTCTATAAATGATGTCTTCAGCAACATCATTGAGCTCATCTTCGGCAAGCTCTAATGGCAATGAACCTGCCTGCGTTTCATACTGTAAAATCAATCTTCCAGCATCAATTTCACGATTGAGTAAAGTATATAAGCTCATTAGCTGTATCTGTTTGTCATACTGCTCGTAGATACTGTGTAGGGAAATGGGCGCTTGAGAATGAACGTCTGGAAACAGACTGTCTGAGGCTAAAATCATCATTTCATTGAACGACTGCTCTCGTTTTAGCTCCGCTCTGTGGAACTTGTTTTGTAATAGTCTGGCTAGATTGCCTTTAAAGACAAAGGCGGCGATAAAGACTAAAGTTTGTAAGGCAAATATAAGCACATATTGCTGTAACGAGAGTGATAAATTTAGCATTTTGCTCGCTAGCATTAGCACTAATGCCACGATGAAATAGCTAACTAAATGCCAAAGCAGCCACATCATCATACTGCTCTCCCCGAACCAAAATATCTGTCGCTCTTTGAGGTCAATAAGACTTTGATGAGCTTGCCACCATTGCTGCTCACGACTCTTCAATTGCTCACATACTTTACTCGCATGTTTTGAGTCGCAATCATACTTTACTGCTGGGTTTGCGATATTATCCAACTCCATACCGCTAATACTATCAGGTTTAGAAGCTTTGTAACTTTTAGTCATAATTATCAAGTCCTCTAAAGAGCACAGTAGTTATTATTTATAGTCTTCAATGTTATCGGTTAGAAGATAAGTGACTGCCGACAGTTATGAATGGTAGAGGTGTACTATCTTTGATCTTTGCTAGCAGCCTTGCTATATCAACAGGTAATAACCACCATAAGAAAAAGACAAAAAATAAGAGAGGTGCTACACTGCGCTAATGTTATTTTTCTTTATAACTTTATTATTAATTGTCTATTATAGTTACTGCGCCTATGAATCACAACTTACGAGCTTTGCATCCTTATCCTTTCGCTAAAATGAGTGATTTGCTTGCTGACAGCAAGCCAAACCCGAACTACAGCGAAATCAAGCTTGGTATTGGTGAGCCAAAACACGAGCCACCCACCTTTATCTTGGACGTTCTACAGCAAAATTTGGACAGTTTAAGCTGTTACCCCACTACTAATGGCTCTTTTGAGCTGCGACAAACGATAGCTCATTGGTTAGAAAAACGGTTTTTTCTACGTCATGTCGATGCTTATAATGAAGTACTGCCAGTGATGGGCACTCGTGAAGCTATATTCAGCTTCGTACAAGCGGTGGTCAATCATAGTGCAGAGACGCCGCAGCCGACAGTGGTCATGCCCAACCCTTTTTATCAGATTTATGAGGGAGCAGCACTACTGGCCCAAGCGACGCCTTATTTTGTTCCTTGTACGTTAGAGAATGATTTTAAGGGCGACTATCGTTCGGTTCCTGTTGAGGTTTGGGCGCGCACTCAGCTGCTGTTTATCTGTAGTCCAAACAACCCAACCGGCTCAGTGATGAGCTTGGATGATTGGGAATTTATCCTGCGATTATCTGATAAATACGGTTTTATTATTGCCAGTGATGAGTGCTATAGCGAGCTGTATTTTGACGAACCCCCTATCGGCTTATTACAAGCTTGTACGGCGTTTGGTCGGGATGACTTTAGGCGCTGCATCGTTTTTCATTCCTTGTCCAAGCGCTCAAACTTACCGGGTCTACGCTCAGGCTTTGTCGCTGGTGACGCTACCATTTTAAAATCCTACTTACAGTATCGTACTTACCAAGGCTGCGCTATGCCTATCCCGCATCAGCTTGCGTCGATTGCGGCTTGGCAGGATGAAAAGCATGTCGCTCATAATCGAGCGCTTTATAAAGAGAAGTTTGCCTTGTGGATGCAGGAGCTAGGTGACTTATTAGAGCTGCGGATGCCGGATGCTGGCTTTTACTTTTGGGTAAAAGTACCGGAGCTATTCGCAGGGGACGATGAAGCGTTTGTAAAAGCGCTTTATGAGCAAGCCAATATTCATGCTCTAGCCGGGCGCTATCTATCCCGCGAGGTCAATGGCAAAAACCCAGGACAAGGGTATGTACGGATAGCGCTGGTGGCGAGCGTAGAAGAGAGTCGCGAGGCCATTGATCGGATTCGTCAATTACTGACTACCGCTGCTAATACCGAATAACTAGCCAATAACTTTAGGCTAATATTTTTAAATAATCCTTAATAACCCTTATGTTATTAAGGATTATTTTTTATATAATGCTATAGTAATAAGATAAATACCTTATTTACTATAGCGGATTAATAACGCTATCACGGATGATGCCATGATCCCTCTTGATTTTACCCAGCCGCCATTTGACGTGTTAAGCTTAGCGGAACGCCAAAGTATCAGAAAACACACGCAAATACGTTATTTAGCAGCCGATGAGCGCTTGATGACTGACGATATGACCTACTTTTATGTGCTGATAAAAGGTCAAATCGAGCAGACCTGCGCAGGCGATTTTGTTGCTGCTTACTTCGGTAGCAATCACTCCGACCACTTTCACAGTAACGACTGGTTCGATAGCCGCCGTACGCCTGAAATGGCAAAGAACACTAGCTCAGATGTCCTGTCATATGACTACCGCGCCAGTGAGGATACGCTACTCTTACAAATCGATGGTGCGGCTATCGATAAAATTAGCGCCCAAAACCATTTAGTGCGTCAGCTCCTCTCGGATAAATTACCCGAGAAGCTAAAAGCCTTACAACAGCGCCAAGGCACTAAGTCACAGAACCTATCGCTGAGTAATAGCGGCTACACCGCCCAGCAAGAAGTACAGCAAATCATGCTACAGCCAGTAACTGATGTGACTTTACTCCCGGTACATATCGTTGAGGCAGCTGCTAGCCTACAACAAGCAGCTCAGGTCATGAACAAAGTTGGGATGAAGCACGTGTTAGTACGTCAATTAGCTGATGTAGCCGAGGACTTAGACGACAGTCAGCTAGGGATTTTGACTGATGCTGATGTTTGCCGAGCTGTCAGCGATCAGCGAGATCCGGCAACTACCTCTTGTCAAGACTACGCCAGCTTCAATCTACGTACTATCAACGCTGATAGTGAGATTGGCGATGCGCTGTTGACCATGACTCGCTATCGTATTCATAGGCTTCCCGTCATCGATGATAGTGGCCAAGTCGCCGGTATCTTAGGTCAAAGCGATATGCTTGCCTATATCGGTCAGCACTCACAGCTGATCAGTATTCAGATCGAGCAAGCCAAGGATTTTGCTAGTATCGATACTGCCGCCGCACTGATCGGGCGCTATATCCGTGCCCAGCAGCAAAACGGCGTCAAAATTGGTAACGTCAGTCGCATGGTACAGACGCTTAATGCGCAGGTATTTACTAAACTGTGGCAGCTTATCGTGCCTAGCGAGGTCTTGGAAAACACTTGTATGATCGTTATGGGATCTGAAGGACGCGGCGAGCAGATCATGCGTACCGATCAAGACAATGCGCTGATTATACGCGATGGCTTTAGTCATCCAAAGCTTGCTGAGTATACTGATACCTTCAATCATCAATTAGCGGCTCTAGGCTACCCGCTGTGTGATGGTAATATTATGATGACCAACCCAATATGGCGACAGCCGCTGCCAGAGTTTACAGCGCAGATCAGCTTATGGTTTAAGAACACTGATCCTATGCACGCTATCTATCTATCCGCGATACTCGATGGCGAGTATGTTTGCGGCGATGAGGCGCTACTGACTCAAATTCGTGATCATCTCAAAGTCGCACATCGTCATTCAGATCCTATGTTTGTGCGTCAATTCGCCCGCGCCGCGCTACAGTTTGGGGATGTTAACCAGTGGTGGCAGCGGCTTGCGCCTCTACTGGGTAAGACCAATAATACGAGTATCGATCTCAAAAAGTCCGGTCTGTTTCCTTTAGTGCATGGTATTCGCAGTATGGCCTTAGAATATGACATCTTGCACGTGCCCAGTACTAGGGATCGGCTAAAGGCGCTGGTGCAAGCCGGAGTGCTGACTCAAGAGCGAGCCACCACTTTGGGCGAAGCATTAGAGTTCTTTATGGGTCAGCGGTTGGCTGTGGCGCTCGCTACTGATGATAAGTATGCTCGGCAAGTCGATCCTATGACCCTATCGGCGCTTGAGCGCGATGTACTAAAAGAGTGCTTAGCGGTAGTGAAGAGCTTTAAGAACCAGCTACGCCAGCACTATCAGCTCGAGATCGGTTAAGGCAGAATTATACGGTTTAAGCGCTTTACTGCTTATTTACAACTACAATCACTATCATTATCATTATCATTATCACTAAGAAGCAAACATTTATGAGTTGGCTCAAACAATTATCAAACCAATGGCGAAAGACACAGCTACAGCGAGCGGAGCTTGCCTCGATGTTTGAGCCTCCTATAGAAGGTCAATGGGTGGCGATAGATTGTGAAATGACGGGTCTCAATCCTCGCAAGCATCATTTGCTCTCGGTCGCTGCCATTCACATCAACGGCGATACTATCGATACTGGTAACGGTCTGCATCTGGTATGTCGTCCGCCAGTCATGCCCGATCGTGATACTATTATCATTCATGGTCTACGTAGCGCCGATGTTGCTGAAGGTATGAGCTATGAGGAGATGCTCGCAATGCTACTGCCCTTTATCAACAATCGCCCTATCGTTGGGTTTTGTCCGCAGCTAGACACTGCATTTTTGAACCCCTTAATCAAGCAATATATGGGTACTACTTTGCCCAATGAAGTGCTTGATGTTAGACGCTTATATAGTCAGCGTATGGGCGATCGCGACCCCAATACGCCCAACTCTTCACAGCAACTATCCAAAATACTCGCTCATTATAATATTCCTGAATTTGGTAGTCATGACGCCTATAATGATGCGCTGATGACTGCTATGGCTTTTTTACATGTGCGCTGAGAGTGTTATCTTAACCTTTCTTTTATACGCTTTTTAAGACTCACATAGCCACTCATGTTACTATAAGCCGTTTTACGATTTAAGCTCAGATACCTCATGACCATACTCTCTAGAATCTCTAGCCTGTTTCTTACCTCTCGTTTTACTGACTCTACTAGTCGTCATCAGCGCCTCCAACGCTTAAAATTATTAACGGGCGCTATTCTTAGCTTAATGCCACTCACCTCACAAGCAGCGCTACCTGCCTCTATTGAGGCGGCATTAAATAAAGCCGAGCTAAGCGCTGACACCATCAGTATCCTCATTACCCCACTCGGTGATAAGACGCATAGTCGTTTGCCCGCGATCATAAAAGTCATCGATAGCAATACTGAGGGTGATGGCGCGAATGTTGGTAATCTTGATACTGAAGTAGCAGCTGTAACCAACGCGGCTCAAAGCGCTAATAATAGCAATAATAAAGCCGCCAATTCAGCTATCACTGTCGACAAACAAGCCATTGAGCAACAAGATCGTAAGCTGCAAGCTTATACCGATGACCCTTATACTTATCAAAGCTTAGAAAACCCGCCACCAATATTAGTAATCAATGAAAGCCGTACCGTTCGCTATAGCGATACTGAAGATACTGCCAAACGCCGACTTATACCACTGATTAGCCATAATATTGATATCCCGCGTACTCCTGCTAGCACAATGAAGCTGATCCCTAGCTTTGTGGCGCTCGATACACTAGGCGCAGATTTTGTTTGGTTTACTCGGGTCTATCATACTGGTATCGTCCTTGGGGATAGGCTGCAGGGCGACTTGATCATTCAAGGAAGCGGCGATCCTAAAATGACGCATGAGCGCTTAGAGCAGCTACTCTATCAAGTGCAAAAAACCGGCATTCGGCATATTGACGGTGATATCATTGTCGATAGCTCGATATTTAATAACGTCAGTAAAGATCCGGCCGCCTTCGATAACGCTCCTCTGCGACCTTATAATGCTAGTCC
Organism: Psychrobacter sp. 2Y5; assembly: GCF_051847375.1. Lineage (NCBI taxonomy): Bacteria > Pseudomonadati > Pseudomonadota > Gammaproteobacteria > Moraxellales > Moraxellaceae > Psychrobacter > Psychrobacter sp. 2Y5. The sequence continues at coordinate 30,058 of NZ_JBPYDA010000015.1, forward strand.
GGATGGATTCTTAGTAAACTTCAATAGTCTCGCTATTAAGACTCATCCTTTGGCGACTGGACAAGCGCAGCTCACTTATACGCCGCAATTAGCCAACTACCAACTCCCAAGTCACATAGGTGTTCGTAGTGCTCGCTGCTCGCAGGCTCGTAATAGCCTAGCGCCGCGCTGGCAGCAAAATAAACTAACGCTCAATGCTAAACTGCCAGACAGCTGCGGTGAGCATGTCTTCTATGTTAATTACCCAGACGCAAAAGACTTTGCGGCTCGTGTCATTGCGACAAAATGGCAGGCGCTTGGCAATACGCTTAGCGGAGAGATAATCAGTCAAGAAAAGCCTTACGCAGCGTATCATTCGCATGTTGGCTTAACTTCTTTGCCTTTATCGCCATTCCCCCTAGTTAGTTATCCGTCTTATAACTTGGCGCAGCAGATATATGATATCAATCACTTCTCCAATAATGTGATGACTGAGCAAGTGGCGTTGTCCATAGGTAGCTATCACAAAGCTAAGCGCGCAGATACTATTGATACGAATAACAGCGCCGTTAACAGTCAGACTATGACTGAAGTTAATAATATTAAGCCAAACGCCACTAGCCTTTATCAATTTGGGCAACCAACAGCGACTGATTATCCGCAAGCATTAGCGCAGATCAATCAATGGTGGCAAAATAATTTAACCACTACCCCACCTTATCTAACCAACGGCTCAGGGCTATGCCGAGATTGTACAGTGACCGCTGCCAACCTAAATGAGCTTTTGAGCTTTGCTTACCATCATCCAAGCTTCGACGCTTACGTCAACTCACTTGGCGTCGCTGGCGTAAGTGGGACGATTATGCATCATAGCGAGCGTATGCCAGACTCAAAAGCTATTGGCCGAGCTTGGATCAAGACCGGAACTTTAAACAATGTCACCGCTATGGCAGGTTATGTCAAAGGACAATCCGGACAAGATTATGCGGTAGTCGGCGTAATCAATACCGACGAGGCATTGAATCCTTATCTGGCTCGCCCGGTACTCGATGCTATGCTCGATTGGACTGCCAAAAAGTAGTCTGAGCTAAATAATTCTGATTATAATATATTTATACAGGCAAATTTATGTCGCGCAAATCCGCAAACTTAAGTAAATCTAAGGCTCAATCTGTGATTAGCCCATCGACTACACCAGTCAAACTAGCGCAATATCTAGGGTTTTTTATGGTGGGTTATATTCTGGCTAGCGCTTTGTTGATGCTGCTACAAACGAAAATTGCGCTCAATCCGCAATTGGTGACTTTGCTATCTATCTTAGTGGGTGCCTTTATTGCCGTGCATAAATTCATCAAACATCAACGCCGTGCAATACGTAAAGATGAGATGAGTAAACTAGCAATTGGCGGTACGGTTATCGTTTGGTTGCTGAACGCTCTTTACTTTTTAGCCATTTGGTTATGGTTGTTTGATGAAGCCAATCGGCAAGTATTTATAGAAATGAGCCTGCAGCAACCGCTGCCATTATTAGTCGCTTTAATCGCGATTATGCTGCTCACTTTTATTAGCGCCGGTGTCGGTATTTGGCTATTTAATCGACTGCTAAGCCCAAAATGACTGTTTTTGAACCATTGACTGCCAAGCTAGATATGATGAGATAAAACAGCGCTATGAGCTTATTTTTATTAGGGCGTGTTGAACATTCACAAATGAGCACTGCCGATAGCTAAAATGTTTCTAGTTTATCTCTAAATTCCAAACGACTACAAAACTTTTATTCTCCTAAGCTATAAAATCCGTTAGGCTGAGCAAACTGCTCATTGCCGTTAATAAATAGCTATTTAAAATCAGTAGCTAAAAATATAAATAGGGGTAATCGTTATGGATATGCTGTTTTTTGACGATATAGAAAAACTTGCACGTATTGTGCTGACCGCGGTGCTGGTCTATATCTTAATTGTCGTCACCACCAAAGTCTCGGGCAAGCGCTCAACCTCGCAGCTTAATAACTTTGACTGGATCGTGACCGTTATGATCGGCTCATTGGGCGCTAGTACGATCTTGCTCAAGGACATCCCGTTTATTGAGGGTGGTGCTTCTATTGTGACCCTTTATTTATTACAGTTTTTGGTGACCAAATACGCTTCTATATCATCTTCGTTTAGCAGTTTTATTTTGTCTGAACCTAAGATTGTTTTTTATCAAGGCCAGTTTTTACCAGAAGCTATGCGTGATGAGCGTTTAACTTATCAAGAGCTTGAGAGCGTTATGCGTGCAAATGGTATTCATGACTTAGATGAAATAGAAGCCATCGTTTTCGAGTCAGATGCCACATTGAACGTTATCCCTAAAAATAAAGGTACTACGGGTATCTCTGAGACGCTTAAACCGCTGACTCATGACTCCTAACGCGCTTATTAGAATCAGATCGGCTGAACCTAAGATGATCATATTTAACGTATCGCAAAAATAACCACAAAAAAAGGACGACTGATAGCAATCGGTCATCCTTTTTATTGATGGCTTTCTGAGCGGGTTATTTAATACGCTGCCAAGTCTGTGAGCGACCAAACAAGGGCGTACCTACGTAGCCTCGCAGATCTAAGCTCTGGCCATTGTCACTCAAGGTGATTTTCCCTGAGTAGACTTTGCCAGACTCCGGATCAACCAGTTTGCCATCGCTCCACTTATTATTACCGTCCGCTTTTAGACCTGTCAGAATCTGCAGCCCTTCGACTGGTTTGTTTTTTAGGCTGCCTGGGCATTTAGTACAGACTGCTTTCGCCTGTTGTTTATCGAGTACCTTGATGATTTTACCGGAGACCTTACCGCCATTTTCATTTAGCTGAATAATGGCCTTTTTTTCACCAGTTTTGTCATCGACCGTTTGCCACTGAGTGCCATCTAATGAAGCGGCAAATACAGAAGTAGACAACAGAGCACCTGCCGTAAGGGTTAAGACATTTGCTACAGTGCGATTCATAATAATACGACTCATAAACGACTCCTTTCGTAAAAAATTTTAATTAAGTCCATAGAAAATATAACTAAGTGACAAAACAGACTCTTGTTTGTCGAATGCTAGTTAAGCATAAAAAAAAGGGGTATAAAAGTCTTGTTTGTTACATTAAATTAAGCGTAGACTTCTTTTGTTATTTTTACTCAATTATTGGAGTACTAACTGCCATGAAAATAAGAATACTGAGCGTCGGTAATAAAATGCCTACATGGATACAGACCGGGTTTGACGAATATTTCAAACGTATCCAGCCTATGCTCAGCACCCAAATCGTGGAGATTGCTGCGGCAAAACGAGCAAAAAACCCATCGGTCGCTAATCTAGCACAGTACCGTGAGCAAGAAGGACAGGCGATAATGGCTGCGCATAACGCTTCAGGGCATGAGCAATTATGGGTGCTCGACGTCAAAGGCAAGATGCTCTCAACCGAAAAGTTAGCGAACAAACTTGCCGATGTGATGCCACAAGGTATGGATGTGGCGTTAGTAATAGGCGGCGCTGATGGCGTCTCACCGGCAGTACTGGCAAAGGCAGATATGACCTGGTCATTATCAGCGCTCACTTTGCCGCATCCGCTAGTGCGAGTCGTGCTGATGGAGCAGCTGTATCGCGCGATGAGCATCAATAATAATCATCCTTATCACCGTGGCAACTAGCACCAGAGCTGAGCTAAAACACCTAAACGGATTGAAAAACGCGAATCTGCCCTAATAAAGCTGACATGAACCAATCAAAGTCAGCCAGATCTACTAGCCAGCCTAATCACAGCCCCCAGCATGAGAGACATGATACGACTACGCCTATCAGCGGTGCGGCCGCCTGGTTAGATGCGCCTATGGGCTTGACTAACGCGGCAAGATTGCCTGCTTTATTTATTTCACATGGAGCGCCGACCTTAGCTATCGAGCAGTCCGCGACTACCAGCGCGCTAGCCCGCATCGGACAAAACCTACCTAAGCCGCGAGCCATTATCATTATGTCGGCGCACTGGGTGTCTACTAAGCTTGAGATTAGCAGTAATCCACAGCCGAAGACTTGGCATGACTTTTCAGGCTTCAGTCAACAGCTACATGAGCTACAATACCCGGCTCTAGGTCACGCTCCACTTGCTGAGTCTTTGGCGCAGCAGCTCAGCGCACGCGGTATCAATACCGCGGCCAACCCGTTACGAGTCAGCGATCACGGCGTTTGGTCGCCGCTTCGCCATCTTTATCCGCAGGCAGATGTGCCTGTGGTGCAAATATCTTTACCTCAGCATTATGACAGCATTGCTTGCTATCAATTAGGCGCGCAGCTTGCTCGTCTACGTGAACAGCAAATCCTAATCATCGGCTCAGGCAATATTACTCATAATCTGCAAGCACTGCGCTGGGAAGCCGATAGCGTGGATAAGACAGCAAAGGACTTTAAGCTGTGGTTATTGCAGCAGCTAAAAACCGATATCCCTGCCGCCTTAAACTGGCAGCAGTATCCTAATTATAAAGATATTCATCCGAGCGATGAGCATTTACTGCCGTTGTTTTTTGCCCTAGGCGTAGGACAACGCGTCAGTGTCGTGCATCAAAGCATGGCGCACCACAGCTTAGGGATGGATATTTACCGCTTTGATTAGCGTGATCTATATTTAGGCTACTTTGCAAAGGCAGGCTTAGTAAACATGCCAGCCCGCTCCATCTCACCTGCCACACTGAATAATGTCGTTTCATCATTCATGCGCCCGATCAGCTGCATGCCAATAGGTAAGCCTTTTTTACTCATGCCTACGGGTACAGAAACTGCCGGTAGGCCGGTGACGTTACCTAATAAAGTAAAAGCCATCTTACTCAATACCGGATGGCTGAGCTTCTCTATCATGCCAGAGCTAAAAGCATACTTACCCATATCGATCCCTTTATTGAGCACCTCAGCACTACGCATCAGCATCTCATCCATCACACTTGGCGGCAATACGCCGTGCTTGACCGCTGTTGTCGGAACAGTCGGACACAAAATCATGTCGTAGGTCTCTAACAATAATCCCGTCTGATATTGGCTGTCATGCCAGCCTTGCTTAGCGTGCGCTAAATCAACTGCCGATAAGGAACGTCCTAGTAGCGCCATGTTTTGGGTTTGTGGCTCTAGTTTTTTAATGTGATGAGCACCATAATTATGCGCAATATCATCGATAGTAAAGGCAGTATGCGTACAGACTACCACCATAAAGTCATGCCAGAACTGCTCTATATTGATATTCGGCTCGGCAGGCACCACACGATGCCCCATGGATTCTAGCTGCTTAGCAGTATGCTCAAGTACCGCCAACACCTCTTTATCCACGACCGTACCGGCAATCAGTGGCTGCTGATGCAGGGCAATTGTTAGCGGTTTGGGTTCGCGCATCGCCGCTTCTAAAAAGCTCCCTTTTGGCGATGCAATCACGAACGGCGCGCCAATTTCAGCACCGCTAGTGGCATCGAGCATCGCGGCACTATCACGCACGCTGCGGGTAATCACGTGATCAGCGACCGCGCCTTCCCAGCCCTCTCCAACCTTAGGCCCCATAGGGTTGCGACCACGGCTAGGTTTGAAGCCAAAAGTACCGCACCAAGCGGCTGGAAAACGAATAGAGCCGCCGCCATCACCTGCGCCTGCCATCGGTACGATACCACTCGCTACTGCAGCGGCACTACCACCCGATGAGCCGCCAGAGCTATAGCCTTTTTTAAACGGATTATGAGTGGCGCCATGAGCCTTAGGCTCAGTGGTAATAATCAGGCCAAACTCAGGCGTATTAGTCTTGCCAAAGGTATTGACCCCTGTGGCTTTCATTCGTTTGACAATTTCGCTATCGTAATCTGACATGATATTGACGCTGCGGCTACCCATGGTCAAAGGCTCACCTTCAAAACTAAAAGATAAGTCTTTTAGCAAATAAGGTACACCGGTAAAAGCGCCAGACGGTAGTCCCGCTTGCGCTTTATCATAAGCACGCTCATCGAAACGGTGAATGATGGCGTTTAGTTTGGGGTTGAGCTTATTGGCGCGTGCGACGGCACTATCGAGTAATTCTTTGGCGCTGACTTCGCCTTTGCTGACGAGCTTGGCTAAGCCTAGCGCGTCAAATTGGGTGTATTCTTTAAACATAGAGCATCCTTGCATAGCTGTTAGTTTTGTCAATTATATAAGCAAATACTATATCTTAGTATTAAGCTAAAGCAAAATTTGCACAAAAAAACGAGCTATTTGCGTAGCTCGTTTTTTGACATTTTATTATAGACTTACATCAGCAGTTCACGCTTACCGCTTTTACCCATTGAGCTGACAAGGCCCGCTTCTTCCATCGAATCGACAATACGCGCGGCGCGGTTATAACCAATGCTGAATTTGCGCTGAATGGACGATGCGGAGACTTTGCGCGTCTCCATAATAAAGGCAACCGCATCATTATAAAGATCGTCATCTTCGCCTGACGCGCTAGCGCCAGAGCTACCACTGCCAGAACTCGATAATTCAAAATTGCCCGCCATATTATCGATATAGTCTGGAGCGCCGCGCTCACGCCACGCGTCACAGACGCGGTTGACCTCTTCATCACTGACATAAGCGCCATGCACTCGATCAGGCTCAATTTGACCTGGTCCTAAAAACAGCATATCACCATTACCGAGCATGTCTTCAGCGCCGCCGCTATCCAAAATCGTCCGCGAATCGACTTTTGAGTTGACTCGTAGAGCAGCACGTACTGGGATATTGGCTTTGATCAGGCCGGTAATCACATCGACTGAGGGGCGCTGAGTCGCTAGCATCAAATGAATACCAGAAGCCCGCGATTTTTGCGCAAGACGGGTGATCAGCTCTTCGGCTTGTTTGCCAACTTGCATTATCATATCGGCAAACTCATCGGCGACGATAACGATCATCGGTAGCGTTTTTAGCTTAGGCGCTTGGTCGATACTGACATTATCGTTGGGACGCCATAAAGGATCAAGCATCGGCTTGCCTGCCTTTTCAGCGGCGAGCACCTTTTTATTGAACTCATTGAGTTTACGCACCTTTAGCAAACTCATCAGCTGATAACGGCGCTCCATCTCTGCCACACACCAAGACAAGCTACTGGCCGCCTCCGTCATATCAGTTACCACAGGCGTCAGCAGATGTGGAATCTCATTATAATTAGCTAGCTCAAGCTGCTTGGGATCAATGAGAATCAATCTGAGCTCATTGGGGGTATATTTCAGTAGCATCGAGAGCAACATAGAGTTGACCAGCACCGACTTACCAGAGCCTGTGGTACCAGCGACTAACATATGCGGCGCGCGTGCCAGATCAGTAATGATCGGTTTACCGCCGATGTCTTTACCCATCGCCATACTGATTTGCGCGTTAGGGTCTTTATACTTTTCGGTATTTAATAGCTCAATTAAGCGTACCATTTCGCGCTGCTTATTAGGTACCTCGATACCGATATAAGGCTTACCAGGGATGACCTCGACCACGCGCAATGAGGCCATAGACAAGGAGCGAGCCAAATCACGTGAGATACCTGTGACTTTACTGGCTTTGATCCCCGCAGCAAGCTCGACCTCAAAGCGGGTAACTACTGGTCCTGGAATCGCTTGTACGACTTCGGCTTTGACATTGAACTCTTGGAGTTTGATCTCTAGTAGCTCTGAGAGTTGATCAAGCTCTGCTACGGTGTAGCTCGGCTCGCGATCAGGATCAGGCTTATCGAGAATAGCAAGCTCTGGGATCTTACTGAGACTACTGCGGTACTGAGCGGTTTGCATCGATCTTGAGCGTTTGGCAAAGGCTTCATCATCATGAATATCCGGCATGAAGGGCTCATCCAAATCCTCGCTACTCGCCGGGCTATTGTCTTCGGGCATCATATCAGTAATATGATTGCTCGCATCGCCATCAGGTACCGCAAAGCTAACTGCAGGTTTTGTCACTGGTGCTGACTCTACTGGTAACTCGTCATCTATTTTCTGCGCTTTTGGCGCTTCTTTTGGATTGGACGGCGGTGTATTAGTTGGGGTCATATCTGCAAGCGAGGAGGTATTAGCTGTAGGCGCTTGCTCACTAGCAGGGATAGCTATTGATGCCGCTTTCGTAGCTGCATTTTCTGTGACCACCGCAGCGGCGACTGCAAGTTTTGTTATGGGATTAGTAGCCGCAGTTGATTCAATAGCAATATTTTCACTAGCCGCTGTTTCCCTGTTATTTATTTCAGTGCTAGCTGTTTGCGTGCTATCTGCCTCAGCTTGCTTAGCACTTAATTGATCAGTATTGGGCGCTTGTTCGACGGCGCTATGTTCGGCTAACCAAGCATCGGCTAAACCATCAACTTGAGCTGATGGTGTCGGCATGACTGAGCTATCTAATGTTTCGTTATGAGTTTCAGTTATTCCTTTCGGTTCATCAGTCGCCGCTTGCTCAGACTCTAAATGAGTCATGCGATTGACTTGACTGCCCTGCTCTGCCTGATCCATAGTAGTCGGCGATACAGCGGGTGCAGGTGCCCCTTGCTCAGTAGCTGATTCACGAGCAAGCAAATCAGCCACCATGTCATCATCATTCCAAGCGAAGCTGGGCTCAACTTTGCGTATCGGCGCGGCAGTTGCACTAGTATTTTGTTGACGCGGATGGGCTAAGCTCTGAGCGCGATCTGTATTCGCAGTAGCGGTAGCGGGCTGTAGATGATCTGCCATAGCTTTGTTAGTAGCTGCCGCTTCAGCGCTAGCTATCGCCTCTTTGACACTAGCACCCAATCCTGACTTAGCTAGAAAGTCGGTCAACACATGACTAAAGCGGCTGCTATTTTGGGCGGTAGCGCTAGACGCTTCTTGTAGCTCAAGTGGTAGCTGCTCATAGTCGGCTGCTTTAGTAAAACTATCACTGCTTTGATTTGCTACGTCAGCTTCATCATCGGTAATCAAGGCATTGCTATCAAGAGCGTTGTCATTCTCAAGTGAGCCTGTGCTAGCCGTATTGCCGATACCAGAACCGAACCAATGCAGATCAGTTAATCTGTGATATAGCGATAACCAATGAATATTAAAGGCAAAAGTAGCCGTCACTATCACAAAAGCGCTTAGAAATAACAGGCTACCCCATTTAGTCAATAACAGCGCTAAGCGCGCTTGTAACTCGAGGCCGATAATGCCACCAGCCACGCCTTTGAGACCTGATGTGACCGGATCTGCCACTTGCTGAATCAAAGCCATCAATTGCGCAAATAGAGCGCTGGCACTCAATAGCAAAAAGATATAAGCCACCAAACGTAGCACCCAAAAAGTCGGTTTGTTATTCCACCAAATCAAGATAGACTCGTAAACCATAAATACCAGCAGCCACCAAGCGCTAAAACCAAAAAAGCTATAAAGCAAATCGGACAACCACGCGCCTGTCGCGCCGCCCATATTATTGATAGTGGTCATATCACTACTGATATGTGACCAGCTAGGATCATTACCGGTATATGTCATCAAGATAATGAACAGATAGACTGCCAGCATTAACCCAAGAATGGTAAATATCCCTTTTTTTAAATAGTCTATAACTGCTGCTGATATCACGTAGGATCTGCCTTTATCAATATATTGATACTAAATAAGTGGTGACACACGATTACTCACAATCGTGCTTAGGTGTTTATAGGCTTGCTTATATGCTGACTTGCTTCTTTAACTCTAAAGCCTGTGAACCATAAAGCGCCATCTAGATAGCTTTATATTTACAAGTCGCTGTTTCCATGGCTTTTACTGCTTTTTACATAACTGGTTATGATAGCAAATACCTAGCCAAAGTGGCGAGTCTGTTATCAATAAAGCGGCTTTAATTTTGAGCTATCGTTTAGTTCTTATCATAGTGATGTTTGTTTTAGCAAACTTGCACTTTTTACCCGCTGCCCTTATGTTATTATCACATCGCAATGACAAAAACCATCTTAGTCGCAATTTTTAATCATTAATTTTAATAACTTATAACGCTTCATATTTATAATCAGTTCATTAAATCATTAGTAAGGAATATTTTATGGCAACTGACACTACAGCGCCACGTCACGAAAAACTCATTATTTTAGGTTCAGGCCCTGCAGGTTACGCCGCAGCTGTCTATGCAGCGCGTGCCAATCTTAAGCCTGTCATGATTACCGGCCTAGAAGTCGGCGGACAGTTAACCACGACAACTGAAGTCGATAACTGGCCAGGTGATGCTCATGATTTAACAGGTCCGGCGCTAATGGATCGCATGAAAGCGCATGCCGAGCGCTTCGGTACAGAGCTGGTCTATGATCACGTCAACGAAGTAAAGTTAAATGAGCGTCCTTTTACTTTGATTGGTAATAATGGCAGCTACACTTGTGATGCGCTCATTATCTCAACTGGCGCCTCAGCTCAGTATTTGGGCTTAGAGTCAGAAGAAAAATTCAAAGGCTTAGGCGTATCCGCTTGTGCCACTTGTGACGGGTTCTTTTATAAAGACCAAAAAGTCGCGGTCATCGGTGGCGGTAATACGGCTGTTGAAGAAGCACTGTATCTATCCAATATTGCCTCAGAAGTCACTTTAGTGCATCGCCGTGACAGCCTGCGCTCTGAGAAAATCCTACAAGACAAACTGTTCGAGAAAGCCAAAAATGGCAATGTTAAAATAGAGTGGAACCACACCGTAAAAGAAGTTGTGGGTGATGATATGGGTGTCAATGGCGTCGTTATCGAATCGACCGAAGATGGCAGCAGCAAACAACTAGATACTCATGGCATATTTATCGCTATTGGCCATAAGCCTAACACCGACATGTTCAAAGGTCAGCTTGAGATGAATGATGGTTATATCATCGTCAATAGCGGTATCAATGGTAATGCTACCCAAACGAGTATTGATGGCGTTTTTGCTGCAGGTGACGTCGCTGATCATGTTTATCGTCAAGCAATCACCTCAGCAGGTACTGGTTGTATGGCCGCTCTCGATGCTGAAAAATACTTAGACGCTATTGGCGAAACCATCGCCACCGATCATACTTATGCGTCAACATTGACAATCGATTAAAACGAAGTAGCCATCAAATTAAGAACCATTATGCTCAATAAGCTCGATATCAATAATATGACGCCTGAGACTTTTTATAAAACTATTAAAAGTCTTGGTCGCTATGACTTCCCCAATCCTAATGAGGCCGATCCTGACGGCTACGGCGTGATAGCACTAGGTGGCGACTTGGCTCCTGAAACGCTGATATCGGCTTATGCGCAGGGGCTATTTCCTTGGTTTAATGAAGATGAACCTATTGCTTGGTGGTGCCCTGAGCCGCGCTGCGTCATTGCGCCAAGCGACTATCAGCCTAGCAAATCACTACGTAAACAAGCTCGGCGCTCGCGTTGGCAGTTAACGGTCAATCAAGCATTCGATGAAGTCATTCATGCTTGTAGTTTGCCGCGTAGTAATGGTGTTAATGATAAACAGCCTGAGGGTGAGCACACTTGGATTCATGAGGAGATGATCGAAGCTTATACCGAGCTGCATCGCTATGGTTTCGCTCATAGCGTAGAAGTGTGGGATGAGAATGGACAGCTGATAGGCGGGCTTTATGGACTAAAAATTGGCCACATTTATTTTGGTGAGTCGATGTTTCATCGTGCCTCTAACGCCTCAAAATTAGCGTTCTGGGGCTTGATGCAGCTCTGCGTTGACAGCGGCGTGGCGCTAGTCGATTGTCAACTGCCTAATGATCATCTACTAAGCTTAGGCGCGACTACCCTCAGCCGCAGTCAGTTTTTGGCTCAGCTAGAGCAATTATTAAATAAAGGCGCTGTTAGCTGGCCCACTCAGCCCCATCAGCCTGTGCCTGTGGCTAGGCTGGATAGCTCTGATGAGCATTCAAAAATCTGGTCACTTTAGACTGCCACTATTTGATAATAGACAAATGACATTTAGTCGATAAGATTGACATACGAAAAGAGGCCACGATGCCGGATACTGCGTTTTTACTCATTGGGGCTTTAGCAAAAAAAGCCAATACCACCAAAGATACCGTGCGTCATTATGACGAGCTAGGGCTGCTGAAGTCTCGTAAGCGGCAAGCGGGTTCGCGCTTATACACTGAGTTTCATCCCGAATGTATCGAGCGTATTGAACTGATTAAAAGCGCGCAGGCTATTGGTTTTACCCTTACTGAGATAAAAAATAGCCTTGATGATTATTACGATGGTAATTTGAATCTTGATGAGCAACTGCTCGTCACTCAGCAAAAGCTGGAACAAGTCAAAAAACAACAAGCCAATATCAACCTTATGGTGGAGATGTTAACCCAGCGCATTACTCTGCTAACGCGTATGCAAGAGGATGATAGTTACGTGCCTTCGATAGAAGATTGTAAAAATAACAGCTCTACGCTTCCTTATCATCGATAATCTTATTAATTCTCCTTCGCTTCATTTTTTATAATTTAGCTGCATAATTAAAGCATCGACAGCTGTCTGATGCGCGGTTGTGTAATAACCTTTACGCTGGTGGATCGTCTCAAAACCTTGCTGCTCATACAAAGCTATCGCCGGCGCATTATCGGCTCTTACCTCTAACAGTAAACTCTCAACATCTAGCTCTTGTAGCTTCTCGTTTAACTTAGCAAATAGGTTTGAAGCAATACCTTGACGCTGATAGTCAGGATGCGTGCCTATGCGTAATATTTCCGCCTGCTCAAAAACGACCTGATAAAGACAGTAGCTAACGACTTTATCGCTTTGATAAACGACCAATAAATCAACACTATCTTGTGCAAGCAACTCTACTATTGTCTGATAACTCCAAGCATCTTGCGGTTGAATAATACTTTCGATGTCTGCAGCGGTTTGAATACTACTTTGAGTGTTAGATGATCTTTTATTGAGTAAATCTATAGTTAGCATCATTATTCCTTTACCACAAATATCTGCAAAATCGATATTCAATCGTGTAGCAAATTCGGTGGGTTATGCTTAAGCTAACCTACCCTACAGACAATCGATACTTGTCTTTGGACTATAAAAAAAGCCACCCTCAATAAAGAGAGCGGCTTTTGACTAACGGTTTAGCATAACGCTAAGCGTTGATGATTAGT
>NZ_JBPYDA010000016.1:0-40311 GCF_051847375.1 Psychrobacter sp. 2Y5
AAAGGACTGAGTCCTGTGCAATACAGAACTCAGTCCTTGTTATAAAATAAACCGTCCAACATTTGGGGGTCAGTTCACTTTTACTATAAGGTAGGCTTTTTCATTTAAGCTTAATTGTTATTAAACAATGACAGAAACTGAGTTACTTTCTGCTGTTATCAAGAATATAAGCACCTGCGCCACCAATCGCAGCACCGCCAAGTGCACCACGAGCAATGTCTTTACTATCGCCGCCACTTCTAATAAGTGCACCAGCCGCTGCGCCAGCAGCTGTACCTTTAGCAGTATTGCTCAGGCCACTGTTATAACCAGTAGAGTTACAACCTGTCATAATTAATGCTGAACTTGTAATCGCAGTCATGGCAAAAGTTTTAGCAAATTTCATATCATCACCTATTAAATTGTAAAATTGATCACTATTTTTTGTCATCGATAACTAATCATTGGTAGCAAATTATTATCGAAGAAAACGCTTATTCGTACTGTCACTACCTATCATTGTCATCATATACGAATGATAGAGTAGATAACTATTAATATAGCAATTATCAATAAAGATCAATACAGAAGAAATACACTTGTACTACTGCTCATAGTACCTTGATTATAGCGTTTAGTCGTATTGAATACGCTATTCTTTACAGCTGAGGTGTAAGCGATGTGTCTATACTGTTTCCTTAGTAGGAGTTTGACTAAAGCTACTTGTCAGATACGCTAGAGTAAGCTAAAGATTTGATTTAAGATGCTTGCGTTTATTAACAGTCATTACTCTTGAACCTGAGTAAAGATATCGCCTCAAAACAAAAAAAGACCACTATAAAGCGGTCTTTTCAAAATAAGAAATAAGTTCTAATTAACCTTAGATTTACGATTCATCTGTTCAAAAAACTCATCGTTGGTTTTCGCCTCTTTTAGGCGCTCAAGTAAGAACTCAGTCGCTTGTACGCCATCCATCGGCTGCAGTAATTTACGCAGTATCCAAACTTTGCGTAATTTATCTTCATTGAGCAAACGCTCTTCGCGGCGCGTGCCAGATTTTTTGATATTGATGGCTGGGAAGACGCGTTTTTCGGCCAAATCACGCTCAAGGGTGATCTCTTGGTTACCGGTACCTTTGAATTCTTCAAAGATAACGCTGTCCATTTTACTACCTGTATCTATAAGGGCACTGGCGATAATGGTTAAGCTGCCCCCCTCTTCTACATTACGTGCCGCGCCAAAGAAGCGTTTTGGACGCTCAAGCGCATTGGCATCGAGACCACCGGTCAAGACTTTACCAGATGACGGCATCACAGTGTTATAAGCGCGGGCAAGGCGAGTGATAGAATCTAGCAAAATAACCACATCTTGCTTGTGCTCGACTAGACGTTTGGCTTTTTCGATGACCATGTCCGCCACTTGCACATGACGCTGCGGCGGCTCATCAAAGGTAGAGGCGACCACTTCACCGCGTACCGTACGCTCCATTTCAGTCACTTCCTCTGGGCGCTCATCGATCAATAACACAATCAAATAGCATTCAGGGTTATTACGCGTGATAGACTGAGCAATAGTCTGCAGTAGCATCGTTTTACCGGCTTTTGGCGGGGCAACGATAATGGAGCGCTGACCTTTACCAATTGGAGCGATCAGATCGATAATACGACCGGTCAAGTCTTCAGTAGTACCGTTACCTAATTCTAATTTTAACTGTTCGGTAGGGAAGAGCGGCGTTAAATTCTCAAAGATAAGCTTATGACGCGAGCGATCTGGGGTATCAAAGTTAATCTCTCCCACTTTTAGCAGGGCAAAATAGCGCTCTGAGTCTTTTGGTGGGCGAATAGTACCCGCTATGCTATCGCCCGTCTTGAGACTAAAGCGGCGGATTTGGCTAGGGCTGACATAAATATCGTCAGGACCGGCCAAATAAGAGCCTTCGGAGGAGCGCAAAAAGCCGAAACCATCCGGGAGGACTTCTAACACTCCGTCGCCATAGATGGCTTCACCATTACGAGCATGAGTTTTTAAGATAGCAAAAATAATGTCTTGCTTACGGCTACGCGCCATATTATCAAGTCCCATTTCTTTGGCGATAGCCAAGAGTTCAGAGATTGATTTTTTCTTTAATTCAGTTAAATTCATAGGAAAGTCATTAGCAGGTTATCAGGCGAGAGAGGTCATAAGCAGCACAACCCACGACATTGGTTCAAACAATATTAGGTATGGGTGTGCAAAACGTTGGGTTTATGTTGCCTTGAGTTTTTATATCAGTTCAGCGTCAATTGTAGGATGTTACAACAGGATCGCTCAGAATGGATATAAAGAAGGTGACATAAGAGTCTTCGATAAGAGCTCAATATCAGTAATTGTATTTGGTAATGGTGCTTAATAATGATAGTTGTGTTTTGCAGTACAAACACATGGAGACTTGCGACAAGACGCTTATGAAAAACGGTTGTATTACTCTTGTCAGCAGACTATACGGTTATAGATAGGGCGTTGTCAATTATTTTTGCTAAAAAAAGTTGCTAATTGATTTATTTGTGCAAAAAGTCAGCAAAAAGCCATTATCTTGAGTAGATAATGGCTTTTTACGCAACAGATAACCGGTTATCAACTAATTATCTTAGTGGTATTTTTGATTAAACTATAGATGCTTATCTAGCACTTTAGCCAATTCCGCTTTTGGCTGTAGACCCATGACTGAGTCTACTTTTTCGCCGTCTTTGAAGACAAATAGCGTTGGAATGTTGCGAATACCGAAACGGCTAGCGGCTTGTGGGTTATTATCGACATCGACTTTGACGATTTTGACTTTGCCTTCATAATCGGTTGCCAAATCTTCTAAAATAGGCGCGATAGATTTACATGGACCACACCAAGTTGCCCAGAAGTCTACCAACACTAATGTGTCAGCTTGTAGCACATCTTGATCAAAGTCGGTATCGGTAGTGTTGACGATTAAATCTGACATAATATGTCTCTCTTTTTATTAAGTTTAGACTTTTATTCTTAGGTAAAATGTAGCCTTATAATGGCACTAATAAACGCTATATAAAGGTTATTGCTAACGCTAATACCAATGAATGAATACCGCTATAGTAACATATCTGCTAAATCTTAATAGCGCTCGGCTCGTTAAAATGCTTAACAATTAATATTAGTACAATCAATCGCAACATAAAACCACAGCATAGAATTTACTATGAAATTTATATATAACCAATACTATTAGCTGCTGTTTTTATAATAATGATTTCTACCACTACTTTATAAATAAGCTCCTTTATGCTCTTTACTGAAGAAGAAACTGCCGCTCTTAACGAGCAAGAACAAACTTATCCATTAGCGTTTTTTCAAGATTTTGCTAAAACGATAACCGTTTACGAGGATGACGATATCTGGGTGATCGATAAGCCTGCAGGGCTGTTGAGTGTCAATGGTAAGACATTAAAGGTGAGCTTACTGGCTCGGCTTGAAAAGGTCAATCCAAGCGTTAAGCTCATTCATCGCCTCGATATGGATACCTCGGGGCTACTAATATTTGCCAAAAATGCTGCGGCGCAAACGCATATCAGTAAGCAATTTATCGAACGTCTGCCACAAAAGTTGTACCAAGCTCGTGTGTTTGGGCAGTGGCAACAGGCAGGAGCGACAGGCAAGATATCTGCGCCAGTGCGTTACGAGCCGACGCTAAAACCGCGGCATATCATCGATCCGGACTGGCCAAAGCAGGCTTTGACTCATTACGAAGTGCTCGCGCACGAATACCTTAATACTCAATCCATCGATGCGCACAGCGGCAGTACACGAGCAGATCAGCCGCCGCAAATGGTGACCCGCGTTGCATTAAAGCCTATTACAGGCCGTAGCCATCAGTTACGAGTACATATGGTGCACATGGGTCATGTGATCATCGGCGATCCGATTTATGCTGAAGGATCAGCGCTAACGATCGCGCCGCGGCTTAACTTACACGCTCAGCAATTGCGCTTGAAACATCCGGTGCTAGAAGCTTGGATGGACTGGGAGAGTCCGACGCCTTTTTAATAAGGATTAGTATACATAAGGAAAGTGTTTATGATTGATGTAATAAAGACTAAAAAAGCGATAAAAAATACTATTAAAAACCGCTTAGCCGGCCATGAAGCTTCATTAGCCCCATCTCCAGCTTATCAAGCTAATGGTGCTCAGCCGGTAGACTGCGAGATGCTGATCATCGGAGCGGGTATCGCGGGTATCGGCATGGCGAGTCGTTTGCAGCAATTCGATAATAAAAGGATATTTGGCCAAGATATCAGCAAAAATACTGGTTCGAATACTAATAATACTAATAATATTAACCCTAATGTTACGGAGCGCTTTATTCTTTTAGAAAAAAGAGCAGATCTAGGCGGGACTTGGGACTTATTTAACTACCCTGGGATCCGCTCAGACTCTGATGCGTTGACCTTTGGCTATAGTTTTCGGCCTTGGCTTGACAGTCGTATGCTCGCAAGTGGCTCTGATATCAAGGACTACATCAGTAAGACGGCTCGTGAGTTTAAGATCGTATCGCATATTCGCTACCGTCATGAAGTAGAGCAGCTGGCTTGGTCAAGCGAGACAAAACAGTGGACTGCTACTGTTATCAATCACGCCAATGGGGAACGCCTAAGCTTAACGGCTCATTTCGTGGTAGGCGCCACAGGCTATTATAACTTTGAACAAGGGTATAAGCCTGATTACGTAGGTGAAGCGGATTTTGCGGGGCTTATCGTGCATCCGCAAAAGTGGCAAGACGTGGATTATCATAATAAAAAGATCGTCCTTATCGGTAGCGGGGCAACGGCGGTAACTTTACTACCCGCTCTTGTGGACGCGAGCGGCGAGCAGACGGCAAGTCATGTCACTATGCTACAGCGCTCGCCTTCATATATTGCTAGCGTGCCGGCAGATGACTACGCGATGGAGACGTTATCTGGTAAACTCTCGCCTTTATCCAAACAGCAAGCCTATAAGCTAGTGCGCGCTCGCAATGTATTAGTGCAACAAGCGACTTATCGTGCCTCTGTTTATGCGCCAAAGCTTATGAAAGCCTTAATGAGCTATGGCGTCAAAAAAGAGCTAAAGAGTAGTGATATAGATCTAAAACATTTTTCTCCTGATTATAATCCTTGGGATCAGCGGGTGTGCGCGGTACCTGATAGTGATTTTTTTACAGCGCTACAAAGCGGAAGCGCAGCAATCGTTACTGACGAGATAGATAGATTTACCGAAACTGGTATTCTTCTAAAGTCAGGAGAGCATCTTGATGCTGATATTATCATCTCAGCGACTGGACTTAACTTACAGGTGCTTGGCGGCGCTAAGGTGGTTATCAATGGAGAAGAGGTAAATATCGGCCAGCGTATGACCTATAAAGCGGTGATGCTAGAAGAAGTGCCTAATATGGCGGTGCTATTTGGCTATACCAATGCTTCATGGACGCTAAAGATAGATATCGCCTGTCAGTATGTCCTACGCCTGATTAGCTACATGAATCAGCATCACTATCGTGTCGCTATGGCAAAAGCGCAAGCTGATGGCGAAAATGTACAAATGCAAGAGGATACGGTGTTAGGCTCATTGTCCGCAGGGTATGTCGCGCGCGCAAGTAAGGTACTGCCAAAGCAAGGCGATCGCTATCCATGGCGGGTGATAAATAACTATCTTCTCGACCGCATTATGCTCAAATATCGCAAAATCAATGATAAGTGGCTACACTTTACGCGCTAAGTTTTTTAAACCTTATTCTTTTTTATCAATAAACTCGCTGACTTGCTTGCTAAGTATCTGCCATAGCGTGAGCTGCGCACTTTCGCTACCCCACGCATTATGCGGACTAAAGATAACGCGCGGATGATCTTTCAAGCTAAGTAGCGGGTCGTCCTCAGTGATAGGCTCCGCTTCAAAGACGTCGCTGGCATAGCCCAATATCTGCTCCTCATTCACAGCGGCGGTCAGCGCTTGGCTGTCAACAATGCCGCCGCGAGCGACGTTGACTATTAAGGGCTGCTTTTTCATTTTTGCTAAAGTGTCTTTATTAATTAAGTGTTTGGTGTTCTCGTTTAGGGGGCAATGCAAGCTAATCACATCAGAGCGAGCCAGCACCTTATCGAAAGGGGTGTAGTCGTCATTGCGCGGCGCTTGGCCTTGATGCTCTGCCCACAATACGGTCATGCCATAAGCACGGGCAATCTCGGTCACTCGTTTACCGATAGTGCCAACACCAATAATGCCAAGAGTCTTGTTTTCTAGATCTATTAACGGTACATCTAATAGACAAAAGCTACCGTCGTCATGCCAAGAGCCATCAATGACCTTTTGGTGATAGTGGATAGCGGCCCGCATCGCCATAGTCATCAGCATAAAGGTATGCTCGGGCACGCTTTTGACCGCGTAGCCTGCAACGTTGTATAGCGTCACTCCATTCTTATCGCAAGCTTCTTTATCGACATTATTCATGCCAGTAGCCGTTAGTTGAATCAACTTTAGCTTGGGTAAACTGCTAATGATCTCAGCGCTAATCTTGATTTTATTGGTAAAGATAATGTCCGCATCTTGGCAGCGCTCGACTATAGCTTGAGTATCCTCTTGGCTATCTGTGTAGACGACATAATCCGTCACGCCTGCTGGCGCTGGCAAGTCTAAATCCTGAGAAAACGTGCCTCTATCTAAAAATACCGCTTTCATGTTGTCTCCTTATTCATTATTTTTATGACTACTTGAGATTTCATTGTAGTTATCAATAAAGGTATTGATTTGCTCTTGGACAATCTGCCACAATTTATGATGAGCATTTTTACTGCCTGAAGCCACGTGCGGGCTGAAAATAATCCGTGGATGTTGCTGTTCTGCCAGTTTAAGCAAAGGATCATCCTTTGCAATTGGCTCTTTCTCAAAGACATCGGTGGCATAACCGAGTACTTGCTGATCTTCTATCGCCTTTGCCATAGCCTTGGAGTCGACTACCGCGCCGCGTGCTACGTTGACGACTAGCGGTTGTTTGCTCATTTTGGCTAAGGTATCGGCGTTAATTAGATGCTTAGTTTCGTCAGTGAGCGGGCAGTGTAAGCTGATAACATCGGCAGCAGCAAGCACGGTCTCAAAATCAGTATAATCGTCGCTACGTGGCTCTTTGCCTTGGTGCTCAGCCCACAATACGGTCATGCCAAAGGCCCGCGCAAGTTCGCTCACTCGCTTGCCAATTGTCCCTACGCCAATGATACCTAAGGTTTGACCCTCGACATCGATCATCGGCGCTTGATTAATCTGTGAGCTGCGATCTTTACGCCAATTGCCATCGACGACTTTTTGATGGTAATGAATGCCAGCACGTAGCGCATTTAGCATCAGCATGAAGGTATGCTCAGGGACGCTCTTAACGGCAAAAGCTGAAGCATTGTATAGCTCAACTTTGTTTTCCCTGCAGGCCTCTTGGTCTATGGTGTTCATGCCACTTGAGCTTAGCTGTATGAGTTTCAGCTTAGGTAAGGCTTCAATGACTTCACGTTCGATCCTCAGCGTACCGCAGATCATGATATCAGCATCTTGGCAGCGCTCAATGATTACTTTATTGTCTTGCGGGGTTTTATCAAAGGTTACGTATTCGTCTACCTTTGCAGGCTTTGGTAGTTCAAGCCCTTCTAGGAATCTGGCTTCATCGAGTAATACCGCTTTCATAGGTAGTCCTTTTTTAGTTTTAGTCATTTTTATGAGCCTCTAATGTAGCATGCTGCAGCATAAAGCAAAACTGACCAACTAAAGCTAAGTCTTTAGCGAGATGAATGCAAACCCTTAGGCAACTGCTTAGTGATAAGCTCTTGAAAAACACAATTAGCGCAACCATCTAACCGCTAACGCTATATAATAGTGCGACTTTGCAGCGACGTTGCTTGTTGTCAACTATCCATAGCTGTTGCTAGTTTCATCTTCTATTTTTATCATTTAAGTACAAAAAGATACCGCCCTATGACTATTTCTGCCGCCTCATTACTCAGTAGCGAATTCGCTGTTGGTCAACGTTATTTATCTGATACCGAGTCTGAGCTTGGTTTAGGTGTGGTGATCGACGTCGATGATCGCTGCGTGCACATCTTGTTTCCACAAAGCGAAGAGACGCGCGTCTACGCCAAAAACTCCGCGCCACTCTCGCGCGTGGTATTCAAAGTCGGCGATAGCATCGCTGATCAACAAGGCCATAGCTATACGGTCACCGGCGTTGATGAGGTCATGGGCGTACTTAAGTACAGCGTCGAAGATGATGATAAAGGGGTGGAGGTTAAACCCATTATGGAAACGCGCTTGGCAGCGAATATTACTCTAGCCAAGCCCCTTGAGCGCCTGCTAGCCGGCCGTATTGAGCGTAGTGATTGGTATGATTTGCGTCAAGATATTTTGCGTATGCAGTCGGCGTTAGCCGGTCATCCGCTCAAAGGTCTCATGGGTGCGCGCGTCGATATTATTGAGCACCAGCTCTATATCGCGCATGAAGTCGGTAAGCGTATCGCGCCACGCGTCTTACTCGCCGATGAAGTAGGTTTGGGCAAAACTATCGAAGCTGGTCTTATTATTCATCAGCAGCTGCTTACCGGTAAGGCTGAGCGCGTGTTGATACTCGTGCCTGATAGCTTACAGTATCAGTGGATGATTGAGCTGCGTCGCCGCTTTAATCTAAACTTTGCGCTATTTGATCTGGTGCGTACTGCCGCCATAAAAGAGCATGACCCTGAACAAAACGTCTTTGCCACTGAGCAATGTATCATCGCAGGCATGGACTTATTGCTTGATCACGATGACCTTTATGAGCAAGCAATAGAGGCAGGGTTTGATTTACTCGTCGTCGATGAAGCGCATCACTTGCATTGGGACGCGTCGCAAGGCGGCAATGATAAATATGAGCTAGTCGCTGATTTTGCAAATGAGACCCCAGGGGTGATGCTGCTGACTGCGACCCCTGAGCAATTGGGCGCTCAAAGTCATTTTGCGCGTCTGCGTCTGCTTGATCCCAATCGCTTCGACGATTTAGATACGTTTATTGAAGGTCAAGATGCCTTTGCCGAAACGGCGGCGGTCGCCAATATCTTAATGGAAGATAAGCCTCTGAGCACGGCACAAATTGCAGCTTTGAGCGGCTTGCTGGATATCAGCACTGATGAGCTGGCAAATATCAATGAAGATGAGAAGCTGCGTAATTATGCACTCAATGAGCTGTTAGATCGTCATGGTACTGGGCGGGTATTATTCCGTAATACTCGCGAAAGTGTCAAAGGCTTCTACGGCCGTAGCAGTCAGCCGCATCCGTTGCCGCTGCCAGAGTCTTGGGTAGACAGCTATCAAACTAACGGCAAACTACGCGAGCAGCTGTGGGGTGAAGAAAATCAACCTGATGGCGGCTGGCTAGAAGATGACCCACGCGTACCTTGGCTGATCGATATCCTCAAGGGCGAGCTTAAGCAAGAAAAAGTATTACTCATCGCCCGTAGTGGCGCGACGGTTGAAAGCTTAGAGGCGGTACTGCGTCTACATGCCGGTATTAAGACCGCTATCTTCACTGAGCAGATGACGCTGCTTGAGCGTGACCAAGCCGCTGCCTTTTTTGCCGATAGAGAAGGGGCGCAAATATTGCTGTGCTCAGAGATTGGCTCAGAAGGTCGTAACTTCCAGTTTGCAAGCCAGCTCATTCTTTGGGACTTGCCCGCCAACCCTGATACTT
This sequence comes from Psychrobacter sp. 2Y5, assembly GCF_051847375.1. Taxonomy (NCBI): domain Bacteria; kingdom Pseudomonadati; phylum Pseudomonadota; class Gammaproteobacteria; order Moraxellales; family Moraxellaceae; genus Psychrobacter; species Psychrobacter sp. 2Y5. The sequence continues at coordinate 9,716 of NZ_JBPYDA010000016.1, forward strand.
TGGAGCAGCGTATCGGCCGTTTGGATCGTATCGGCCAGACGCAGCAAATCACCTTACACGTGCCTTATGTTGAGAGCACTGCGCAAGAGCGTCTGTATCATTGGTACAACAGTGCGCTCAATATGTTTAACCAGATATCGCCAACCGCGCAAAGCGTACAAGAAGAATATATCCAGACCTTAAAGCCCTTGTTAGAGGGACTAGAAGGCGCTGATAGCGTAGATAATCAGCAAGCGCTACAAGAGGTTATCGCTGAGGCGAAGCAGACACGTTTAGGTTTAGAAGCCCAGCTGCAAGCGGGCCGTGACCGTCTGCTTGAGTATAACTCTTGCCGTCCGCGTGTGGCTTCGCGTATCAAAGACGCAATGGTGGATTTTGATAGTCATAATCTACTACCGCAGTTCGTCGAGCGCTTTTTAGCGTCCGCTAATATCGATCATAGTGTACAGCGCGATGGCTCTTGGGTGATTACGCCGATTGATAGCACAGAGATTAATGAGTATATGGAGAGCTTGCCGCTTGGTGAGGACGGCATGAGCTTAACCTTTGAGCGTAAGCTGGCTTTGCAGCGCGAAGAGATTGATTTTATCACTCATGAGCATCCTTTGATGCGCGCCATCTATGAGCTTGCCAGCACCAGCACCTTTGGTAACACCACTGTCGGTATGCTAAAGAGCGCCGCGATGCCGCAAGGTACAGTGCTACTTGAGATTAACTTTCGGGTGGAAACTATCGCGCCAAAAGTGCTGAACCTGCCTGCGACCCTGCCAACACAAAGCATTCGCGTGTTTATGAGTGAACAGGGCAGCGATTTATCAAGCCGTATTAGCTCGGAGATGATTATGCCGCATATCGAGCGCTTAGATAATAATCGGGCGCGGCAAGTGATCAAGGCGCGCGGTGATATCATCGAGCAGCGCTATCATGAAGCTGAAGCTATCGCCCGTGCTCAGTTGTCTGAGGTAGGAGCGCAGGCTAATGCTCGCTTTACTCAGCAGTGGTCACGTGAGATTAAGCGTCTCAAGCACTTACAAACCATCAATCCGAATGTGCGTCCAAGCGAGATTGAGCGCTTAGAGCGATTGCAAGCACAAGGCGAGCAAGCTCTGACAAACCTGCTCTTAGTGCCAGATTCTATCCGGATTCTGGTGGCGGTAAAGCCCTAGTTTAAGTTGGCATTGGTATAAAAAGAGGTGCTCATTAGCGCCTCTTTTTTATGTTAGGATTTAGCCTAAAATAGAATAAACCTTAGTCTGAATAGTCATCATAACAGCCGTTGAATCGTATGACATTACTGGTCAAGAGTGTCGATATTGGTTACTATGTTTAGCTTTTAATAAACTTTCAAAAGTAATTATTTTTACTAACAAGTGTTGTCATATAAAGCGAAAATGTTTGTTAGTAGAAATATTAGAATAAGGAAAATAAGCGTCATGTCTGATGTGTTTGATAACTCGCAACTTATCGATGAGCTGTTAGCGACAGTCGCACTGACTGAGCTCAGCCCGGATGTTTTTGAAGGGGCTAGCCACGACTATGTCGGTTCGCGTATCTTTGGTGGGCAAGTGCTGGCGCAAGCGATTATGGCGGCGTCTCACACCTTAAATGAGGATAAGCCTTGCCACTCCCTGCACGGGTATTTTTTACGTGGCGGCGATATCAAGCAGCCCGTCATCTATCAAGTGCGCCGCTTGCGAGACGGTCGTAGTCTGTCAGCGCGTGAGGTTACTGCTATTCAATATAAGCAAGTGCGTGGCAAAGAGCCCATCGAGCAAGTGATCTTTTCGATGATAGCGTCTTTCTCACCGATTGAGGAAGGACTTGAATATCAAGAGAGTATGCCGGTGTATCCGCCGCCAGAGGATTTGCCCTCAGAGCAAGAGCTAAAAGATGAGCATGTAGGTAAAGTGCCAGACGCGCTCAAAGCACGGTTTATGCGTCGTCGCCATGTCGAGATCAAGCCGGTCAAACCGCGTGATCCGATCAACCCAACGCCGATGAAACCTAAGCAAGCCAACTGGCTACGTATTCGCGAGCTTGGCAATCAACCTGTGGCTATTCAGCAAGCGCTATTAGCGTTTTCGTCGGACTTTTATTTAGTAGGTACCGGGCTGATGTCACATGGTGTCAGCTTTATGACCAGTGGCCTGCAAGCGGCAAGTATCGATCATTCGATGCATTTTCATCGTCCGTTCGATCTCAATGATTGGCTACTTTATGATATGTGGAGCGATACCACGTCAAGCTCGAAGGGTCTCAATCATGGTCAATTTTGGCAAGACGGTAATCTAGTCGCCACCGTACAGCAAGAGGGCCTCATGCGCCTTAGGGTACCGAAGTCTTGATGAGAGACAAGTTTTTTAAAGCATCTAGCTTCAGTTCTAAGTTTAAGATGCTGAGCTAAAGCGCCGCCTACGGTTTGGCTTAGTTTTAAACCTCGATAATCTTAATCATCGCGCGCGGTAGTCCTAAGCTATCGCGCGCTTTTTGCTTATCAAGCCACTTAAAAGCAATTTGTGCTGCCGATAACTTTTCGTTAAGCTCTGTACTTTTCGCCTCATTAATAACCAATTTTTGTGGCTGTAAATACCAATGAAAATGGGTCAATGAATGCTTAATCGGCGCGTCATCGAGTAAGGTATTACTAACAGATTCGGCTACCAACTTATTCTCTTCAAGCCACTCATGAATGATTTGCTCAGCAGTGGTAAATTCGGTCTCATAGACTTTTTCATTGCTACTCACTTGCAGTTTTTTTGGTTGAGCTTCTGCTAGCTTAGCTGCTTTATTAGCTGTCACCTTTTCTACAAACTCTAAGGGTAAACTCCATAGCCCGCCCCAAATACCATTGTCAGGGCGCTGTAGCCATAATATCTCGCCTTGCGTGTTTTCGATAATCAGCGCATTGCTAAACTTGCTGGGTTTCGGTTTTTTCTTAGCCTTGACTGGATAGTCGGTTTCGCGCCCCTCAGCATGAGCGATACAGTCTTCTCGTAGCGGACATAACTGACAATTAGGACTACGGCGCACGCATAAAGTGGCACCCATATCCATCATCGCTTGTGCGAATAGTCCTGAGTTTTCCTTTGGGGTCAAGCGCTCTGCCAATACCCATAGCTGTTTGGTTGTTGCAGACTTAGTAATGTCACCATCAATGGCTGCCCAGCGCGTCAATACGCGTTTAACATTGCCATCACAGATGACACCATATTTGTGTAGCCCCATTGCCATTATCGCACCAGCGGTCGAGGGCCCGACGCCTGATATGGCTTCCCAAGCTGCTAACGTCTGCGGATAGTCGCCCGTCTCGTTTATGACATCGACCAATTGCTTGGCGCCTTTATGCAAGTTCCGTGCGCGCGCATAGTAGCCCATACCTGCCCAGTGCTCAGCGATGGTATCCCATTCTGCCGCCGCTAAATCTTGTACCGTTGGAAAAGAGTCCATAAAACGCGCAAAGTAGGGCAGTACGGTTTTGACTTGCGTTTGTTGTAGCATGACCTCTGATAGCCAGACAATATAAGGATTTGGCCTGTCAGTTTGGTGTTGTTGCCACGGTAAATCATGGCGACCATCCGTTTCGAACCAGTCGAGGAGGCGCGGGGCGAAGGAGTTTAAGGGTTTCTCAGGCTGGGAAAATGGTGTAGGCAAGTGTATTCCTTGTAGGTCATAAACTAGTCTTGGCAGGTAGGGTGCGCCTCGCGCACCGATAAGAATATTTTGCTGATATTTGAGGGTGTTTAACTATTCTTATATGAGGCTCATAGACATAATGTAAAGGTAACCAATTAACGATAAACGTTGTCTAGAGTTTCACCGGCTTCATTTTTCCATTCAATCCAACCATTAGTAGAACCTCCTGAGACTAATGAACTGGCTCCACTGGGAGTTTTGAAAAGTTGATTTTCAGTCAACTTGTAACTCTTATTATCTACTGCTATTAGCTTGCCAGTATTTAATAAATTCTCTTTTAGTTTAACTATAAATGGTGGAGCTGACATAGCTTGTGCTTGTCGTACTAACGATCCTGCTAATATGACAAAACCATCATCGTCATAATAACCTTTGGCATCACCATTTTTCGCTTTATAATAAAATAGCATTGGTTGTAAGTCATCAATAGGTAATGTTTCAACGTTGTTAATTGAAGGAATATCAAGGTCAGTAGAAAATTGGTTGTTAAAGTTGTTCTTCTCTTTAATACTTAAAGACTCAAAAACGGGTTGCCCTAAAGTCGATAATAAAACATCGAGAGTGTAAAAAAGCTCTTCACAATCTGCTTTTAAAGGGTCAGGAGTATGTGGCTTATTACCAGTATTGCCGTTTTTTATCTCATAACGACCAACTTGCGTAGCGGTCGCAATAGCTTTGTGCTCCATATATAACGCATGAGTTTGCGTCATTGAGTTATTTGTTGATAGCATCACAAAGGCACGCGTCCAAAAATCTTTATCATCATGCTGGTTTAACCGTCTTTTGAGGTCACCAGTCTGCCCGATATAAAGTAATGGCTTATCGGCAGTTTCTGTTTCACCAATTAAAAAGTACAATCCCACTTGATTGGCATCTGGCATCGCAAAAAAATCATCAATATGAATACGTGGGATCTCAATTAAACGAACCGTACGCGTCGTCATTTCGGCCAAACGTAGTCCGCGCGGATTACCTTTAGGTAGATATATTTGGATGGTTTTAGCAGAAGGAATCATAGTCGCCTAATTGGTTTAAAAATTTTAGAAGTATAGAGCGAAATACTACTTCCGATTCTTCCGAGCCCGCTTTTTACGTAGTCTTTTTTCCTCTGCTTTAGCCTCTTTTTTAGCTTCAGCGGCTATTCTTTGCTGAGCGACGACTTCTTCCTCTAACGCCATCATTTCAGGGGTCTCAAGCGTAATGCGACCGAGCGTGCCGCTGCGTAGCTCATTAATTAGAATCTCTGACATGCGATAAGTATCGACGATACCGCCTTTTTTCAGTAATCCTCGATTGCGTCCGGCAACTTCAAAAAACTCCCAATCGGTTTGTGGTAGATCTTCGATTTTATAGCGCTCTTTGAGTAGTTCAGGATAATCTTTGATTAAGTACTCAGCGGTGTAGCCCGCGACATCAGCGAAGTCAAAAGCGGTATCACGAATACCGCCCGTCGCCGCCAAACGATAGCCTGAATGCTCGTTTTCAACTTTTGGCCAGAGCATACCGGGCGTATCATAGAGCATGATGCCGCCATCGAGTTTGATCAGTTGCTGCGATTTGGTGACGGCAGGCTCGTTGCCGGTCTTAGCGACTGAGCGACCTGCTAACGTATTGATCAAGGTCGATTTACCGACGTTGGGAATACCCATAATCATGGCTTTAATTTGCCGGCCGGATTCTGCTTTACCCGGCATGATTCTTTTGCACAGCTCAATGATTTTATGCACGTCATCGGCCTTATTATCATCGAAGGCAATCGCCTTGACGCTGTTCTGTGATTCTAGATAATCGAGCCATATTTGCGTGCGCTCAGGGTCAGCGAGGTCGGCTTTATTAAGTATTTTGATTACAGGTTTTTGTCCACGTAGCGCCGCCACCATTGGGTTTTCGCTACTATAAGGAATACGCGCATCGATAACTTCGATGACGATATCCATCTCTGGCATGATTTCTTTGACTTCGTTACGGGCTTTATTCATGTGCCCAGGGAACCACTGAATCGTCTCTTTAACCATTGCTTTACTGCCTTTTTGTAGTTGCCTTCTTTATAAAGGGTGCTGCTGATACGTATCAATAATTAGCAGCATTTTACTACAGAAGCTACTGCGTCTCTGCATCTTTCTCAATCACTTCAGGTGGTAGTGGTGCAAGATAACCGATGAGCAGTATTAAGCTGCCCGCCACCAAAAATGACAGCACCCGCCAAATCGCTTCGGTCTGTGAGAGATCGACTAACACCAGTTTCAGCACCACCACGCCCAACAGACCGATACCCATAAACCAAGGCGTACGCTTTAATTGACGACTGGCAATGATAGTGGCGATTAGAGCAATGAGCGTCCAAAGTATGGTTAAGCCCGTCTGTACTTGCTCGCTATCCCAAGCGCCTGTATCCCAAAGCGGTGTACCGATAAAAGCATGCAGCGATCTGATGAGAATACTAGAGATCACCCAAAAGCTAACTAAGCCTAAGATAATGAGCATAGGCTTAGGATTCAATACTTTTATATTGACATCGTTGCCTTGAGGAGCAGAGGTGTTTTGAGGATCTTTATAACTGAGGTAAACTGTACTTAGCCCATATATCACCACTAACCATAAACTTATATCGTATAGGTTGAGCAGCGGGAAATAAGGTAGATTCCAAATCACGCCATCATAGGACCAGTTGGTAACCACGACCCAAAGTAGAGTAATAGGTACGAATACTTTGGCGCAGTCGACTAGGGCTTGTTGCCAATCAAACCAAGGAGCTAAGCCTAAGTTTTTTTGAGAATTTGTAGAGTTAGTTGTCGAAGACTCATCATGACGATAGCTGAAATATAGTCCTGCTAGCATTAAGGCTACTGGTATCAAAACAGCCATTACTCCTTGCGAAGCCGGCAAGCCGTAATGCACCGCCGCTGCTAGCACGAAAACGCCAGTAGCGAGCCAACTGGCGCTATCAAAACGCGATAGCTGATGATGCTGATACCAAGTTTTTAGCCATAACTGAGCAACGATTAGCCAGCCTATGATTAGCACAATGAACAGCGCCCAGTTAACGCTATGCCACTGATAACTAAACTCAAACTTCTGTGGTAATTGCAAAATGAGCGCGGTATAGAATATGACCAACAATCCTTGGCTTAGTAGCCAAATTTCCTGCCATGGACGGTAGCGATTAATCAGCCAATAAACGCTAACACTCAGCAGCGAAGATAAGGCTATCAAAGTGGTTGTCGCTACTTGCTTATGACTCAACCACTGCTGAAAGTCGGCAACCCCTACATATAGCGCCCAAACCACCGCGATAAAGCTCAAAAAGCTTATGAATATCGGGCTACGCCAAACTATACTAAAAGTGCTACTTTTTTCGTTAATACTATTGACCCACTGATAAGCCGCCGATTGGCTAACCCCTAAATCTTTGGCATAAGTAGTGATAGCTTCGCTGGTTTTTATATTGGTTTTTTGCTCAGCTTCTTGCGCAGTATTTTTAGACTGCGTTGAATTATAAATAGTAGGTGAGTTATTGACTCGCAATATAAATGCTGACGCTAGTAAAGCTAGAGCAGATACGCTTATCGCTAAAGTCGGATAGTTATTGTAGGAGAAAAATAGCGTCACCATTAGCATAGCGATACTAATTAGCTGCAGTAATATGCCAAAGAGCACTGACCAAGCACGTAGCGAACGACGACCAAACCAGACTAAAGCTAGTCCTTGCACTGACCAACCAAAGGCGATCCATTGGGCATCTAACGCTAATGGAATGACTAAGGCCAGAAAGCCAAATCCTAATGCCAACATACCTTCAGTGATGAGCGCATAGTGCTGGCTACGTCTGACAAATACTAAGCCAAGACTTAGGTAAGCCGCTGCCAAAATCGCACTGGTCATCGTTAAAGCGTGAGGGATAACTTGTAGCAGCGCTGAAAATAAACCAAAAGCCAACAAAGGTACGGAGAAAAGCAGACCGGTATCGATAGGGAATAAAAACAAGCTATTCGCCGGTTTAGAAGTCTTTAGCCTCTGAGCATTAGTTAAATGAGTAGTAGTTTCGCTATGCGTTTTGTGAAGCTGATTATAAGCGATGATTTGCTGCGCGTAACGAATAACCACGAATAGATAGAGTGCTAAATGTAGCGCCACTAAAGCGACTAAGGTCCAACGCTGCGACTCAATAATTGAGCTTAAGTCTTCGCTAATACCCCAGTAATAAGCTAGCGTAAAAGTCACTAGCGCGCCAAATAAATTTAACACTTTCCAAGTGCGATAATGGGCAATAATAGCAATGGTGACGTTGAGCAATAAATAGTAGCTAAATAGCGCTGTCAAGCTGCCGGTATCATCATCGGTCAAGATAGGCGCAAAAAAGCCACCCGACAAGGCGAGTAGCGCTAACGGGAAAGCGTTTTGCCGCACAGCGAGACCAATAGTCAGCGCTGATAATACTCCTAAACCAATAAAACTCGGCAGGCTTGGCAAAACTTGATAGACGCTATAGGCAAAAAAGGTGGTTAAATAAGCGATGGCGAGGCCTGCGCCTTGTAAAGTAATGCCGTAAGCAAAACGGTTTTTGGCGAGTTTAAGTCCCAATGCTGCTAAGCCTAAACCAATAACGCCTATCGCTATAAGCTTAGATTCTATCGATATCTCGATATAGTCGCTAAGCAAACGTAGCAACAGTACTACGCCGATGAGTAAGACGATAACGCCTACGCGCACCACTAGATTACCACCGAAAAACCAGTTTTTAAGCGAGTGAAAAAGCGAGGTGACTATGGGTAGAGATTGCTCGTCTGGCTCTACAGATGATGATGCTTTTGCGGCAGGGGCGGCAGGGTTTAGGGTTGAATAATCCGTTAAAAAAGGGTTTGAAGCCCCATTTTCATGTGACGGTATTGATAGGGCGGACGATGAGACGGACGGCGGTAGAGGTGGCGGTACTGAGGTTTTTGGCTTATTTTCTATATCATAGTTTGCAATGGCAGGATTTGTAATATCCGTATTACTAACAGTAGTATTCTGTTTTTGCAATTCAGCCTGTAAACGCGCAACTTCACCGCGCAAGTCAATAAGCTGTTTATTCAACTTATTATGCAACACGATAATAATGATTAGTAAAATAATAAAGCTGATTAAGCCTAACATTGTCGTCACTCAATTTATTTTATAATAAAACGATAATGACGTTATTTTATAATAAACACAACTTTGCAGCGCTTTATAAAAGAGCAAACGGTTTATATTTCGGGCATAAAAAAAGCAAAGTATGACGTGCATACTCTGCTTTACTGTAATCAATTTTTACTTAGCGCAGCAATTCACTTTACGACCCTAGGTTCGCTTTCATAAAGTCCATCATTTTATCCCAGCTTTCTTTTGCCGCTTTTTCGTCGTAGCCAAGGTCCACATCGTTATTGGCAGCGCGTTCGTCAGCATGCGGGTTAGTAAAGCCATGCTTAGCGCCTTCATAGACATCGACCGTATAGTCAGCGCTGACGTTATCCATCTCTTTTTTGAAGTCCTCGACGGCGTCCATAGACACCATACTGTCATCGCCGCCATGGGCAATAAGTACTTTGGCTTTGAACTTATCATCGGCTACTTGCTTGGGCGCTAGATTACCATGGAAAGTAGCAACTGCTTTGAGCGGCATGCCTTCGCGCGCCATATCTAATACAACTTTACCGCCGAAACAAAAGCCAATGGCGCCTAGATTATCACCATTAACTCCCAGCTGATCGCCGAAGTCATTTAAAATCAAACGGCAACGATCCATCAGCATGTTTTGATCGGCGAGGACTTGCTCCATCCACATATTAGCCATAGCTGCATCTGTGGTCAGTTTACCTTCGCCATAGACGTCCATAGCGACTGCGGCATAACCGGCTTTGGCTAGACGCTCAACCACTGATTTGGGATGATCGACTACGCCCCACCATTCAGGAGCGACTAAGATGCCGGGCACTGGGCTGTCGTCTGTTGCCTTCTCTGGGAGGGCGACATAGCTATTGAGCTCAACACCGTTCTCGGTCGTACTTACTAATTCCAAAGTCTTAATTGACATATTATTTTCCTTATTATGTTATGAGTTTTAATTGTATTTATAGCGTGATTTATAGGGTTGCTTTTCACTACTCAACCACCTTAACGCCCATAGCGGACAAAAACAGCTATAATACTGTAACGCAATTTATCAAAATGCTAACTAATACTAGTTATTCGAAACTATATCAAAATGAATATTAGAACTATGGCTAGTCTATGAGGTTAAACTTGTTGTCTCAAACAAAAGCAGAATATCAAACAGATTTGGCTTTAGGTTCAAAAGCTAAGGTTAAAGCAGCTGATGTTAAAGGTAAAATCAAAGAAACTTTGCGTCCTCAGTTTTGGACCCAATATACTCTTGACGAGCTGAATCATAGCGAATGGGAAGCGTTGTGTGACGGCTGCGGCTGTTGCTGCTTGATCAAATATATCGATGAAGACGAGCAGGGCGAGGTGGACGAAGAATTGGTTGAGTATACCGATGTCGCCTGCCAACTGATGAACTGCGAAACGGGCTACTGTCAGCATTATGACACGCGTCAGGAGTATGTCCCGGACTGTATTCAATTGACTATTGGTAAGCTACCACAGATGATGTGGCTACCATCGCACTGTGCTTATAAGCGCCTTTATAAAGGGCAGTCGTTGCCAGATTGGCATCTATTATTGACTAAAGATGCGGTAGCGACTCAGCAGCAAATGCGCGCAGCAAACATTGGCGTTGCGGGACGCTGCATCTCCGAGGTTGGCATCTCTGATGAAGAGATGGAGGAGCGGGTAGTTAATTGGGTGACGCCGTAGCCTACGCAACGTTGAGTGCTTTAGCCCAGCACGCAGTGATGCTAAGCAATTGTGCCAAGTCATCCTAGTTAATAATGAATGGCAACTTTAAAACTTAGCTGAGAGTGAAATTATTGGTTATTTAAAGCTCTTTTTTTAGAGTCACTCCTTGGAGACAATAGCCGCCGATTTAGCGCGACTCTCAGCCTCTAACTGCGAGTCAGCAAGCGGCGGAATAGGCAGACCTTGACGAATCTGCTGAGAGAATGCGCGACTATTCTCGATAAGCTGCTGATCATTAAGCTCTACGTCTGCATAATTATCGAATCCTTGCACTTGAGGGTTAATATGGGTGCGCTCATACCAAGTATCCATCGACCAAGGCTGTCCTTGCTTGGCAGGATTGGCATCTAACATACCGATATCAAAAAGATAATTGGGCAGCCAACCTGAGACCCAAATGCGATAATCCCACGGTAGCCGCTCGCCACTGACGATACGCGCCATATAAAAGATAATATTGGTACAGTTAGTGGTAAAAGTATTGTACCAAGACGGCTCGGCGACTAGCTCATCAGCAGCCTCTAGATAAGATTCAAATAGCGCCTTAACCTCATGCTTTTGCAAATGACTAATAGGAAATAAGTAAACTTGCTCACCGCGAGCATTACTACGAGTGTAGATAATGTCACGCTCCTCCGAGGCAATAAGGCTGAGCTCAAAGCGCCGAAAAAACCCTGCAAAAGCGGAGAAGGACTCATCATTTTCTTTACGAATTTCAAAGGAAAAAGCGAGCGGCCTATCATCCTCAAAGCGAAAGCTCACTAAAGTATGCGCAATCAGCGGCCCCATCCAATAAGAGTTGGTGATATCAACGCCTGATAGCTTTGAGATATCAACGGTGCGGGTCTCCCAACGCTCAGTGGCGTTAATCGCAAGCGCTTCACCCTGACTAGACTCGTTTGCATCCTCATCAGCAAGATACCAATCAAAGTTACGTACATTGTTAAAGGTAATCAGATTAGGGTTATTAGCATCGCGAGTATAAGATAGCACTTCGCTGACTTCCGGCTGCCAGTCGCGATCGCTTTTGGCTTCGATAGAAAAATACCAGCCAACGCCTACTAGCCAGAGCCCACTATACAAAACAGTCAGGAATTTGCTTAGTTTTTTGGTTTTAAGCGTCTTATTAGATATTTTATTCGCGAGTGTTGGTGCGTATAGCAATATCGTTAACGAGGCCAAAAAGCCAACAATGAGGATGCTGGCTAGCCAAGTGATAGGGCTGAGCGCACCGAACTGATACCAAAGCGCTAATAACAGCCAAAGTGCCGATAGTATTAAAGCAACGACGATAAAAAAGCGCACGATACGGTATAGCCAACTATGACGATTAGCTAAGGTTTTGGTATTTGTAGCGCTATTGGCTTGACGACGCGGCGCTAATAGCCGAGATAAAAACGAACGACGTGACATAAGAATGGACTACGTAAATGAAGGTTTTGACCATAGCAAAGTTTATAACACACTGACAGTACAATTTGGATAAATTTGTCGTTGAATGTCGCTAAGCCTTGGGATAAAGTGAAGCTAAATAGGTGAGTGTTTTGCGCTATTGTCGGATAGTTGTTTTTATTTACGATTTCATCCCCATCTATACCAGGTTTAGTAAAAATTTTATAGTCGCTACTTTGTTAGTAGTTACTGTGATAGTAGCAACTTGAATAGCAATTATTTCCCTGTCCATAAACTTAAGAGGTTAACTCACATCACTATGTCTGATGATGCTCCCAGTCCGAGTAGTTGGTCGATGCGCGGCTTAAAACGCTGGCTATCGACCGCTCCTGAAACCCGCGATGAATTAATTGGCTTGGTGCAGCAGTCGCGCCAGTTTTTAGAGCCTGATACGGTTGATATGTTAGAAGGCGTATTAGATCTACCAGCGACGCAAGTGCGCGAGATTATGACCCCGCGCCCGCAAGTGATAGGCCTGCACGAAAGCACGAGCCTCAAAGAGGTCATGGATATTATCCTTGAGACTACTCACTCTCGTTATCCAGTGTTTGACAGTCAAGATGATGATGCGGTCATTGGTATTTTATTGGCCAAAGACTTAATCCCTATTTTAGTACACATGATGCGTGACCAAGAAGAGAAGATCGATAGCAAACGCCTCAAAGATCTAGTACGTCAACCCTTATATATTAGTGAGACCTCGCGCTCTGATACCTTACTGCGCTCCTTGCAGCGTACGCAGGTACATATGGCAATCGTTGTTGATGATTTTGGTAATTTCGCCGGCGTCGTGACTATGGAAGATCTGCTGGAGGAGATCGTTGGTGATATCGTCGATGAGCATGATGATTTCGATGAAGATAGCGACATTAATAACATTGTCGTACATCCTGAGAAGCCAAATACGTGGCGAGTGCAAGCCTCTACAGTGATTGAGGACTGTAACGACGAGCTGGGTAGTCACTTTGACGACACTGACGTCGATACGATGGGCGGGCTTGTGATGCAAGCGCTAGGTTACGTCAGTGATCTAGAAGGCGAGAGCGTCACTATTGATGATTGGCAGATTACTATTACCGATGTCGACGGCCGCTCTATTAATGATCTTGAGTTGACCAAAACCAGCGCTGACTCCCATATCCTCATAGGCAGCCATTAGCGATGAAAGGCGCGAGCTGAGCGATTCTTTTTTACGGTATAAAAACACGATTACGGTCGTGTTTTTTGCTTTTTTACCCTTTTATGATGGCAGGCTGTTATTATGAGCCAATTTAATTTGCAACTATTGTAAATAGCCTCTCATCTTAGGCTTGAAGATTTAGAACTTGGATAATTTGCTATGCGTCTGTCTACTGATGATTTACAAAAGCGTTTAAAGCCAAAACAGGTCTATCAGATGCCACTTGGCCTCACAGCTATCATCGCCGCTTTGGCAGGAGCGATATTTATATTTGCGCTCGCGCCTTATGGCTTTTGGCCAATTGCTTTTGTTTCGCCAGCGATTTTGTATGCGCTATTACTGCCAGAGATGAGCGGCAAACGTGCCTTTATTATCGGTGAAGCTTATGGTACTGGGCTGTGGTGCGTTGGAGCCTTTTGGCTATTTACCTCAATCAATGATTATAGTGAGACGCCGACATGGCTGGCGCTGATTTTGATTGCGTTGATGGGGTTAGGGATGGGGCTGTTTCATGGCTTCTTAGCGCTGATCTTCAATCGTTTCGTTGGTCGTCAGCCTTTCTCATTTGCAGCCTTATGGATCTTACAAGAGTGGATGAAGACTTGGTTATTTACCGGTTTTCCTTGGCTGTTCTTAGGCTACGCCTTTACTGAGCAGTACTGGTTATCCTCATTAGCTCCAGTAGCGGGCGTTTTTGCCGTCTCTTTTGTGGCAGTATTGCTAGCGGCAAGTGCTGTCGAGCTGCTGCGCCGCCGCGCCGGTTATATAGTGGTGTCATCGGTGTTATTGCTATTGAGTATTAGCTTATGGCTGATTAATCCGCAATGGACCAAACCTAAAGGTACACCAGATCTATCGGTGTCCTTGATTCAAGGTAACATCCCGCAAGATATGAAGTGGCTGACTGAGTATCAGTTCGAGACCTTAAAGATTTATGCTGGATTGACGCGTGATGAATGGGGCCGCGATATTGTGATTTGGCCGGAATCTTCTATCCCAATGTTTCAGACCGAAGCGGTAGGCTTTATCAGTGAAATGGTAAAAATGGCTAAGGACACCGATACCACTTGGGTGACGGGCATTCCTTATAAAGATGAGGCCGCCTTTGATCCAGCGACGCAGAGCTATCCACCGTTTTATAATAGTGTAATAGCACTTGGCAGCGATGCTAAAGGTATGTATAAAAAGCAGCGGCTAGTGCCGTTCGGTGAGTATATTCCTTTTCAGGGGATGCTCGATATATTGCCCAGTCTTGCCGGTAGTCAAGAGATACTAAGCTATAGTCGCGGCGGGGCTGAGCAATCGCCACTGCAAGTACGCGGGCATAACTTAGGTGCCGCCGTCTGTTATGAGGTTGCTTATCCGGATACCACGCGCCGCAACGCTATCGGTACGGACTTTTTGTTGACGATCTCCAACGACGCTTGGTTTGGTACTTCAGCAGGCCCGCTACAGCATCTACAAATGGTACAAATGCGCTCGCTAGAAAATGGTCGCTGGTTCATGCGTGCAACCAATACTGGCGTGACCGCTATCATCAACCATAGAGGGCAAATCGTTGAGCGTGCGCCACAGTTTGAGCGCACGGTGCTACGCGGCAATGTTCAAGCGCGTGTAGGCAGCACTCCTTTTATGGTTGTGGGCCATTATCCTATTTTGCTTATCATAGCGCTATTATTGGGACTCAGTTATGCCAGTAAGCGCTCAACGACTCAAGCGCGACCAAAGCGTAATTAGCCAAGTCAGGAAAAATGAACGGCCTGACTAATAATAATACCTTTAATTGGTTAAGGGATTTAACAAATCGCTATAAATTGCGATATAATGGCTCAATATTTCAAATATTCTTTGTTGTAAGGTAGATAAGCTATGTCAGAGCATGTTGTCAATAACAGTCCAAAAAAAGAGTTTCTATTTGCCTTAGGCGGCGTTGGCTTATTTTTAGGCATCGTGTTACTCATTGGCATTTCTGCATTTTTGCGTCCAGCGGGTGAGCATATTACCGCTGAGCCTGCTGAGGAAACAGTAGTAGCTGCACAAGCAGAAGATGACACTGCAGAAGAAGCTGTGGTTGATACTACTGGGGTTGCCACTGCCGATGCAGATACTATTGGTGCAGGAGAAGCAGTAGCAGATACGCCTGCTGATGCTACTACTACGCCGGCTCCGAGTAGTGGTGATGCAGTGGTAGCGACTGGTTCAGCTGCTGCTACGGCTGACGGTACGGTAGACCAAGCGGCTGCGGCTGATGCTGATCTAACAGCAGAACAAGCCGATGGTGACGCCGATGCTACTGCTGATGCTGAAGACACAGCTGCCCAGTAAAGCCAATTTATCGTTATTTATTTCTAACGACTTATTCATAATGAATGAGTGATAACGATTATAACAAGCGCTGCCAATACTGATGAAGCTGGTAGGTTGGCCCGTTTTAGTACGACTGATTATCAGACGTATCAAGAACATTACTCTTACTACTGAAATTCAAGCTTACATAACGCCCTGCTCTTTAACGAGAGCAGGGTTTTTTTGTGGGTATTTGTGTAATTATTGAGCAATTGCTTATTTACTTGAATTTATACAAATGAAACAATGTTGCGCTTATATGGCCATTAGTCGTCATTATTAATCACTTCGTCATACATAAATGCTTTTTGAAGGAATTAAAAGTATGAGCAAAACATCAAAAACTCAGGGAAGTGACGCTGAGCTAGAAGCGCTAGAAAACGGCTTTATGGGACATCCTAAACCCTTACGCCCGCTGTTTTTTACTGAAATGTGGGAGCGGTTTTCTTATTATAGTATTCGGCCACTTTTGGTCCTCTTCATGGTGGCCACTGTTGGTAGCGGCGGATTTGGTTTCGATGAAACGACCGCTTCTGCTATTTATGGTATTTTTGCAGGGTCATTGTATTTAGCCGCCGTTCCTGGCGGCTGGTTGGCAGATAATTGGTTAGGACAAGAACGTGCATTATGGTGGGGTAGTATCATTATTGCGCTAGGGCATTTGTCCATTGCCTTGTCCGCCATGTTTGGCATGACCCTGTTTTTTGTTGGCCTCATCTGTATCGTCTTAGGGTCAGGTCTATTCAAGACTTGTATCTCAGTCATGGTCGGCGCGCTCTATCCTGAAGGCGATGTACGCCGTGATAGCGGCTTTACCATATTTTATATGGGTATTAATATCGGCGCGTTACTCGCAGCGCTTATTGTGGGTGTGTTTAAAGAGCAAGGTATGTGGCATGTCGGCTTTGGGATTGGTGGCCTTGGTATGCTAGCCTCACTACTTATATATCGCTTTTCAGCGCGAAAAACACTAACCCACTATGCACAAGCCAAAAACATCACTCCTGAGTGGGAGCGTGCTAATGATAATCACAAAAACATAGGTCGCTGGGTCATTGGGTTTTTGGCGTTACTCGCAGCTGTGGTTATCTTAGTGGCTACCGGGATTATGCCGTTCAATCCTGAAGGAGTGGTGACGTATATGACCTATATCATCGCGGCTGTAGTGATAGGGTATTTTGCTATCTTGTTCGTCTTACCGAGGTTTGATAAAACCGATAAGCTGCGTCTGCTGATTTGTTTTATTCTGATTATTGGCTCGACGCTATTTTGGTCAAGCTTTGAGCAGCAGCCGACCTCTTTTAACTTGTTTGCTGATAACTATACCGATTTAGATGTTTTAGGGTTCCAAGTTCCTAGCATTTGGTTTCAATCGCTAAACCCGTTGTTTATTTTATTGCTAGCGCCGATCGTCAGTATTATATGGGTTAAGCTGGGTAATAGAGGGGTTGAGCCTAGCAGTATGGTTAAGTTCGCTCTTGGTATGCTCTTAGCAGCAGCTGGCTTTGGACTGATGATTCTAGCGTCTAAAAGCATTCTCACTAATGAGGGCGGATTGGCTTCGCCTTTATGGTTAGTCGGTAGCCTTTTATTATTGACGCTTGGCGAATTGGCGCTTAGTCCTGTTGGTTTATCCTCTATGACTAAACTGGCACCAAAAGGTATGCAAGGGCAGATGATGGGGCTGTTCTTTGCCTCTTTAGCAATGGGTAATTTGGTTGCCGCTTTTTTTGGTGGTTACGTGTCCGCAGACAAGATTGAAGGATTACCCGGTCTATTTACCACTATGACTATCTTTTTGGTAGTAACAGCGGTGATTTTGTTACTGTTAGCCAAACCGATCAATACTATGCTCAAAAAGAGCGAGCAGGCGGATGGCAAAGTGTAATGATCGTAAAGCGTAGCGCTTATAACGAGTCAGCCGCTACTCATAATAAAATAAAGTAAAACGTGTTACCTTGGGTGGCACGTTTTCTCTTTTTATAAAAAGATAGCTCAGCTTAGCTATTGAAAATCATCTACACGCCCAAACCTCTAGTGATACCGATAACTATTTATAATTTTTTTATCAAAATAAGACGATTACTGATAATCGCTAGCTCAAAAACGAATAAATCAGTCAAAACTGACTAATCAAAAATATAAGGAACACCCAATGAACAAACAGACTATTCACGACCGTATCGACAGCCTACGCCAAGTGCTCACGAAACAAGATCTTAGCGCTATTATCGTCCCTTCTGCGGATCCGCATCTATCTGAGTATCTGCCGGAGTATTGGCAGGCCCGTCAATGGCTCTCAGGGTTTACCGGTTCTGTTGGTACGCTGGTGGTCACCGCTGACTTTGCGGGACTATGGACCGATAGCCGCTATTGGGTACACGCCGCTGACCAGTTAGCAGATACTGGTATTACCCTAGAGAAGCTCGCGCCCAAGCAGCCCAACCACATCGACTGGTTGAGCGAGCATTTGAGCGAAGGTGATAGCGTAGCAATTGATGGCAATGTGCTCTCCATCGCTGAGCAAGACCGTCTATTGGAGGCGTTTGAAGCTCACGACATTACTTTGATTACGGATCGTGACGTGTTGACTGACATTTGGGCAGAGCGTCCAGCATTGCCAACTGCGAAGTTATATCAGCATGACGAGCAGTTTGTGTCGCAGTCTGCCACCGATAAGCTCAGCGCGGTTCGGCGCGGTATGGCAGATAGCAGTGCGACGCATCATCTATTATCGAGCTTAGATGATATCGCTTGGCTGACTAACCTACGCGGCTCTGATGTCGATTATAATCCTGTGTTTTTGGCGCATATGCTGATCGATGCAGAGACCGCAACGCTATTTGTTGATAATAATAAAGTCAGTACCGATATCGAGCAAAGCCTGCAAGATAGCGGCATAACGCTTGCTGATTATGACGCGGTACAACAAGCGCTTGGCGAGCTGACAGTCGATGATTTACTATTATTAGACCCTAGCAAAGTCGCCGTTGGGACGTTATCACAGATGATCGATGGCGTTGGTTTTATTGAGCAGATTGCGCCGAGCACTTTACTTAAATCCGTCAAGTCAGATGCTGATGTGGATCATGTTCGTGAAGCGATGCGTCAAGATGGCGCGGCACTGTGCGAGTTTTTCAGTGCGTTCGAGGAGCGCCTAGCAGCTGGCGAGCGTTTGAGCGAGCTTGATGTCGATAGTATGTTGATCGATAAGCGTAGTCAGCATCCTAACTATATCTCGCCAAGCTTTCCAACCATTGCAGGCTTTAATGACAACGGCGCTTTGCCGCATTATCGCGCGACGCCAGAGAAGTTCAGCTATCTAGATGTCGCTGATGGCGAAGGCGGCTTATTGCTGATTGATTCGGGCGCCCAATATCAAAACGGTACGACCGACATTACTCGCGTTGTCGGTATTGGGCAAGTAACGAACGAGCATAAGCGCGACTTTACTACGGTACTCAAAGCGCATATTGCACTGGCGCGCGCGCACTTCCCTGACGGTATCGCTTCGCCGCTTATTGATGCGATTTGCCGGGCGCCGCTGTGGCAAGCGCAGATGGACTATGGTCATGGTACAGGTCACGGCGTCGGTTACTTCTTGAACGTCCATGAAGGCCCACAAGTTATCGCTTATAGTGCTAGCACGCCAAAAGAGCGCGCGATGAAAGTAAATATGATCTCAAGCAATGAGCCGGGACTCTACCGCGAAGGTAAGTGGGGTATTCGTATTGAAAACTTAGTCGTCAACCAAGCCGTGGCTAAGCCTAACGAGACAGAGTTTGGCGATTTTCTAAACTTCGAAACAGTCACTTATTGTCCTATTGATACCCGTCTCATTGATAAGTCGCTTCTAGATCAGACAGAGGTTGATTGGTTAAATGACTATCACAGCCAAGTTTATGCTGAGCTAAATAGCCGCGTCGAGGGAGCTGCGCTTGAGTGGCTCAAAAAGCGTACGCAAGCTATTTAAAAAAGCTATTCTGACCTATCAACTATAAAAAAGCGCTCAGCCATTTAAGGCTTGGGCGCTTTCTTTGAGCTTATTTTTTGACTTTTTTATTACACATTGAAGATTTATTGCTTTTCGCTTAACTGACGTGTGACTTCCGCGCGTAGCCAAGACTTTAGCGTTTCGGACAGTTGCATCATCTGTTCGGTTACATAATCATCGATATGAACTTCTAGCTCATGAATCATTTGTTGATCAGCTGTACTAAGTTTCGTGTCCTTTAACGATAGGTCGATGGAAGACGCTGCATAAGAAGCTTTAGCATCGATTGCTTTAATCAGATGCTCATCATAAGCAGTAGTCGTTTTTTTATCAGTAGCTGTGCCAAGTTCAGCATTTCGCTCAGTGTCGGCTTTTTTGTTATGAGTATCATCTGAGCTTTGCTCTTCTTCATTAGCGCTTGGCCCTTGATGGTTTTGCTCTTTTTGTCGCTGTTCATTCTCTGCTTCAGCTCGCGCTTTTTCTTTTGTCGCTTGCTTCTCAGCCTGCGCTTTGACTTGAGCTAAACGCTCTGTTTCCAAACGTTCTGCTTCAAGGCGCTCTGCTTCTAAACGTTGCTGTTCAGCCTCAGCTTGCAATGCCGCTTGTTCGTCGGCAAGTGCTTTTGCCGCGGCTTGCTGCTTCTCGTGGGCACCGTACAAATCATCAAGATGAGCATCGAGATCATGATTACTAAAGACGAACTGCTCGAACGAGGTATCTGACTGCAATAGCGCAGTGATGTCTTTTAATTCTTGCACGATAGCGGCGCGTACTGACTGAGGAGCTCCTGTCCAATGCTGATAGAACTCATGAGAAAAAGAATAGCTCGACATAATGGCTTCCATAAACTGCTAAAAATTACCCCTTATCATACGCAAGTACGATAAGGGGTCGCAAGAGGACAAACGTAGCAAAACGATTATAAATCTTACGCTAACAAAATGAGCTTATCAAAATGGAGCGTTTAGGCTAAGACCAACGGGCAAAAATAAGCGAACCATTAGTACCACCAAAGCCGAAGCTATTGGACACCGCGTAGTTAAGGTCAGTCGCTGCACGCGATTGATTAGCCACATAGTCTAGATTACAGTTGTCTTCGACATTATCTAGATTAATCGTTGGCGGAACTGCTTGATGTTGCAAGGCAAGTACCGTAAATATCGCTTCAATACCGCCTGCCGCGCCTAGTAGATGCCCGGTCATAGATTTAGTCGAGCTGACAAGGATGCTGTCTTTTACCGCTGAAAATACGGACTCAATCGCTAAAGATTCAGCGACATCACCTGCTGGGGTACTAGTGCCATGCGCGTTGACATAGCCGACTTTTGAGGGCTCAATACCCGCGTCATTGAGCGCGTTTTGCATCGCGCGCGCCGCGCCGCTACCGTCTTCTGGTGGCGCGGTAATATGACTGGCGTCGTCGCTCATCCCAAAGCCGACTAGCTCTGCAAGGATAGTTGCGCCGCGCGCCTTAGCATGAGCTAGACTCTCTAATACTATGACACCTGAGCCATCGCCTAGTACAAAACCATCGCGATCTTTATCGAAAGGACGTGAGGCACGGGTCGGCTCCTCATTACGCGTAGAGAGCGCATGCATAGCACCAAATCCTGAGATGCCTAGTGGGCTTGAGCCTTTTTCACTACCACCTGCGAGCATGATATCGGCATCACCATGAGCGATCAGACGAGCCGCTAAGCCGATAGCGTGAGTCGCGGTGGTACAAGCGGTGGAAGTTGCTAGATTGGGGCCTTGTAATTTATGCTTAATAGCGACTAAACCTGCCGCCATATTGACGATAGAACCTGGAATAATAAAAGGCGAGACTTTTTTAGCGCCTTTATCGCGCAGGGTGTCACGGCTATTTTCAATGGTTTGAATACCGCCAATCCCTGAGCCTAGAATAATCCCAAAACGCTCTGGATCGACATGCGCTACAGGGCTGTCATCAGCATTGACCTCATCTATAAACCCTGCGTCTTTTAGCGCCATACTCGAGGCCGCTATACCGTAATGAATAAACTCATCGTAACGCCGCGCGTCTTTGGCATTCATGAATTGCTTGGCATCGAAGTCTTTGACTGTACCTGCGATTTGGGTACGATAGTCGCTAGCATCGAAGTGCTCAATAGGAGTGATACCGCTTTCGCCGGCCAGCAGGCGCGTCCATGTACTCTCAACGTCCAAGCCTAGCGGGGTAATAGCGCCCAGGCCAGTGACTACCACACGCATCTCATCGGAACGCTCATAGTGCGGCTGCTTTTGACGCGACTTTTGCTGCTGCTTGCTCATAACTATATCCTATCCTGACTATACAAAAATGATATTATTTTAGCAGTCATTATAATATACATTAGTGTACGTTTGTAAACTTAGAATGACTGCTAATGACAGTTTAAGCAAAACAAACTTGACCGAGTACCACGCCTTTACGCGCGCCTGTGACCGCCGGTAAGTTGCCGGTCTCGCCCATCAAGGTCTGCCGCGCCAGCCAAGCAAAAGCGACTGATTCTACCCAAGTCGGCTGCAGTCCCAAATCAGCGGTAGTAGTCACCGCCCAGTGCGGAAGATGCGCTTGCAGACGCGTCATCAAATAGCGGTTGAGCGCGCCGCCACCACAAACATAAACGCAGCTCTGTTCTTGATTATTAATAAACTGATTGATCTGATCGCACACACTGATAGCGGTCAGCTCGGTCAGTGTCGCCTGTACGTCAGCGGCTGAATAGCGTTTATCGGTTGCCGTCTTATCAAAGGCCTGTAGTTCAGCTTGTAACCAAGATAAATTAAAGTCCTCGCGCCCGGTACTTTTAGGATGAGGCTGGACAAAGAATGGATGCTCTAAGAGTTGATTAAGCAGTGGCTCGATCACTTGTCCTGACTGCGCCCATGCACCATCTTGATCATAGTCTTTATCGATATGCTGTTTGGCCCAAGCATCTAACAACAGATTAGCAGGGCCGGTGTCATAGCCTATGACCGGATCATCATTAGCTGGCAGCACAGTGATATTCGCAATGCCGCCTAAGTTCAGTAAGATACGAGTGCTAGCGGAGTCAGAAAATAAAGCTTTATGAAAAGCAGGCACCAAAGGCGCGCCTTGACCGCCAACTGCCATATCACGGCGCCGAAAATCACTGACTACACTGATAGCGGTGCGCTCAGCGATGATATTGGCATCAACTAGTTGTAGAGTAAAGCCTGATTTCGGACGGTGACGCACGGTTTGCCCATGACAGCCAATGGCTAGAATGGATTCGGCATCGGTATTGGCTTGCTGTAATAAGGTATTGACTACTTCGCTGGTAAACTCAGAATATTTTTTGCTAGCCCAACCAAACCAATCCAGCTCGCTCGTCAAATCATTGGGCTCATCGAAGTTAGGAGTCAGAGCAGCAGTCCCGTTTGGCTGGCACAAAGCCAGTAACACCTCACGCAGACGCTCTGGGAAGTCTTGACTATAGCTTGCGATTAGCTGCAAAGGTTGTTGGGTATTTTCGCTATCGTTATCGCCCGAGAATTGGCACAGCACTGCATCCATGCCATCTAAGCTCGTCCCTGACATCATACCTATATATAGACCGTCGTCGAAGTTCTCGAACACCGTCTGTTCAAGGACATCAGTGAGAGCGGTGTAGTCGAGGTCGTCATAATCGTTAGTAGTAAGCTCAGAGTCATTATTATTTGTATTTATAGTAGGTGCGGTGTTACTCATGGCAATTTTCCTTAAAAAAAGCTAATATATCTCTCAAATTCTAACACTTTTTATAGCCCTTCAAGATTCTAAAAGCCTGCAAGGCATCCACCATTAATAAAGATAAACAAGAGAGCAACATGACAGAGCAGTCCTACAGCCTAGAAGAACAACTTGCCCTGATTCAGCGCGGTACCCAAGAGATTTTATCCGAAGAGGATTTGGTTAAGAAGTTGAAGCTGAATCGCCCGTTACGTATCAAAGCAGGTTTTGATCCTACTGCGCCTGATCTGCATTTAGGTCATACGGTGCTGATTAATAAACTCAAGCATTTTCAAGATTTGGGTCATGAGATTTACTTTTTAATCGGTGACTATACTGCCAAGATTGGCGACCCTTCTGGCAAAAACAGCACGCGTCCGCCCTTGACCGATGAGCAAATCAAAGTCAATGCGCAGACTTATGCTGAACAAGTTTTCAAAATTTTGGATAAAGAAAAAACCAAGATTGTCTTTAACTCCGAATGGTTCAAAGATATGTCGGCAGGCGATATGATTCAACTCTCAAGCCAGCTGACGGTATCACGGATGCTTGAGCGTGATGATTTCTCCAAGCGCTACGCGGCGCAAACGCCGATTGCCATTCATGAGTTTTTATATCCGTTGGTGCAAGGTTATGATTCTATCGCGCTTGAAGCCGATGTCGAGCTTGGCGGCACCGATCAAACCTTTAATATCTTGATGGGGCGTACGCTGCAAGGTCGTTATGGGCAGGAGCCGCAAGTTTGTATCACTGTGCCAATCTTGGAAGGGCTAGACGGCGTCAATAAAATGTCTAAATCCTTGAATAATTACGTTGGCATTTATGATGCGCCAGGCACCATGTACCAAAAGATTCTGTCTATGCCGGACACACTGATTCGCCGCTACTTTGAGTTTTTAAGCTTTAAACCGATGGAAGAAGTTGAGAGCTTAATGGAGGAGATGGAAAACGGTCGTAATCCCCAAGAGATCAAACGTATCCTCGCTGAAGAGCTCATTGAGCGTTTTCATGATGCCGATGCGGCGGCCAATGCACACAAATCTGCTGGTAATGTGTTAGCCGATGGCGAGCTGCCTGTTGATTTGCCAGAAGTAACTTTGGATTTGGACGGTCAGGACGCATTATTTATCACTCAAATCCTAAATCAAGCTGAGCTTGCCAAAAACAACTCAGCGGCAAAAGATATGGTCAAACGCGGCGCGGTAAAAGTCGATGGCGAAGTGGTTGATGCTGGGTTTAGCTTAACCTCAGGGCAGAGCATCGTTATCCAGGCAGGTAAAAAGGCGTATGCTAGAGTAACGGTGGCATAAAGCGCATAAGATTAATAAGGTAAATAAAAACAAGGTTGACGGTCGTTAGCCTTGTTTTTTTAATATAAAAAAAGGCGAAAGTCATGACGCAAAAACTTCAACCCATCCCCCAAGGCATCTACCGCCATTACAAAGGCAATCTCTACCAGGTTTTGCACACCGCGCAGCATTCAGAAACTGAAGAATCGCTAGTGGTTTATCGTTGTCTCTATGGCGAGTATGGGGTTTGGGTGCGGCCGCTCACAATGTTTACAGAGACCGTAACGCGTGATGGTAAAGAAATACCAAGGTTTGAGCTGGTCAAAGAATTAGCAGATTAAAATTAAAAGGAGTTAATTCTATCTAAAAAAGCGACCCTATAAAGGTCGCTTTTCTTATTTGACTGAAAGTATAAAGCCAATTAGCTATCTAAAAACTTAATAAGTGTTTCGTTAAACTCTTTAGCATGAGTGACATTAATGCCATGTGGGCCGCCTTTGACCACATGCAATTGACTATCGGCAATCATTTCGTGTGAGCGTTGACCACTGACTTCGAGCGGAACGATTTGATCGGCATCGCCATGAATCACCAGAGTAGGCACATCAAATGCTTTTAAGTCGTCACGAAAATCGGTGTAAGCAAAAGCCTTCACACAATCATAAGTGGCTTTAGCAGAAGCGTATGACGCGATATCACGGTTATATAAGCGCATAGGCTTACTGACCAACAGCTTGCCGTCTTTTGGCGTAAAGAAGTTTTTGGTAAAGTCGTTTAAAAAGGCAATACGGTCGCCCCTGACCCCGTCCAAAAACTCTTGCACATCAGCCTCTTCTAAGCCGCCATCAGGATTGTCATCTGCCTTATACAGATAAGGGGGCACAGCAGAAGCGAGCACCGTTTTACTGACCCGCTCTGAGCCAAACTGACCCAGATAACGAGCGACTTCTCCACCGCCCATAGAGAAGCCCACAATGGTAGCATCCTGCAGATCAAGCTCATCCATAAGCGCTTTTAGATCTTGCGCTAAGGTATCGTAATCGTAGCCTTCCCAAGGTTTCGATGATTGACCAAAACCGCGTCTATCATAAGTAATAACTTGATAACCTGCTTCAACGAGCGCAAACAGCTGCGACTCCCAAGCCCGACCACTCAGCGGCCAACCATGAATGAGTACGACAGGTTTGCCGTTGCCTTGTACTTCGTAATACAGATTAACGGGCTGATCATTTTGCGTTGCAACTTTTACATATGGCATAGTCCTATCCTTTTTTGGGCTTATCATTGGCATTATTGTATTTTTATAAATAAACGAACGAGTTATAAAATGACGTTTCAAAGACTGCATCTTTTATTGTACAAATTAGCAGTTTTTTGAAGTTGAACCTTATAACTGTTAGCGTCATTTTTTAGTATACAGAGCAAAATAAGCGGAATACTACTAAGTGTTGTAAAGGTATTGTGCCAATAAGGTATCTTATGCATAAGAGGTTAAGCCATTGACGACTATATGGCGCAAGAAGAGCTAAATAGAGGAATGATACTGATCTTTACTCCTCAAAAAATCGCTTCAGTACCTTGTAAAAACCGATAGGCTCATCTAACGGTATCGCATGACCGGCTTTGGGCAACACAATTTCGGTCGCATTAGGTAGCATCTGCGTCACCTTTTGCTGCCATTTTGGAGCATAGAGCTTGGAGCGCCCGCCAATCAGATTGACTACCGGAATCGTCACTTTATCTATCGCACCGCGAAAGTCATAAGGTAAGGTTAGATAGGCTTGTAAGCATTGCCTTTTATGATTCCAAATACTATGGTCATATAGCGCAAGCTTAGGATCGTTCTTATAAGTCATCGCTTGTATAAACGCTTTGGAGCGTGTGCGATTGACGGATAATAGTGAGAATAAACGCTCGACATCAGTAGCATGACGTTTCAGTGCAAAAGGCAGATGAGTAAAGCTTTCGGCATCCGCATAAGGCAGACTCCTATCGATGACACCGCGAAAGATGTCGAATACTTCTTGTTGCCGCGAACCGAATAGCCCTCCTTGCCAGTCGTGTTGATTATGAATAGCAGGATTTTGATCGATATTGAGATAGCGGCTGACTCTTGCTATGCCAAATTTTTCAAAATAAGACCACATCACTTGCGCGCCCATCGAAATAGCAGCGACCGGTAAGGCTTGTATTTTGTGCCACTGACAAATCTGCTCGATTATCGAATGGGCATCTTCTGCATATTGCCGTACAAAATCAAACTGCGTAAGACCGATAGGCTGTGCCAGCCCAAAGCCACGCAAATGCGGCAAATAAAAAGTATGTTTGTTGGCAAGCGGTATAATAAAGGGCAAAAATTCACGCGCATCCATCCCATAAGCATGCAGCATGAGCACAGGCGGACCTTGTCCAATGGTAGAAACAGGGAGTAGCGTGCCATCAGTAGTCGTAATATGAGCAGTCTGCACTTGATACTGGCCGGGTATCGGCAGTGTGAGTAATTTTTTTATCATGATTTCTACTTTTTGCGCTCGCATAATAGCCATAATTGAGGTTGCTGACTTCAACAGACCCTATATACTTGCAGTAAGACTGCTATAGTAAAATCAGCTCACTGACCATAGCATAAAAACGAGCTTGCAATAACTAATAATCATCAGCGCTAATTCATCAATGCTACTATTAAAAATAATAATAAATAAAAATAGCAACTTGACCCTGAACAAGGAAGCTTAAGTATGAGTAGAGCGACTTTGGCTTCGTTAGACATGAGCCTCTATCCGCTAGTTTGGCAGCAGCAGACTTTTATAGATTCGCATCAGCTATTGCTGGCAATATTGACAGCTAGTATCGATTTGACTGCCGAAGCCTTCGCCAAGCAGCTACTAAAAAATCATACCTATCAAGAGTGGATCAATGCGACTGTTTTTGGGCGCTATATTCAGCGTAGTTTTGCCGCCTTCTACCAGCAGACGGAGGACAGCTTCAATATGGATATGCCCGCGCTATTTCGCACTGAGCTGACACGCCATGCTCAATATCTACCCCTTAACCAGACTTTGTTTTTTGCAGGTGAAATGCCCAAAAGCGTAAGACAAGAAAAGCTATTTACCACCACAGTTAACCCTGCTACTGCAGTAGTCGCCGCGCAAAAGCTCCATCAACACTCGCTACAATCAGGGCGAGCAAGCCATCCGCACTTTATTATCAATCAGCTAACCATAGCAGGCAAGCAAGTCGTGGGCTTTCCGATACGCCATAATAAGCGTACCAGCGAGCGCACACGCAACGAAGTGCTAATACTAGACTTTCATGATTTGCGTTTGGTGAATGAAGAGCTAATTGAGACGAGCGAAATTAAAAAAAGCAATATAGCTGAGACTATATTGCTTCGTTATTATGAATTACGTTGATAATAGCTACTTAGACATAGCTTGAGTTTGCTAGCTTAATTTTTTTAGTCAGTCTTTAGCAATCGTCAAACCATTATAAGTCTGTGCCACTGGCATGACTTCTAAGCGATTGACGTTAATGTGCGCTGGCGACTCAATAAGCCATAATAATATATCGCCAATATCTTCACCCGTCATGGTTTTGAAGCCGTCATAGACCTGCGCCGCTTTTTCATCGTCACCGTGATAGCGTACGTTTGAAAACTCAGTGCCCGCGACGTTACCCGGCTCAAGATTAGTCACGCGTACTTGTGTACCAAGCAGATCCGCGCGCAAATTGAGGCTAAACTGTTTCACAAAAGCTTTGGTCGCGCCGTATACGTTGCCACCATAATAAGGCCAAGTGCCGGCAATAGAGCCGACATTAATGATATATCCGCTGTCACGCGTAACCATAGCAGGTAAGACCGCGTGAGTCAGCGCCATTAAACCTTTGACATTGGTGTCGACCATTTGCATCCAATCATCGAGCTTGGCACTCTGCGCAGGCTCAGTGCCCAATGCCAACCCTGCATTATTGACTAAGACATCAATTTGGCTAAAGTCAGACGGCAAGTTAGCAATGATGTCAGGAATAGAATCAGTATCGCTAACATCCATTGCTACAGGTAAGAACCGCTCACCTAACTTGTCAGCCATAGCTTCAAGTTTTTCTACCCTTCTAGCACAGCCAATAACGCGGTGACCTTTTGCCACTAGCTTTTCAGCCAATGCCTTACCAAATCCAGCACTAGCGCCCGTGATTAATACATTCATTTTTATGTTCCTTGGTTTTTTGTGCTAGGCTCTAAACTTATTGACCCAATTGCTTCCCAAATATCTTGTCACCAGCATCCCCAAGACCTGGAATAATGTAGCCATGCTCATCTAAATGACTATCCAGCGCTGCCGTATAGATAGTGACATCGGGATGTGCCTCATTGACTAAGCGCACGCCTTCAGGCGCGGCCACTAATACCAAAGCTTTGATATTCTTACAACCATGGCGCTTGAGCATATCGATCGTCGCGACCATCGACCCGCCGGTAGCGAGCATCGGATCGACGATCAAGGCCGGGCGTTTATCCATGTGGCTGACGAACTTCTCAAAGAAAGGTACAGGTTGTAAGGTCTCTTCGTCACGTTGCAGACCGACTACCGAGATTTTCGCTGTTGGGATCAAATCAAGCACGCCATCGAGCATTCCTAGACCAGCACGTAAAATAGGCACAACTGTGGCTGTCTTACCAACAATTTGCTCGCCTTTTATCTCACCACACCATCCTGCCA
Organism: Psychrobacter sp. 2Y5; assembly: GCF_051847375.1. Classification (NCBI taxonomy): domain Bacteria; kingdom Pseudomonadati; phylum Pseudomonadota; class Gammaproteobacteria; order Moraxellales; family Moraxellaceae; genus Psychrobacter; species Psychrobacter sp. 2Y5. The sequence goes on from NZ_JBPYDA010000016.1 coordinate 39,006, forward strand.
TCGGAAAAGTCTCGATCTCAAAATCATGGCTCGCCTCATAGGCCATAAGACGCGATAGCTCTTTGGTCAAAGTACGAAACTTATAGGTACTACAGTCTTTTTCACGCATCAAGCTTAGCTTATGACGTATTAATGGATGATCGATGACGGTAATGCTTAAGTCGTTATTTAGCTCGCTCATAAGTGCTCTCTTATCTATCAGGTTTGGCTATTAGCCTTCATATCTATTTTTTAGGTTTCGATTTCGAATTTTAATCGTATGCTATGATAACAAAAAAACCGCTTTTCTAATGAAGAATGTTATGACTAATAAAACTTATACGACTGCAAGTGATGATGCTAAAAGCAATAATTCTCTAAATAATGCAAAACAGTCAACTACAGAAATAGAAACTCACCCTTTCGCGCCAGTATTGCCACCGAATGCGACTGTCATTATGATGGGCACGTTTCCGCCCACTTCTGATAAATGGGCAATGCGCTTTCATTATCCTAACTTTTATAATGACATGTGGCGCATCTATGGCGGCGCCTTCTTTGATGATGTGAATTACTTCAGAGTAGGGGACGAAAAGCGTTTTGATCCCAAGCGTATCCGCGACTTTTTGTTTGAGCGTGGCATTGCCCTATGTCCCACGGTCAGGCAGGCCATTCGTGAGACGGGCAACGCCTCAGACAAAAACCTAACCGTCGTGACACCAGTTGATCTAGATAACATCTTGCCGCAAGTTCCTCAGTTAGAAGCACTATTTACCACAGGAGGCAAAGCCACAGAGGTGCTCCTTAACTTATTGGAGGAGCCTCCTATCAAGTCAAAGTATCCTAAGACCAATCAAAGTATCGACTATCCGTACCAGTGGCAAAGTGATAAGGTAGAGTTGACAGATGAACCAGTAAACGAGTTAACTCTATATAGACTGCCTTCTACCTCACGTGCTTATCCTTTAGCCTTAGATAAAAAAATCGCCGCTTATAAGGACTTTTTTCAAAAGATGGGCAAACTATAAGTAAGATAGTGGCATAGGGTGCGGTTAGTGCAGCGTAACCCACCAATCCAAACCCTTGATAAATAGGCACAATTAGATGACCAGCGAATTAAATAAAAATAAACCCAAATAAGCGCTTGACGCAAACTTAGAACTGCGTATAATGCCACCCAGTCGAAAGGGAAGGCGGATGAAACAAGTAGCTTATTACTTTGATCCAAACCATCCCACTAAATTATTTTTAAAATAAACTAATTTAGTTCTTGACAAGTTATTTAAAGCGTCTATAATACGCACCTCATTAAGGGACAGAACGAGAC
>NZ_JBPYDA010000017.1:0-39449 GCF_051847375.1 Psychrobacter sp. 2Y5
AGACCATGGTACTTTAGGTTCTTATCCACGTATAGCGTATTTAAGGTTTTGGCGTCGAATCCTGTCAGAAACATGTTCACGACGATCAGAATATCGATCTTGCGCTGTTTTACTTTGGTGGCGATATCACGATAGTAAGGATAGTAGTTCTTGCCTGAATCAAAGTTTGTAGCGAATGTATGATTGTATTGGCCAATGTAGCGATCTAACTTGTCGCGGCTGCTCTCATCAATTTGGGCAGGGGTTTCAAAGCTGGACTCTGCAATGAGCCCATTGTCTTCGAAACTGGCATCGGTCGCTTCGTTGGCCGCATAAGAAAATATCGTAGCAATGGTGAGTGGCTTGAATGTAGGGTCATCGGCTTGCTTTTGCGCTTGAATACGCTCAAAAGCGTCGTAGTACTGCGTGAGTATATCAACGGAGCTGACGCAAAATATGGCGTTAAACTCGCGGCGTTTGGTCTTGGTGTCATGCTTTTCGATGATATAGCGAGCGATATCATCAATGCGTTTAGGGTCGTTATAGACCTCTTGAGTGTCAATGGCGGTGACTTTTTCATCGGCAGCACTGTCGTTTTTGGTGAATTTACCCACATAGTCAATCTGAAAGGGCAGCACGTTTCTGTCACGAATGGCATCCACGATGGTGTAGCGGTGCAAGCACTCATCAAATAGGTAGGCGGTAGTGAGCTTAAGCCCAGCTTTGTTGTGAGCGTTGTCAATCAATATGGGTGTGCCTGTAAAACCGAACATCTGCGATTGTTGAAAAAAGCGTTTGATGTTTCGGTGCGTTTCACCAAATTGGCTGCGGTGACATTCATCAAAGATAAAGACGACTTTTTTGTCTTGTAAGTAGCGGATTTTTTCTTGATGGCGCTCTGATTTGATAGCGCGGTTGAGCTTTTGAATGGTGGTGACGATCAGCTTGTCGTGGGTCTCGCCGAGCTGCTTGACTAAGTTTTTGGTGTTGGTGGTACTGTCTACGCTGCCGTCTTTAAAGGCGTTGAACTCATTGGCGGTTTGGGTGTCCAAATCATTTCTATCGACAACAAACACCACCTTTTCGACATCGGGTAGCCCCATGATGATTTGACTGGCTTTAAATGAGGTCAGCGTTTTGCCTGATCCTGTGGTATGCCAAATATAACCGTTTTTGTCTGAGGCGGTGGCGCGCTCAATTAAGCGCTTGGTGGCATGGACTTGATAGGGTCTGAGCACCATCATGGTCTTGGAGTACTCATAGAGCACGACAAACTGAGCGATCATCTCGGTTAAATGCGTAGGGGTTAAAAACACCTCAGCAAAATCAACGATTTCATTGATCGGTTTGTTGTCGCTGTCCGCCCAGGGAAAGGTAAAATTAAAGTGCTGAGTGCCTTTGGCATAGTAGCGCGTGTTTGCGCCATTACTGATGACGAACAGCTGAACGAACTCAAATAAGCCATGTCCTGCCTTGTAGGCGGCTTTTGAGTAACGCATGGTCTGATGGAATGCCTCGGCAATCTCGATGCCGCCACGGCGCTTAAGCTCGATTTGCACTAGGGGCAAGCCGTTAACCAAGATGGTGACGTCAAAGCGACTGGTGCGCCCGTTTTGGCTGCTGTGGTCAACCATAATCTGATTGCTCAGCTGCCAAATGTTGTCATCAGCGTTTGGCCAAAAAAACTGAATATGGCGTGAGCTGCCATCATCGAATTTGACGTTGAACTTATCGCGCAGCTTTTTGGCACGCTCAAAGGCGCTGCCACTGCCAAGATGACTGATAACTTGCTTCCACTCATCATCAGATAATGGCTGATCCAGCTGATTGGCGCGGACGATTTGCGTCTTTAGGTTGGCAAGGAGTGCCGCCTCGGTGGTAATGGTAACGCGCTCATAACCCAAATCCTGCATTTGCGTCATTAGGCTGTCTTCGAGTTGGTACTCACTTTGCTCAGTCATGTTATACCTTATACAAACATCTGCTGTAATAAGCCTTTTTTCCACGTTTTGGCGTGGTCGATTTGCTCGGCAACGTTATCAATTTTTTGGTCAATAGCGGTTAGGAAGTTGGCAATTTTAGTTTGTTCTTCGCAGCAAGGATATGACATAACAGCGCTTGCTACGGTTTTCCAATCAGCGCGTGGCATCTTTGAACCAGACTGAATACTCGTAAGCTCTGAAAAACCTTCGCTTTGTATATATTGATATAGGTAATTATTAGATATCTCTATACCTGTAAGAACCCAAATCTCAGTAGAGCAGACACCCTTAAAGTCAGGCTGGGCAAATTTATTTAAATATGGACGTAATTTTCCATACAAAACATTAGATCTTTCAAATACGTTTTTCGTGCTTTTTTGATTTTTACTGTCAGTAGTGCCTAGTATTGTCCCTGTACCTTGCGATAAGTGTTCAAGTTCAATGCAAGGTAGATTATTTTCTACTTTAGGATTAAAGCTTTCTGATTTGTTCGTGAAAACGTTGCCAATCAAACTTTCTTCCCAATCCTCAAAATCACTACCATCGTCGGCTTTAAAGCGCAGTTTTTGGCTAAAAAGCTGCTGCATCATGCCTTTTTTGTACTCGGTAAGCAGTTCATGCTTTTGGGTCAGCTCGTCGATCTTAGTATCGACAGCGGATAGAAATGTGGCGATTTTGGTTTGTTCTTCTTTAGCAGGATAATAGATTTCTAAATTCTGTAGTTCAGAAGTATCTAGCTTACCTGCCCCAATACCTGTTGATGTAACTTTATTTTGGATAATGTTTTCTTGAGATAGCAACCATTGAAAAAAATAATATTCGTTCAAATCTTCTTTAGTAATAATAGATTTAACATCTTGATTGAAGGCTACGTCTTTTAAAGCCATCCCCATCGGTATTTTTTTAAACAGCATGCTCCCACGAACTAGAATAAGTATTGAGTTTTTTGGGGCTAACTTTGACCCTTTTTTGAGTCCTAAATCAGTAATATTAAATTCTGATTCGCATATTTTCCTTGTATGCATAGACGCGCCACTAATAAGTGGTATATCACCCATCCAGTAATCTTTGTTTTTTTTTGAGGGAGTACCACCAGAAGCCCATAGAGTTAAATTAATCAGGTTGTTTTTTTCTAAATACCCATCAAACTCTTTAAACCGCAATTTTGGCGTTGCCATCACATTACATCCTTATCTTGTATCACCAGTAGATTCATCACCAGACGGATGAGCACTTCTTTTTGAGTGGGGTCTGATTCAGCGATCAGCAGTGTGAGCGCTGCAAGCCCCGTATCATTGATGATGGCAGTACCCTCATCATTGAATAAGCGGTTGTTACGATATAAAAAATCAACGAACAAAAATGCTGCACTGCGCTTGTTACCATCAGCAAAAGGATGGTTTTTGACGACAAAATATAACAGATGCGCCGCCTTGGATTCGATACTGGGGTAAACTTCCTCACCAAACGCCGTTTGTTGAATATTACCCAATATGGCAGCCAATCCATCACCGCGAGGCTTAGCAAATAGGTCTGTGGCCTCTTTTTTATCCATCAGGTTTGATTTGAGCTGATTCAGTGCCTGCATGGCACTTGGTGCGTCTAAAACCTCGCCGCCTGGTTGCCCCACAGGCTCATGCAACAAACCCTCATCGTAGCGCTGCAACCATAAAAAAGTTTGGGTGTAGCGGCTGATGATCTCGACCAACCCCAGCGCGCTGTCTTTGCTATGCTGCTCAGATTGAGCCGTTTTTTTGATTAAGGCGATGGCTTGCTCAAGCTCAGCGGTGTTTTGCTGCAAACGCTGTTGATTGATGCTAAAGCCTTGGATGAGATGCTCTTTTAAGATGCGCGTCGCCCATTTGCGAAACATCACGCCTTGCTTGGATTTGATGCGATAACCCACGCTGATAATGACGTCCAAATCATATAAGGTTACGGGTTTGTCAGAAAAAGCAATTTGCACTTTTTGCAAATTGCTTTTTGGATCCACCTCTTCATCACCAATCGCGTTATTGATATGGCGTGAAATCACTGAAACATCACGGCCAAACAGATCACTCATTTGGGCTTGGCTTAGCCATACCGTGTCTTGCTCAACATTCACTTCAAGGCTGACTTGGTTGTCTACTTGATATAGCTGGATTTGACTGTCTACGGTGCTCATGACCCTACCTTAAAGGGCGAATCAATGCCCAGCTCTTCACAAAAGCCATTAATGACAGCGTCCGTTTCTTGGCTCTTTTTTTCTAAATCTTGCAGCGCTTTGGCAACGGCTGCGAGATCCACTTCAGGCTCAGCCTCAAACGTGTCTACATAGCGCGGAATGTTGAGATTATAGTCATTATCATGAATATCCTTTAAAGAGGCGACATGGGCAAATTTATCGACGTTTTCACGGGCTTGATAGGTCTTGATGATGGTATCGATATGCTCAGGTAGTAGCATATTTTGATTTTTTTGTTTATCAAAGCAGTCACTGGCATCGATAAAGAAGACGTCTTTATCATGCTTACGGTTCTTTTTGAAGACTAAAACAGAGGTCGGAATACTGGTGCCATAGAAGATATTGGCAGGCAGTCCAATCACTGCGTCTAAGGCATTGAGGTTTTTGATGATGTATTCACGAATATCGCCCTCGCTGGAACCGCGAAACAGGACGCCATGCGGCAATACCACTGCCATTGTGCCATTATCATCTAAGTGATGTAGCATGTGCTGGACAAAGGCCATGTCGGCTTTGGTCTTGGGCGCAAGTTTGCCATAGTCTGAGAAGCGCTCATCTTGAAGCAACAAGGGATCAGCTGACCACTTCGCAGAGAAAGGCGGATTGGCCACAATGGCATCAAAGCGCATTCCGACGTGCTGCGGACGCTTGAGCGTGTCTTCTTGCTTGATATCAAACTTGGTAAAGTTCACGTCATGCAAAATCATGTTCATGCGTGCTAGGTTATAGGTGGTGCGGTTCATCTCTTGACCGTAGATTCTATCTACGTCATTCGCCTCACGCTTGACGCGCAGCAGCAAAGAACCCGAGCCACACGTAGGGTCATAGACTGAGCTTATGGTGTCCTTGCCGCTGGTTACGATTTTGGCAAGTAACGTGGATACCATCTGCGGCGTGTAAAACTCTCCCGCTTTTTTGCCTGCGCCACTGGCAAACTCACCGATCAGATACTCATAAGCATCACCTAACACATCGCTTTCGGTGTTACTCAGATCAAAATCAATGGCATCTAGGTGGCTTAGTACTTTGACGATCAGCTCATTGCGGTCATCAGGGCTGTTGCCAAGCTTGGTTGAGGTAAGATCTATGTCTTCAAATAGGTTAGCAAAATCTTCTTCTGAGTCTGTGCCTAATGTGCCCTGCTCGATGGCCTTTAGCGTATCAGCCAAATCATCAAGAATGAATGCCTGGTCTTGTTTGCCGCGTTTGGCCAGTTGATGAAACAGCTGATTGGGTGCAAGCGCGTAGCCAATCTCATCAATGGCGTTTTCTTTGACTTCCTCGATATATTCAAGATGCTCAGGATTACTGGTGTCAAAATTTGCAAAGTTATCGAAGCCTTCGCCTTCTTCAGCCAAGATATTATTGGCAAAGCGGATGAATTTATCAGATAAGTATTTATAAAAAATAAACCCTAATATGTAGTCCCGAAACTCATCTGCACCCATCTTACCGCGTAGGTCGTTGGCAATATTCCAAAGCTGCTTTTTTAGCTGTTGAAGCTGTTGTGATTGACTCATGATTATCCTAAATTAACATCGTTAGGTGTATAGGTGTATAGGTGTATAGGTGTATAGGTGTATAGGTGTATAGGTGTATAGGTGTATAGGTGTATAGGTGTATATATATACCTACAATAAATTATTAAAAATCAACGCTATGGATGGACATTAACGCTCATTCAGCCGTGACTCAATCATCTCAGTGAGTAGCTTAGTGACGGTTGTGCGATTATCAAGGACGTATTGTTTAAGCTCAAAGTAGGTATCTTCATCAAGATTGAAATTGACTCGTGTGCTCTTTTTAGGCTTATCAGTGACGTCAGACAACTCAAGCGCGTCTTTTTTATCTTTACTTGGGCGGCCAGCTTTCATAACTCTACTTCCTTATCAAAAAACGTTTTAACCTCGTTGACCAGTTGCGTGATCTCAGTCACGGCACTGCTCTTAGCAGATTCTGTCTCAAATACCGTTTTGCCAACTGAAGCGCTATTTGGATAGCTGACCCGCTGCACGATTCTGGCATCAAGAACGGGCAGATTATAATCTTGTAGCACTGCGGCAACTTCTTTGCCGATGTTAGTGTTTTGGATCGCGCGAGAGACCACAAAGGCGGCTTTGAGCTTACCATCGGTCATCTCGATGCGCTGCTGCACCAAATCAACCAAATCACTGGTCGCCCATACATCATAGGGGCTTGGCTGTACGGGTATCAACACAAAGTCAGCGGCTTTTATGGCAGATAGTGCCAAATTGGTCGCTTGCGGTGAGCCATCAATTACGACGAACTCTTTATCAGAAACATTTTTTAAATCCTTATCAAGCGTTGGCCTATCAAGGCCGATAACAGGAACAGGATTGTCTTCATTAACAGCTCTCCAATCGCGAGCACTGCCTTGCTGATCACTATCAACGAGTAGCACACTATGACCCTGAAGTTGTAGCCCACGTGCCAAATGCGTGGCTATCGTGGTCTTGCCGCTGCCGCCTTTTTGGTTCAGTACTGCGATTACTTTCATGGTAAAGGCCTTATGATGATTATATATTCATACACTCAAATGAGTAAGTACTCATATAAGTATATTATCGCAAAGGGCTAGTAAGCACAACTGAAAGTATTGAGCTTATTAGTATTGGACAGGTCTTGCTATTAAACCGATATGACACGTAGTAAAATGCACTGCTTAATAGCACTATGCGTGTCTAGCGAATAATTTGTATGCTAGTAGCACTATATTTGAAATAGGAGACGATCATGATTAAGTGTCATTTATCAACAATAATGGGTGAAAAGCGCCTTAAAATTGCAGATGTTGCAAGAGAAACTTCTATCAACAGAGGCACAATCACGCGTATGTATCATGAAGAAGCCACTCGAGTAGATTTAGAAGTGATTGAAAAGCTATGCCGCTATTTTGAAATTGAGGTAGGCGACCTATATGAGCTTGTTGACAATCCAGAAATATAACTTCTAAAAATACAAAATAATCTACAGTAGGTTATTTTATCTTGCAATGAGTCAAAATGCGTGTATAATTTTACCTGTAGCAGGACATTTAATTAATTAAAAAATCTAATTAACCTACAGGAGGTTATTATGTATACGTCAGCGCAGCAACCAACAACGTCATCTTGGTTTGATCACAATGTGAAGGTTTTAACCAAGCAACTTATTGAAAACTTACAAATACAGCAAGGTTCACAGCTGGCCAAAATATTGGGCGTGAATCCGATTTTCTATAATGATGAGGCGCTTCATGTATGGGTACAGCGCCAGATAGATGAGGGGTTAATCGTTGATGATGAGGCGATTGGTGTGCTTGAGGCGGCGTTTATTGATTTAATGAATGCTAAAGAAGCTGTATAAATACTTGATTAAAAGAACGAGCAAAGTTTAGCTGATCAAACTAGTAGCTAAACTTTACTCATGTTTTTACACATTATTTTAAAACTTGAAATAAATGAAAAGGCTTTGTGCTTTCAGCAAGTTGAAATAGCAATGGAGTTATATCAGCTTTTCTAAGATTAATTTTTTTAGCAATATCGTCTAGGCTCATTCCTTCTGAAGTTAACTCACTAGTTATTGTATTGAGTACTTGGGAAGTCTCTCTATCCATTGGATAAGGCTCTGACTTACGATAATTATATTTTGCTATTTCTGGGCAGAGCACTCTTGTATAAACCCACTCACTTATGAACCCTAGCTTATGCATTCTATATGCCAGTGCTACTAAAGATACGCCGAACACTTTTTTCAGCTCAATAAGATTGTTGATGGTAGGATTTACATGTCTATATTCCATTAATGCAACTTCGGGCATCAAGAACGCAGATGCAAACTCATCTGCACATCTTTCGACTACTTTTGAATCCAAGTCTTCATCAAGTGATTTACTAAAACTTTCAGACATTTTCATACTGTATATGTCTCTAACTAAATGACCTAGTTCGTGACATGCATCAAAACGACTTCTCTCCATAGTTTTTTGGTTATTAAGAAAGATAAAAGGTGTGTCATCATACCAAACGCTAAAAGCATCAATATATTCCGATTTTACAAAAATAGAAAAAATACGTATACCTTTTGACTCTAATAGAGCAATTAAGTTCCCAATAGGTTTATCACCCAGGCCCCAGTCGTAACGGAGCGAATTAGCCGCTTCTTCAGGAGATAGATGAGATAAATCAGGAAGTTCTGATTGAACAAGTTCAAACTCCTCTTCAAACCAATCATTAAGCATAAAGCCAGTAATGCCATAAGTTAAAGCTTCGGCTTTGACTTTCTTAGTCATTCTAGAACGAGATCTAAAACTAACACTATGTTCATCAATGATTGGTAAGTCACTACCTTTAAAAAAATCGATAGGGAAGCTTAGCACCCTTGAAATATCAACTAAATTAGGCTCAGTATTTCCTTTTAGATAATTTGTTAATGTTCTAGGAGTAATATTTAGCTTTTCTGCTAATTCAGCTTTGCTCACAGCTCGCCTATCGATTGCAAACTGTAATCGATTTGGATTAAACATATATTAGCCTTGAATTGATTAAGCTTTTTTCTTACGCTTGACAGGAACTACTCCTACCTCAACTTTTTCTTTCATACGCGGTGTTGTAGGAATGTTGAACTTAACATCAGGGATTTTGATCCGCGTACCCCAGTCATTGATCTTACCTTTTGCAAATGATTTTGGCTGCGAAAGCTCTAATCTCATTAACTCACCAAATCGGTAATGAAGTAAAGTCCAAATGGTCGTTCCTTTATCAGAGTTTAATAGCGGATAAATATCATCTTTAAGGGTATTTCCCTTAATTGATCTATTGCTTACGTTTCCATCTCGTAAACCTACATACTTGTTACCTGCAAAAACACGAATTGCATGCTCCTTACACGGCGATATTACATATGCAACCCCACCTTTACCATCAACTTTAGTCCAACCAAGAGCACATAGTTTTTCTCTAAGAAAACCTGTAATGTGAAATTGCCACATTGCTAACGGAGCATTAGCTGGAAAAGAGCTTCCAACATGTTGAGTTTTTTCATTAGCGGCCAGAATCACCTCGTAAACTAGTTGAGTTGTAAGACTGGGGTGAATGGCAGCAAGAGCGCTAACGACCTCAGAATTTTCATCAATAAATTTGTCTGAAATAGCATCAAACGATGGTTGTAAAGAGAACATGGCATTTCCGATATATTATCATCAATTTGATGTATAATAATCGGAAATGCCATGTAAGTAAATAGCTAAGCGTCAATAAGATAAATAGAGCGAATTAAGTTCAGTTGCGTTGAGTATTTAGCATAGTTATTCTTATAGCCATAAGGATGGCACCCTAGTGAGGATTCGAAGCTTTGGTTGTGGGCTAATGGTAGCAACGTTTCAACTCGCTAAAATAGTCTGAGTGTACTTCGTTGTGTACTTGCCCTATATATTCTATCTGTGATCGGTGCGCTATATAGTAGACATCGAGCTGCTAGTATTTGCCATAATTATCCTTATAGGAACAGTCTGGTACTTATTTAACCTCTGACTGACTAAAAAGTAATTTTCCTATCCACCAAATGGATTCTCCAAAATTACAAATTAATTGTTCGCCTTGCTTAAGGAAAGACTCGTCTTCGTCAATTTTCGCTAATTTTAGAGCATCTCCAATTTTAGAACTAGTAGGATGTGCATCGCCTAGACGCATATCATAAGCACCAGCGATTACACCAAAGATTTGGCGAGCTCTATCGACTCCTACTTTTTGTGCCAAAATATCTTCTAATAGTTTATTTGACCCGAGTGTCTTCTTATTCTTATGTGTTGAGAGTTGGCGTAGATTGCTAACATTGAGACGATCAGAGAATATACGAATTAATTCCTTTGCTAATCTTAGTAATGAGGTTTGGTCTTTGCTTGAGAAGCGTGAAATTTGTTTTTTAAACTCAGGTTCATCTATTTCATGCGAGAACAAATCAGTATTAAACTCATTTCTAAAACCATCCTCTAACAGCTTCATACTTATAAATAAAAGTTCTTCAACAGCATGCGTAGAAGCAGGTTTAGCTTCAACCTGCGACATTAATAACTCAGATGACACCTTCCCCTCTGGAGCAATGTTATGAGCAGCCCAAATATGCTGTTCCCATGGCGCAAGACGGGCAACATCATAAGCATAAACAGTTATTAAATCAGATGAATTAATTCCAAAGTGAATTCTACACCCAGACGTAGAGTGAATACCGCCTGTTTCTGCCGTATACCATTGCAGTGAAAACCCTTGGTAACTAAGAAGTTCGCTAACTACGTTAGAACGGAACCAGAGCCATCTGCCAATATTTTCATTATTCAAAGAATGAGACGTCATTCGCGTTCCATCAGTTTTAACAATGAACTGAGGAAGTGTCTGATCTTTATCTCCCCGAACCCGTACGCTTATATTTTGATGCTCAATCCATTCGTCTCGCCAAAACTCTCCTTCTACTCGAACTCCTTTATAAACACCTTGATGGCTACCTTGCGAGCTTTCTGAGTCAGTATTTTCATCACTTTCTTGCCCCATCACTGGAGCATCTTCGTCTTCATCAATATCAGTTCGCCAGACTCTAAATGCAGCCCAGCTTCCACCGAAAACGTCTTCTAAGTCTCGAATCAAAAGCTCAAATCTTCCACCATCTCTAGACTCTTCTTTATCTGTCAGATCGGCATATACGCTGTCTTTTAAACTTATAACATTAGCTACTCTTTGGCGGTAGTACGAAAGGCGAAGAGATAGATTTCTTGCTGCTAAATAATCAATAAGAAACTCTTGCTTAATTTCAATTAAAGTATGATCACCATTCTCGTTAATAGTTTCACGAGCAACAACAATGAAATTTTCTGCAGGTCTAACCCAGTTATTTCCATCTTTTATTAAACCAAGAGCAATGACTAAATCAGGACTTAGTATCCACTCTCTTATTCCAGTTACAGGCTGATTGTATTCAAAGACAAGATTCACACCTATGGGTTCTTTGTCATTATATTCATATTGTTCGATTGGAGAATAATAGCCGTTTTCATAAGCATATGGTCTAGTGGTATGGCTAATGCCAACTTGATTCCAGTCAAATCCATCAGCTCTTTCCTTTTGTTCTGGTGGGAATGCAACAGATCCGCACCCAAAAAATTCGCTGTCATAGCCAACGTTTTTAACATCACCTTGTTCTTTATTAGACAACTCTCTTAATGGAACCCAAGTTGAGCTGCCAAAAGTTCTACGAGTTTCTTTTACTTGAAGAATCCAATCACTATTTTTCATATCTAGCACTCCGCTATTAAGGCTATTTTGAATTAATTGCATTCATTCTTTTATTAATTTCATCATCAAGCGCATGTCTTTGTTTCGAGCTTAATTGAACCATAGTCATTCTGAAATTAGCGCCACCATCGGTTAATGATTTGAACTCTTTTGCAGAAATTGCTTTGAAGCCAAATTTAAAGTCTTTTAGTTCCTTGGAATATTTAGCATCTGGTTTGCCACCATACTCACTCTTTATCAAATCCCCTGTTACTGTGCCAGACGCGACAAACCCAACGCCACTTTGATAAAGATATACCTTATCCCCTTCTTGCAAGTTGCAAATATACTCTTTCCATCCTGAGTAGAAGGCAGCAGCTTCGTTGTTTTCAAGCATTTTAACGTGCGCAGATTTGTCATTATTGTAGTTGGTATTGAGCATGAAAGGCTTAGTGCTAAGAATGTTACTAGTATCTCTTTGCTTCGCAATTTCAGGGTTTTTTGCTCTTTCTTCTAATATGTTGTTCGTTTCTTCAATTCCAGCTTTAACAAACTCTAATAATAGATAGCTTTTTGATTTGTCTAAAGTAAGCGTCAATTCTTCCAATTGATTGTTCAAATGGTTGGGTAATCTGATAGATAAAGGAGTGACAGTACTTTCATCTGTTTGGTCAAATATCACTTTTTCTAAGGCTTCTCTAATGCTCATGGTAGTCTCCAGTAAATCGAATTAGTAGAGAACTACAGTACATTTACTTCAAAAAGAAGTCAAGGTATAAAACTACATTATGTATTTTTATACCTTGACTTCTTTTTGATTGGGTTAGTTAATAAAGTCTATACCTTAGCGGAACCAGCTATCTCACCCTTCAAACATATTAACAGACTACTTAAAGCAGACTGTTAGCATGGAACCATCTATAACAGACTTTTGAATTATAAGACTGGCTGCTGTGCTTTTTTCCTATCATTAGCCTATACCCAAAACATAAAACCTTTAAATGATAATCTATCTATCATTAGACTTTTTTATATTATTAAATGATAGTAATATCTTGTTATTATCAATGAGCACTAATTATTAAGTCTAAATAATAGAGGTGGGTTATGACTGTTCGTATTTATGTGAGAGCCAGCACTAAGGATCAAGACGCTACCAGAGCATTGGCTGATTTGGTGGCTTTCAGTACAAGTTATGATGATAACCATGTTGAGTACGTCGAGCATTTCAGTGGTACAAAGCTCGATAGACCATTATTAGCCAAGCTGCTAAAGGACGCTGAGCAAGGCGATATTCTACTGGTTGAAAGCGTGGATAGATTAAGCCGATTATCTCAAGATGATTTTGCAATTCTAAAGCAGCGTATCAAAGACAAAGGCTTGCGATTGGTGGTGGCTGATCTACCAACGACGCATACAGTTAATAATGGCATGACAGGTGAGATCCTAACAGTGATTAACCATATGCTGATCGACTTATTAGCAACGATGGCAAAGCTTGATAACGACAAGCGTAGAGAGCGTATCAAGCAGGGATTGGCTAACAGTGGCTATAAGCCCTCCGGTAAGAAGCCTAATACAACGAAACACAATCGTATTAGAGAATTAGACAGTCAAGGCAATATGACAAAAGAGGAAATCGCTAAGGCAGTTGGTGTTGGCGTAGCTACTGTTTACCGGGTGTTAAAGCCAGGCTCATAGCTGAGGTATTTTATTTTATTTTTGTTCATAAACAGCTGATATATAAGGCTTTACACGCGAGGCAAGAAGGCTTTATTTGCAGAAATAGGTACTCTATTACTACGTAGCTGTGTTAAGAACGGTGTATTTTCATCATTCAATTTCGTTCAATTATGCCCACTTAAAACGCCCTTCGATCTTTATCTAAAGACATCACAGCGTCATATAAAAATCGATTTAATGCAATGAGGCTTCATTATAATCATTATATTGCATTCATAATCGCTTTTCTGCAAAATGGCTTATCTATAATCGCTTGAGCCCCTCATGATGAATACCCCTACTTCAGACCCTATTGGCGCAGCATGGCTTATCCGTTATGCCAGCATCGAGCTGGTGTCCCCTTTATATGTCAGCAGTAGTATCGGTGGGCGCAGACAAACCTATAAAGACGGTGACGTCATTCATAACGCTTATCAGGAAACCGCGCGTCCACTGGACACTATCATTGCGCACTTACAGTTTCACATGCGTCATGAAGTACTGAATTTAGAGTTACTGGTTCGTCTATTTGAGCAGGTAGGTGCTGATGACGTACAAGCATGGGTAAACGCTGAGCCGACAGGCAGCTATGCCCGTAGAATGGCTTTCTTGTATGAGTGGCTCATGGGTCAGCAGTTAGCAGTACCGAGTAATTTAGGCGGTAACTATGTGGATGCTCTAGATGCTAAGAAGCAGGTTACTTCAAGCCCTGCGCATGTCATAAAGAATGCTCGTTGGCGTATCAATGACAATCTTGCAGGAACCCGTCATTTCTGTCCTCAATTGGTGAAAACAGAGTTGTTTACGCAAGCCGCTGCACTCGATATTGCCACAATGGTTGACAAGCTGAACGATGAATTTGGGCAAGACTTACTGATGCGTGCCTCCGTATGGATGACATTACGAGAGAGTAAAGCCAGTTTTACTATAGAAGGTGAAGGGAAAGAGTTAAAACGTATTGAACGTTTCGCCGATGTGATGGCACGGCGTACCGGCAAGGGCGATATTCCGCTTGATCCTGAGTCGCTAGCAGAGTTGCAACAAGAGATACTTGGTAGCAAAACGGTCATCCAGCAGTATGGCGTCCGTCAATCTCCAGTTTTTGTGTCGCATACTCAGGTCAATGGCTTTAAAGAGATTGTGCACTATATTGCGCCACCTGCTGATGACATTGCTGAAAAGCTCAAAGGGTTACAGGCATTTATGGAAAAGACCGAGGGACAATCGGCACTGATACGTAGTGCGGTTGCTTCCTTTGCTTTTGTGTATATTCATCCGCTAGCGGATGGCAATGGCCGAGTACATCGCTTCCTAATTAACGATGTACTCAGACGCGACCAGATCATTCATGAGCCGATTATCTTACCTATATCGCAAGCCATCGCTGAGCATCCCTCAGACCGTCATGCCTATGATAAAATTTTAGACCGTGTATCCGTGCCACTTATGGAGCAAATCCGTGATCATTACAGCTTTGATAAACAAGCGATTACTTACCCTGATGGTATTCGCTCAAACTTAAATTTTGAAGACAGTCACCTTATTCAACCGGCATGGCGCTTTATGGACCTGACGCCTCATGTTCAGTACTTATCAGGACTGATTGCGCATGTTATTGAAAAAGAGATGCATAACGAGTCACAGTACCTAAGACAACATGACCATGCACGACTGGCGATAAAAGAGATTATTGAGATGCCCAACAGCTATGCCGATAGAATCATTCGTAGCATGCTGCAGAATAAGGGTGCTAAAAGTAATAAGCTATTGAAAGATTATCCGTTTTTGGCAAATGATGAGGTTTGGGACGATATTTTCTCTGTGGTTGTAGAGACATTTAAAGATGAAGCAAATGGTTTGAATAGTTAGAACAAACTCTGCTATACGCAGGAAAGTCTGCCTTAATAATCAAGCTCAAGCTAGTATTTGTGTCATCGTTACGATAATGATTCGTTTATAAAAGATTCGGCTAAAATACTGTCACCTGAAACGTAATCAATATTTTTCTTACTTAAACAGAATATATTAGAGGAACTTTGATAACAGACAATTTTTATTTGACAAGGTTATTACAGATCCTCAAAATAATTTTGAGTATTTGAGTATTTGAGTATTTGAGTATTTGAGTATTTGAGTATTTGAGTATTTGAGTATTTATTTAGCTATACAGCTATCAAATGACGCGAGCACTTAGCTGTAGCTTGTATTTCAGAATAACTACGCCCAGATTTCAGAAGGCTAGCGATAATCTTACGCTTCTCGGTATCTTTCCTACGTCCTGAATATTTACTTTCTACCTTAGTACGAGAAATACCTTACATCTGACGGTTACGTCGATCTTCATAGTCCTTTCTAGCAATAGCAGCGAGCATATAAAGCATCATCGAATTGATGGCCTGTAATACGCTGCTCATAAATTCAATGCTGCTATCAGATTGAGGCGTTATATAAGAGGTCGGTAGCTCTTCTGATACTACCGCCAGCTTCTTTTCTAATAGCATTCTTTTGAGAGTATCCCAATCAGCTTGGTTTAAACGTGCTAAGCGGTCAATCTGCTCAACCAAATTATATCGCCTTCATGGGCATCATTTATCAGTTACATTAACTGTGGACGTATTAAAGTTGCGTCTGACTCGTTTTCAACATAGAAGGCGGCAATTTTGTGACCATGATCAGCAGCAAGCTATATGAGCTCACTTTTGGCACGCTTGGCATCTTGATCTTTGATTGGCGCTCTATGCTCTGATAAACATAAACACCTAAAATAGTCTGTTATAAGTAGTTCCATTATTGCAGTCTATTATAAGTAGACTATTAATTGATTAAGAGACCTGTTTTGATAGTGCCCCTGGGGTATACCCTAGGATAATAGGAAATCCATCGCGGATGACAAAACCTGTTTAGCTTTTAAACAATACGGGTTTGTCGATAGTATGTAAGATAAGTTCGAAAAGTGACTAGAGTGTTAGATTATTCATACTGGGTCTGAATTAAAATTTTATTGTGATTAATTTCTGCTCAATGTTATTCATTTGTCGCCATGATGAGTGATGGCGGCTTGTGATTTAGTTAGGAAAAATAATCTTGAGTAATAAGGTACGTTTGTAGCATTTGCAGCAGGGCTTGTTCTAGGCTTCTTTACTTACACTTTCCTGTAAATTCTTTTTTAGTAAATGATCGAATATAAACGGGCCAAAAGGTAAGAGTGAGCCGAGTACGCCCGCAGGTATTGCCCAAAGAGGCATTTTCATTTTGATAGCTGAGCCTATAAGTATTATGATATAGGTAATAAACAATATACCGTGTGCCATACCGATGTATTTCACACCTTCTGGAATGTCCAGCATATATTTTAGTGGCATGGCGATACAGAGCAATAATAAGAAAGAGGTGCCTTCTAGGTAGCCTATAATGGTAAGGCTTTTTAATGCGGCACTTTGTTTTTTTCTAAGATTATGTATTTGTTTGATAGTTAGCTGAGCATGTGACACTATATTATCCTTTTGTTATTTCAATAAATAATTTAGGCGGTATTCAATGTCTTTATAATAATGGCCCTGTCCAGAGCTTTGAAGTACTGGTTTTTGTCATCTACCACTTAGCACGTCACGCCTTCGTCTAGCCACTTCAAAATCATCCTGCGTTCACTCGCATACAATTATGCATTGGGTTTTGGGATATAGAATGAGAGAGTATTTGTATTAATCATATATCACCTTCCAGTTCGCATTTTTATAAACACACTTGAGTATAAAAAGTATCTTTCCGTATAGAGCAGCTATGACGCTAGTTCTTTTTATTTGTACTGATCAATATTCACTTGTTTATTCATTACGCTTACTTTCCAAAAATATCATATCAATTATAATCAACGCTACACCGACACAGACACCTATATCTGCAACATTGAAAATAGGATAATTCCAGACATCAGCATAATGCACATGGATAAAGTCAACCACTTTGCCAATTCTTAAACGATCGATTAAGTTGCCAATCGCACCGCCAAGCACTAAGGCCAACCCCATAGACAATAGCTTGGCTGTACGTGGCGCTTTGATTAAATAAATCGTTAAAAAGATAGCCATTACAAAAGCTAAGCCTGAGAAAAACCATTTCTGCCAACCGCCAGCGTCGGCTAAAAAGCTAAATGCTGCCCCATAGTTATAAGCGAGTGTCCAGTTGAGAAATGGTTCAATGACCGGTACGGGGTCATTGAACGCTAATTTGGTTTGGGCCAACCACTTAGTCCATTGATCAAGTATTAACACCATTATCGCCAACAAATACCAGATAAAAGCGCGACTGCCATTGGCAACCATTTTTGGCATTTTATCCAACTTACCTTTAGGTGTTATCGAGTTGCCTGAAGTCACGTACATAGCTTTAGGCGTATGATTCATGGTTTTAGAGTCAATCGATTGATGAGTACTACTCACAGCTATAGGTACTTTATTGTCAGCAATATTAGTACTAGCCGATTCAACGCTATTCAATTTAGTACTATCTAATCTGTCGGTAGATTCAGTCATAGTTGTTTTCTTTATCTGTGTTTATACAATGAACAATGTTAAACGTATATGTTTTTGGTATACGACTATTAATCGCGCCACTTTTATAAACGGCTCCACTTACCGCTCTGGTGTTATGAAACTTACGGTAATAATTTTTTATTAGGGAATCTGTTGATTGATTTCAACATTAACCTGAGTCTGTTCAGCGCTAATCACTATAGGATTACCCGATAAGTCGCCTGACTCTGCTATGGCATTACCGCTATGACTAATACGAGCAACGACTGCTAACTGAGTTTTGTCACTACGAGATGAATTTAACGTGCGATCTGGCATCATCGCATCAAGATTGCTTAAGCGGATACTAGCCTCACCTTGCTTGATAATACTAATGGGTAAACGTTTGGCGGCAAACGGTGGACCTCCTTTAACGTCACGTATCGCAACAAACAACACATCATCAGCTTTCACTAACGGTAATAAATTAGCGTTAATTTTCACTGTCACGTCAATACCTTCTAGCGCTTGCTTTTCTTGCGTGCTAACGTAGTTGCTTAACTCATCTAAGCTTGCTAAAGCTTTAGTATGATCACCTGGTTTGGCCACAATGCTGCCTTGTAAGCGTTTAATCCAACCTTGCGCTTGGGCAAAGTTACTACTACGAGTCTCACCCATTGCCATGAGCATTTGAGCCCGTTCATGCTGCGGATTCTTAGCTAATATAGCTTGTAATACACGGCGAATATTGGCGTCTAACTGACCTTCATTAACGAAAAAGCTAGTCTGAGCATAAGTGGTGGCGATTTCTTCATTTTCAGGAGCTAAACGATAGGCACGAGATAAGGCTTCCAGCGCAGAATCAGTTGCCTCCATAGATAAGAAAAGCTCGGATAGGCGCATCCAGCGATTAGGATCATCAGCATTACGATGAACATTGGTTTGCATGGCGCTAATCAGTTGACGACCATCTTCAAACGCCCATGATGGCGGCTTGTCAATTTTAGCTGTCAATAGGTCGTCAGCCACTTGTCCTACTTTGTCCTCAGCTGTCCACAAATCAAACACGGGCGTACGATTGCCTATTAGTAAATACGCCATTGCAGCCAATATTGGGATCCAAGCTGCGACAATTAAACGGCTTTTGACATCAGGGGTGACCATAGGTGTTATCTGACGCTGCACATCTAATAGCTGACGCTCCAGTTCCAGCTTTTGATTTTGATAATGGCTATTATTAATAGTACCGCTGTCTTTATCTGTTTGTAGCTCAGCTAAACGTTCGCGAAATACTGCAACATTAATATCTAGCAGTTGATTGTCTATTGGTTTGGACTGCAAACGCGGTGCTCGTAGCCATGGCATAATAGCAATCAGCGCAAATATAAGAGCAATCAGCAAGCTTAGAGTTACAAATAAGCCAAAAGTAGAAAATAGAGTCATTTTTTGTCCTCTAGGCTAGTAATGTCGTGGTCGACACTCTCAGCTTGCGATAATAGACGATCAAGCTCAGCCTTTTCCGTAGAGGTCAAGGCAGCAGTACTGTTCACTGTGACGCCGCTTTGACCACGGGCAACAACTTGGCGACGCTTACTTTGCCAAAACCAACCAATAATTAAGACGAGCAATAATAGTGGTGGAAAAAACCATAGGATCCATGTTGATGGTCGCATAGGCGGCTTGTAGCTAATAAAGTCACCGTAGCGCTCTTGCATATAGACGCGTATTTCAGCATCACTACGTCTATCTTTAATTAAATCATAGACTTTTTGCTTTAGATCCTGTGCAATCGGTGCATCAGAGGCTGCAAGGTTTTGATTTTGGCATTTTGGGCAGCGAAACTCTTCTATTAATCCACGATACTGAGCTTCTTGCTGTGGTGAGTCAAAATCGTATACGTCAATAGCTGCGTTTGCCGTCATGTTAAGCAGACACGCTAGTATTAAGCTTGCTAGTTTTAAAACTATATTGGGTTTTAGTTGAGGAGCTCTTATTCGAGTAACGTTCATTTGCACATCTCCTCAACCTGAATGAGATCAGGACTATCGTTGTTCTTATTAGCCTTATTAAGTACTGTCAGGCACGGCTTAACACGCTGTTGCCAATTGGCTTCATTAATCTCACCAACAATATGCTGACGAATGATGCCATCTCCATCCACAACAAAGGTTTCGGGCGCACCAGTTATGCCTAAGTCTAGAGCAAACTGACCCAATGAATCCTGAATAGACATAGAAAATGGATCACCGCCTCGGTTTAAGTAACTGAGCGCATTACCAATCTCATCCTTATAATTCACACCAACGATATCAACGCCGCGCTCTTCTAGTTGCATTAAAAACGGATGCTCAATAACGCAAGTTGGGCACCATGAGCCCCAAACATTAAGTAAAAACGGCTTATCCGGCAAATTATCATTGGTGATAGTACGGGTAGTATCTGCTAATAACGGCAGCTCAAAGGTAGGAACCGGACGCTCAAGAGCGGTATTGGTCACAATGTCTGTTGGTTTACCTAAGCGCATGTACAATATAACTACCAAACCAAAAAAGAGGATAAGCGGAATTAAGAACCATAGCTTCGTCTGCTTTTTTTTCATTGTCTTTGGGTTACGCTGCTTACTGTTTTGGCTATCTTTTTGCTCAGGAGTATTATTCGACATAGTCATTTATTTCTCCTTTAGTGTCGACATCGTCGATACTGAGATTGCCTGCTCAATAGCTACCTCATTGACTCCATAAGTAGCCAAACTACCAGTAACTAGCAACGGAGCTTTAATTTTTTTGATGCGGTATCGTTTATCAAGCATACTAATTAATCCACCTAGAGCCATGATAATTGCCCCTAACCAAATCCAGCGAATTAATGGTTTTACATAAATCCTTAATGCCCATTGGTTACTACCATCGGCAATAGGTTCGCCCAGTGCGACATAAACATCGCGCATAAGACTGGGGTCAATAGCAGCTTCAGTTGTTGGCATCGTGCTGATAATATAAGTACGCTTTTCTGGAGTCAGTTTCGCCACTTCACGACCGTCTTTGGATACCACCACTTGCGCTTGCGTTGCATCAAAGTTACTACCCTTTATTTCAAAAAATTCAGTTACTTCAAAATCGTAACCTTGAACATTGACTGTATCGCCAATACCCATTGCTACGTCACGCTCAATACTCAGGCTACTAGTAAAGGCTATGCCAATGACAGCAACCAATACGCCAATATGAGCAGTCTGTTGACCCCAATAGCTAAGACGCAGCTGACGCAGACCTTTAAAGAAATTAGGGGCGTTCTTGGTTTTGTCTCTAAAGTCAACGATCATCCATAGCAGTACCCAAAAGCTCACCGCTAAAGTCACGCCAATATTGAACATAGCAGATGGACTGGTAAAGTAGGCGATAATAGCAGCCAATACGATACTACTAGCGGCAATGGCGATACCCACCCCTAGTAACGGACGCTTATCTTGTTTCCAGCGAATATTAGAGCCCATACCCATAGCGATTAACAACAGCCATGTCAAAGGCACAAACAGCGCATTGAAGTATGGAGGCCCTACAGATACCTGACCGAGACTAAAGGCATCAGCGATAATAGGATAGAGGGTGCCGAGCAGCACCACTAAGGTTGCAATCAAAATGATGGCGTTATTGATCACTAAAAAGGACTCACGTGAAATCAGCTGATATTGACTTTCAACGGTTAAACGCCAACCGCGAACGGCAAACATTAATAGACCACTACCGATGATAATGCCAAGAATAGCTAAGATGACCAAACCACGCGTCGGATCAGCGGCAAACGAATGCACTGAGGTAAGGACTCCAGAGCGTACCAGGAACGTGCCAAGCAAGCTTAAGGCAAAGGCGAAAATAGCCAGCATGATGGTCCATGCTTTAAACACCCCGCGCTTTTCAGTGACTGCTAATGAATGCAGCAATGCTAAGCCGACAAGCCAAGGCATAAACGAGGCGTTCTCTACCGGATCCCAAAACCACCAACCGCCCCAGCCAAGCTCGTAGTAGGCCCACCACGAGCCCAGTGCAATACCAATGGTCAAAAATCCCCAAGCCGCGAGCGCCCATGGACGTGACCAGCGTGTCCAAGCAGCATCTAAACGCCCTTCCCACAATGCCGCCATACAAAATGCAAAAGGCACTACCATACCCACATAGCCCATATATAACATGGGCGGATGAATAATCAGACCGAAATCTTGTAGGACAGGATTTAAATCAGCGCCATCGACCGCTAGATTGGGTAAGGTACGCTCAAACGGTGACGAGGTAAATATCAGCATTGTTAGCATCATTAACTGTACACCGGCCAAAATAACTAATACCCGCGCACGCATTGATAACGGCAAGCCGCGACTAAAGTATGATACCAGTGCACACCATGTGGCCATGATGGTCATCCATAGCAGCAAAGAGCCCTCGTGTCCGCCCCATGTCGCCGATAACTTATAGTACCAAGGCAACAGCGTATTGGAATGCTGCGCGACGTAACTGAGGCTAAAATCATTATAATAAAAACCTGCTATCAAAGCGCCAAATGACGTTATCATGGCGGCAAACTGTGCCCAAGCTAAGCTAGGGGCTAGTCGTTGCCAAGCAACTTGGTTACGAATAACACCAATAGTTGGCAGAATTACCTGCAATAACGCCAATACAAAAGCGGTAAGCAAGGCAAAATAGCCCAATTCTGTAATCAACATACGGTCTAACCTTATTTACTCTAATGCGGTTGCAGTTTACTGTAGCGGTGGAATTTTTATTATTAGAACCCACCCCCGAAATCTGCTGCTATCTCTAGTTTTTAATTGATTTCGAAGGGTTTTATTTAACTACTTTAGGCGGAGTTACCAGTGGAGGCGCGCCTTTAAAGCGCAGTAAACGTAACGCATTGAGAGTAACGAGCACTGTTGCTCCAGCATCAGCTAGAACCGCAATCCATAGTCCAGTAATGCCGAATACGGTCGTGATCAGAAAGACGCCTTTGAGACCTAAAGCGAAAATGACGTTCTGATGAATGTTGCGCATGGTGGCACGCGAAAGTGCAATCAGATGGGCCATGTCTGTAACACGACTTTTTAATAATGCGATATCGGCCGTCTCAATGGCCACATCGGTACCACCACCCATCGCGATGCCAACATCAGCGGTTGCTAGTGCTGGCGCATCGTTAATACCATCACCCACCATCGCTATTTTGCTGTTATTCTTCATCTCGTTAAGCAAGCGCAGTTTGTCCTCAGGCAACAGCTCAGCTTCCCATTCCACGTCTAAATTACTGGCAAGTGCTTGAGCGGTTAAGCGGTTGTCGCCTGTTAGCATGACGGAGCGCACACCCATCGCTTTAAGTTGAGCCACACCTTCATGAGCGTCGTCTCGTAACTCGTCTCTTAGTGCGACCAATCCAAGCACTTCTCGACTTTGCTCATCGAAAAGAACTGAGACGGTCTTGCCCTCATTTTGCAGCGCCTCGATTTGTGCCTGTTGCTCGGCTGAAATTGATGCCTCATCTGCGGCATAAACAGGCGAACCGATAGCTAGCGCGCGCCCAGCGATAGTTGCGTGTACCGCTTTACCCGCAGTAGCAGAAGCTTTAGAAGCCACAGGTATGACAACTTTGGCGGCTTTGGCATGACTGACAATAGCTTCAGCAAGCGGGTGACTAGAACCTGTCTCCACACTGGCAAAGAGCGCCAATACCTTATCTTTACCTTGAGAACCCTGATCCTGAGAATCCTGACCTTGAACACTTGAATACTCTTGTGTAATGTCAACAACATCGGTCACGCGTGGTTTGCCTTCAGTTAAAGTGCCTGTCTTGTCAAAAGCGACTGTCTTCACTTGGCCGATGGTTTCTAAAGCACTACCGCCCTTGATCAGCAAGCCGCGGCGCGCACCGACCGCTAGACCAGAGGCGATAGCAGCTGGTGTTGAGAGCACAAGAGCACAAGGACAAGCGATCAATAATAAGGCTAGACCTCGATATAACCAAGTTGACCAATCTCCGCCCATGGTTAACGGTGGGACGATGATAATTAGGGCGGCAATAGCCATCACAGCCGGTGTATAGTAACGACTGAATTTCTCAATAAAACGGGCAGTGGGTGCTTTGGAAGCTTGCGCTTGCTCTACCAAATCAATAATGCGCGAAATAGTGTTATCGGCGGCTGTCTTTTCTACGCGCACTTGGAGCACACCATCGATGTTAATTGACCCTGCAAATACATTGTCACCCATCGTCTTGGCAACAGGAACAGACTCTCCCGTCACGGGCGAATCATCAAGGCTGGACGCACCTTGAACAATGGAACCATCAGCAGATACCCTATCTCCAGGACGCACCAGCACAAGGTCATTCACTTGTAGTGAAGTCGCTGGAACGTTACGCTGCCCACCTTGAGCATCAAGTAAAATCGCACTTTTCGGAACCAGCGATGATAAGGCTCTGATGCCAGCGCGAGCGCGATCAGCAGCGATACTCTCAAACAGTTCACCGATTGAGAACAAAAAGACAACCGCTGCGGCCTCTTCAGCTTCACCAATGATAAGTGCGCCAAGCACGGCGACGGACATCAGCGTTTCAATTGAAAAGAATGAACCTGTTTTAGCCAGTGCTAAGGCTTTGCGTGCAAATGGAAAAACGCCTACAATCACAGCGATGGCAAACACCCATATCCCATAAGCGGGGAACAGTAGTGACAGTGCATAAGCGCTGCCCATCAAAATACCGAGACCAACAACCTGTTTGCCTTTTTGAGTTTGCCACCACCGCTTATCCTGCGGAGCCATCTGATTGTCGCTGTCAATATCAATAGCCGATACAGTTTGTTGACCAGTATTGGCAGATATACCGAACCCTAGGCTTTTGATTGTTTTTTCGATATCACTAGCCTGAGTCGGCGCACCAGGGGCTAAATTTAGCTCTAGCGTTTCTGTAGCGAAATTCAGCTGAACATCAGAAACCCCAGGCATACGTTTCAAAGCTGTTTCAATCTTGCCGATGCAACTGGCACAGTCCATACCTTCAATATGATATTTCATAATAATTTACCCTTTGAATAATGATATTATGAACCCTATAGTGGCTTTAGAGTCAAGGTTATTTATCTACAGTTTCGTAATTTTAATTTCTCTAGCGCTAGTCTTTACAGCCACTTTAATTATTTAAATCATAGAGGTTGTTATGACAATCAAAATTGGTGAGCTCGCTAAACGCACAGGTGCCACAGTAGAAACCATTCGCTATTATGAAAAAGAGCGTTTATTACCCGAGCCTTTTCGTAGCGAAGGGAATTATCGTTTATATAATGAAGAGCACATTGAGCGTCTACAATTTATCCTACATTGCCGTACGCTCGATATGGCTTTAGATGATGTGCGAATCTTACTTGAATACTGGGAGTCGCCTGACAAGGACTGCGGCGATGTGAATAACTTGCTAGATGAGCACATTCATGCTGTGGAAATACGAATGGAAGAACTGATGCACTTAAAGCATCACTTGACCGTTTTGCGCCAGAAATGTGCAAGTAGTGCACCAGCGTCATCATGTGGCATTTTAAACGCGCTTGTCGATAACTCCTGTCATGAGTAATGATATCAGTAGTGTTCATTTCTGACGGATCAAATCATGAAAGGTTAAATACGCCCTGATGTTAAGCACAAAAAAACCCAGCAATGATATTAAGATCACTACTGGGTTGGAGGAAATAACAACTATGTTGTGCTGACTTAGAAAGTCTTATTTATCATTCATAGCAAGGTGGATATTACGATCTGATGCGGATGCGTCATCCACGTATTTTGAATCGCGCCATGTCGTATAAGCATAGACACCACTGTATGGGCTGATGCTGTTCTGACGGAAATCAGAAATCCAATTTTCGCCATCAAAGATTTGGATATGGCCATGCGGGCGCTTTGATGAGCGATCATAGACAATAACATCACCTACTTGGGTTGGCATATCATTACTGATTTTGCTAAAACCTGCTTTATCAAGCGTGCCACGAGTGGCGTACTGATAGGCTGAAGGATTGGGTGTAAATTCATAACCAGCTGATTGTAGTGCTTTACGTACGTAACGGGCACAATATCCAGAGCTGCCAGATAAAGCCACTTTTGAGGCGCGAGCAGCAGCGATAGCGGGGGCTGAATTGCTGTCAGGAACTGTATTGACTTGCTGCTGTTGTTTTTCAGCGTATAAGCGGCTGTTTAATGATGAAAGCTGATTCTCTTTTTGCTTGGCCTGCGCACTTAGGTTGCTAATTGCTTGACTAATTTCATCATTATTAGAAACATAAGCACCACTTTTGGTGCTATAGATGTTTTTTGATGAACCGTAGTTTGATGCCACAGAAGTATTGGTGATGGTATTATTTGTTTGAGAGATTGTGATAGCAGCACCACTCGTTTGTGCTATGCCCATACCCAGTACTGACAAAATCAATAAAGCCTGTTTCATAAATCTAATACCTACGGTTAATTCAAAATCGTCTGTTATCAACAACAGCGCAGTCAATTAAATCTCAATAACTCAAGTATATATATGTCATAGTGACTGATACTTCTGCTGCATATTATTCATATAAAAAATGATTATTGGCGATCACAGCTCATTGAAGTCTTACGAAGCTGTTACAAATCAAGCTGCTGACCAAAACACAAAGCCGACTTTAGCATAGGTTGTTTAGCCTGTCATTCCCCTTAAAAACCCCAAAAATACTTTTTTGATGTCGAAAAAATTGCTAATATCCCACATTTTACAATGTAAGTTTGTGTAACATGTACAGAATATAGCTGACTAGATTGACCACAATTTCTACTGTTTTATAAGCAAAAAAACGTCTGAGGGTTAAATCTATAATTTAGATTTAACCCTCAGACGTTTTTCTATTGGATGAAGTAATTACCCTATATAGGGTCTAACTAATTATTAAGATAATATAATAATTTATAATATTAATATAGATGTTAATTCCCTACTGGCTTATGTAATATTACGTAATTGTTTCGATACATCCTGTATATTCTTGTATTAACCCTTAATTATTTATCTATTTTAAGGGTTAATAACCGATAAATCCGCTTACATTGTCATCAAAAGTTACAAATTCAAAGTTATTTTTGCTTTTAAAGTCGCAATAGCTAATGATTTTTTTGATGAAGAATCATTTTATAAGCAATAGAACAGTCTTATACCTGCCTCATTTACTTTTAACGCTAACACTATAATCAAAGTATTCTTAACTGCTAACACACTATAATTGCTGCTCTACCGATTCAATATCAGCATAAACTTGGGTCGTCCCGTCTTTATTGAGCTGCATAACCTGATAGGGCATGAATTTATTTTGATACTCCATACCTGGGCTACCAACAGGCATGCCAGGTACGGCAAGACCCATAGCTTGTACTGGCGGATTTTCTAAAAACTGCGCCATATATTTAGCGGGTACATGACCTTCAAAGACGTAACCATCAGTAGTGACTACAGTATGGCAAGAACGCATTTCATTTGGAACGCTGTAGCGCTCTTTAAATACGGCTAAGTCCGCAACATCTTGCGCGGTTGCACTTAGACCATTATCTTCTGCATGACTTATCCATTCTTTACAGCAGCCGCAATTGGCATCTTTATAGACAGTGGCTGAGACGTTTTTTAGTAGGTCTGGTTTACTTACTGATGTCATCATAGGAGTATTTATAACGTTTGGTTCAGCTGTCTTCGGAACAGTCACTACATCTTCAGTTGATGCCGATGTTGTGCTTGCATCAGATACGCCACTACTCGGTTGGCTACAAGCAAATAGTGATGAGGCGGCAAGTAATACTAACGTACTACGCAACCCCTTAGACAGATAACGATTGAATATAAGACTGGATTTTATTTTTAAGGGGGGCATAGTGCTTTCTCATGTACTGTAGGTATTGTGAGCTATAGAAGATCAAGTAACACTTCATATCGTTTGGTAATGTAGCATAATAACCCATTAAACGGAGTACATAAATTCATCCATTGAGCAGTGCAGGCTGGTATCATAAGCAGTTTTTATTTTAAAATACTGCCTGTAGTATTAACGGCTCTATCTAAGTTTTGGATTTTGATTAAAAATTCAAGGCTCATAATTTTGGATAATTTGCGATGCGCCTGTCTACTATTAATCTACAAAAGCGTTTGAGTACTCACTTAAATCAATTACCGCTATCGCTTACGCTAGTAGCAGCATGGCTTGCAGGAGCTATTTTTTTATTTTCGCTAGCGCCTTATGGGTTTTGGCCGCTAGCAATAGTATCACCAGCGATTTTATATGCGCTGTTGGTGACAAGTATGAGTGGTCGTCGCGCTTTTATTATCGGTGAAGCTTACGGTATGGGGCTATGGTGCGTCGGCGGCTTTTGGCTCTATACTGCTATCCATGATTATAGCGATACACCAACGTGGCTCGCATTGATTATGATTGCATTGATGGGTCTCGGTATGGGACTATTTCATGGATTGTTAGCACTAGTCTTTAACCGTATGGTAGGCAAACAACCCTTTTCATTTGCTGCTCTTTGGGTGCTACAAGAATGGTTAAAAACTTGGTTATTCACAGGCTTTCCGTGGCTGTTTGTTGGTTATGCATTTACTGAAGAGTATTGGTTATCGTCCTTAGCACCCGTTGCTGGTGTTTTTTCCGTCTCTTTTGTTGCCATACTATTGGCTGCAAGTTTAGTAGAGCTACTGCTTCGGCGCAGTAGTTATGCCATCGTTTCTGTACTGTTATTAGCCATTAGCACATCATTATGGCTGGTCAATCCGCAATGGACAAAACCTAAGGGCACACCTGATCTGTCAGTGTCATTGATTCAAGGTAATATTTCACAAGATATAAAGTGGCTGACTAAGTATCAAGTAGAAACGCTAAAGATTTATGCGAAGTTAACACGCACTGAGTGGGGACGTGATGTTGTGGTGTGGCCTGAATCATCTATTCCTATGTTTCAGGATGAGGCTGCGGGCTTTATTAGTGAAATGATAGAAATGGCTAATGCGACCAATACGACATGGATAACTGGTATCCCTTATAAGGATAAAGCGGCATTCAATGCCAGTACGGATAAGTATCCCCCATTTTACAATAGCGTGATTGCTCGAGGTGTAGAAGCGGAAGGCCTATACAAGAAGCAGCGTCTAGTGCCTTTTGGAGAGTATATTCCATTTGAAGGCGTGCTCGATATTTTCCCAAGTTTGGCCGGTAGTCAGGATATTAAGAACTATAGTCGTGGTAGTGATCAGCAGTCACCTCTAAAGGTGCGTGGACACAATATAGGGACGGCTATCTGTTATGAGGTAGCTTATCCAGATACCACGCGTAAAAATGCCATCGATACTGAATTTTTGTTGACCGTCTCTAACGATGCCTGGTTTGGCACTTCAGCAGGACCATTGCAACATTTGCAAATGGTACAAATGCGCGCGCTTGAGAACGGGCGCTGGTTTATTCGAGCGACCAATACTGGTGTTACCGCTATCATTAACCATAAAGGTCGTATTGTAAAACGCGCACCGCAGTTTGAGCGTACTGTACTACGTGGTGAGATACAGGCACGGGTTGGTAACACGCCCTTTATGCTTATGGGAAATTATCCTATCTTGATAATAATAACCTTGTTATTACTACTAAGCTATTTTGGCAAAGGTCTAACCACACTTAGAAGACGAGGGTAATAGTAAA
This sequence comes from Psychrobacter sp. 2Y5, assembly GCF_051847375.1. Taxonomy (NCBI): domain Bacteria; kingdom Pseudomonadati; phylum Pseudomonadota; class Gammaproteobacteria; order Moraxellales; family Moraxellaceae; genus Psychrobacter; species Psychrobacter sp. 2Y5. Next base: position 29,418 of record NZ_JBPYDA010000017.1, read on the forward strand.
CTTAATCATAATAATTTAATCAGTGTAAGTTTTTTATTTTTTCTAGGTAACGTCCTAACGCACGTAAATATAAAAGTTTTAAACTATTGATCACATAAGAACTGATTGAAAAAATTATGTTGACATAAGGCACGCGCCTCATACTTAAAAAGAGATAGCTATATACGGTCTATCATCTTTTAGTTGATACTTTCATTTAATGCACGCGATTTTTGATTGTCATCTGCCTTAGTACCAAATTCAATAGTTGCATGTTGTATATTCTGATGCGCCAAATCTTCCTTGATGTTTTCTTTCATAGTAATAGTCTCTTCAAACGTTATATCGGTCTTCGGTACAATATGAACTGTAAGAGCATTCTCAGTGGTACTCAAAGCCCAGATATGTAAATGATGAAAGTTTTGAATAAAATTATAGCTCTCTAAGATAGCAGTGATTTTACTGAGATCAACATTTTGAGGTACTCCGTCGATAGCAAGCTTGATACTCTCTTTTAGTAGACCCCAAGTCGATAACAGTATAACGACTGAAATAATCAAGCTAACTAGAGGATCAACGATATTCCAACTTGTATAGTAAATAATAATGCCCGAGATAACGACACCTACAGAGACCAATGCATCTACCATTAGATGCAAGAAAGCACCTTTGATATTAATATCGTCTTTTTGACCTTTGTAGAATGCAAAAGCAGAAACAGTATTTATAAATACACCTATTAGAGCTGTAATAATAATAACTTTTCCTGCAACTTCCGGTATCGTATCAAATCGACCCAAGGCCTCATACGCAATACCTATAACGATTGTAACTAACAATATGGCGTTAATAAGAGACGCCATTATAGAAGCTTTTTTGTAGCCATAGGTATAAAGCGTAGTAGATGCTTTCTGTGCTAATTTCATTCCAATTAACGAGATTATTAAACTGGCAACATCACTTAAGTTGTGGCTAGCGTCTGCGATTAAAGCTAATGAATTAGTTGAATAGCCCACTATAAACTCGATGAGCGTAAATGCAGAATTTAGACCAATCCCAATATAAAAAGCTTTATTCATATTTTTAGGGTCTGGAGCTTGATGACTGTGGTTATCTGAATTACTCATAATTTACCCTTGTTTAGGTTGCTGCATTTTATTAAAGGTAGAAAATAAGTTTATTGCATATTTTCTATATTGCACAGTCAATATTGCTCTAATACCGTAGACCCACTTATTTTTATCAATAAACTGAGCCACAACTTGATTGTGTGTCCTATCTCTCCTTGGGCGAAAAAAGCGGATTTTACTGTAATCTAACTGGCTTACGTAAGCTTCTTGTTCTCATGTTCAAGCTCTTTAGTATGTGTAGCTTAGTCTTGAATGTTGGTTAGTATAGTTTCATTAGTGTGCTTTTTATGACATGACCACATAAAGGTGTAATCGTTTAATGCTTCAATCAGCATACGAACGGCGCGTTCTTTAATCTCAGGAGTGTAGGTTTGTCTTTTCATTATCGTATTCTCTCAGAAAGATGATTTACCGCTTCTTAACAGCGCGTGTAAAACCTTGCATCTGACGACTAAGCCGGTCTTCATAGTAAACTATCCCAGTATTGTCAGAAACTTAACGTCTTGTGAGGATGTACTAAGTGCTAACTTCAAAATGGTTGAAATACCTACGCTAAATGACGACAAAAAAAGCCTAAGCAATCTAATGAAAAAGTAGATAATAAAAACCCAATCTACATGACAAACAAAAAAATGCCTCTGGGAGTTGACTCCCAGAGGCATTTAGTTTTAAATATAGCTAACGGTTACAGCGTGTTGACGCACACTGTAACGAACAAATAAGCACCTGAACTGCGTTATTTGAACAGCATTAAATGCCCGTGTAGGTGCATTTTATCCAAAATTTGCTTTCATATCAACTTTATTCACTATACATTTTAAAAACCGCTTGTTCGCTCGTTACATCCTCGTGCTGCTCTCTTTATAACCGTTACCCGTCAAATGGGTGGCAGGCTAAGGCGACGACTGCGTTTGACAGAAGGGTAAAGCTCTCGACAGGGGGTTCTAGACATATTGAGCAACGCAATGAGTGGTTATTTGTGCATATCGTAGCGGTATATTGGGTGTATTGCCCTTGCTAGCGTATGACAGCACAGTAGCGGTTAAGAGCGTGTCTAGGCGGTGCTATCAGCCGTAATCTTAACAACCGTAGCTTGATACAGTGATACGGTCTTGATGACGCGATGGGCGATGAAGTCGGCATGACTAATCACATCAAATCCAAGGAATGCACTAAAGTGTTTGTGAGTATGCTAGAAAATACTCATAGATGCTTTAGGGTGAGTGTTCCTTGAAATCTGCTCAAGGCTCCAAAATCAGCATCGGAACTTACTTAGGCTAATTTAAATAGTATATAGCCCACTAGGCTATATACTATTAGACTTCAGAGAAAAATTTAGAATAGTTCTTATACAACAGTCATTTATTCAGTGAGTCGATATTGTCATAGTTGATTCATAAGCTTAGTGTGAATAGAACGAGATCTACGCTTTAGGTAAAGTCTCTTCCTAGCTCATAACTATTCTTTATCTTGGAACCTTGAATACTTTTATTTAATCAACATCCAAGGCGTTATCTTTGTTTTGAATAAGTATTAGATTATCTTGAGCTTTCTTGAGTTTATTTTGTAACACAGTCACTTGTTCTTGTTCTGATAGGTGACGGCTCGATAGCTCGCCATATTGCTTATTCAATATACTATGTTCAGCTTCAAGTTTAGCCTGTATTTGAGTCAGCTGCTCATAAAGTCCTGATAGCTTATCACGTTCAAAGGTTACCGCCTTTAGCTCTCCTTTGATCTCTGCGGTAGCAGTTTGTATCTCATTGCGTTCAGCTGTGACCGTCTTTAGCTCTGACTTAGTGGCTTTAAGCTCCGCCTTTAAACGTGCAATCTCTGCTTTATCGCTATCAGCTGTAGCTTTAAGCGTGGCTACCTCACCAAGACTACTAGTAAGCTCTACAGATTGCTTATCTAATGCGCTACGTGTCTCTACAAGCTGTGATTGTGCTGTTTCTGCTTTAGTTCGTTCAAGCTCTAATTGATGCTTAGTATCTGATAGCGTCTGTTTGGTAGCATCATGGTCAGCTGTGGCTTGCTGAGCCGCTTTAGTTGCTGTCTCCGCAGTAGTGGCCACTTCGTCCAGCTGCTGTAGTAGATCTGCTTGTTCACCCTCTAAGGTTTTAACTGCTTCTTGCGCTTCGTCCGTCTCTGCTTGTGCCTTAACCTTAACCACCTCTAGAGCTTCACGCTCCTTAGACAGCCTATCGTTCGCCATATCAATAGCTGTCTGCCACATATCAGCGCCAAGCGTGTGCAAGCGTTCAGTGATACCGCTAGGTAAATCCACTTGTTGCAGCTCTTGCTCTTCCTGCTGTTCTCGCTTCCAACTCTGCATCGCATCACTAATGGTAGTGAATGAGCCACCGCCTAGCGCCTTACGCACCTCTGCCAGTGTCGGCTTTATCCCTTGCTCCTGTAATCGGTCAGCTGCTGCATGAATATCTTGTGTGGTGAGTGCCATGATTTTGTATTCCTTGATAGTGCATTGTAGTATGTTGTATATAGTATAATACAATATACAACATACTACAATGCAAGGTGTAAAAAAACCCCAAGTCGTCTTGAGGTTATAACTTGTTGGCTAAGACTTAATGATCAGTTAGGTATTCTTCTAGGGCATCATTGATCATGTCCTGATAGTTACCGCCTGTCTGCTTGGCTCTGTCCTTAAACTTAGCAAGAATGCTTGGGCTGATAACACTGGCTTCTGTAGTAAGCGTTTGTGGTTTGATACTGCCACGGATCGCGCCTGACCAGTCGGTGATTTCTGGAATGTCCGATAGATCAATGTCGTCATCGCTAAGCGTTGCTAAGTACTCTAAGTCCGCTTGCTGCTTAGCCGTTAATGGCGGCAACTTATCTATGTGATAACTAACCTTGTTCATATTGTCTCCTTTCAATCTTTGTGGCACGCCTGGCAGAGATAATGCGTATAACCTCAGGCCATAGATTTCAAACACTGCAAAAGCATTGGCCTTTGACTCTTAAGTAAGCCATATATCATAATTGGTAGTAAACATAGTAATTACTTACCTTGACTGACTTTTGGTAAGTAGCTCTCAAGCGCTTTGTTTGGCTTGTTAAAGCTTTCAGGCTCCCGCTGTATGATGTTAATCATTTCACGCTTAAAACTATCAGTACTCATTTTACCGTCATAGCTTAAACCTGGGTGATCGTTATAGTCGTTCATAAACTGCACATTATCAACAATTGATTTGATCTTATCTTCTGACAATTTACCGTCTTTACCAGCAATTTTATCTAATAACTTTTTGTGAAATTTGAGCTTTAAGCCTTTATAGCCCTTCCCTCTTGCTTTTTTTTGATACTCTACACTGACTTTATAATTCGTATTTTCATTTATATCGTTGATAGCTGTTTCAATAACATATCTTCGCAACTCACTAAATTGCTTATACTTATCTTTAACACACATTACGTGTTTAAACTCTTCTATCGTAAACTCTTTGCTGTACTGGTATTGATTAACCCACATTACCACCAATTCATACATTTTTATTGAATGAATACTCGATAACTCACCTATTTCTAATAGCTTGTATTTAGTGAAATTAGCTTTAAGTTGCGTCAAATATGGCAGTATTTTATTTGCGAATGATAATACGACTTCTCCGTTATCCGGATCATAAACAATACTACTAACAAGCCTTGTTTGAAGCGTTTTATTCTCGGGCAAGCTCATAACAATATCGACGTCATATAAACGTTTGCTTGCGTTCTCTATGTCACGATAAACATTCTGTTCGTTCTTAGACTTCTTACCAAAAAACAATGATTTAATATCATCAACTGTTACTTTATATTCTGTGTCTTGCGTGACATTTGGTGCATCAGGCCTACTGTCAATTTGACTGATACAAGCAAGCATGAGCTCTTTATCCGTCTTTTGCATTGTGTACGTTGCTAGGATTAAATCATTTGACTGAACAACTAAGTTATTTTCCATTTCAACTCTGCGCCCATAGTTACATTTAACAAGATCTTATCATAAAATAGAGTTATAAAAAGAGTGTTTTTTATTTATCTCTGTTTTCTGCTCATTTACTCTGTTTTCTGCTCATTTACTCTGTTTTCTGCTCATTTACTCTGTTTTCTGCTCATTTACTCTTTTTCTTTCTTGTAAGGTATTGATTTTAACAGGGAAAAATAGCTCTCAAACAGGAATAAACAGGAGTAAACAGGATCAAATAAAAACCCTCAAAGAAACGGGTGATAAATTTTTTTGTGGATAAGTGAAAAATCATCACTTAAACCACGCAGCTTGCCTAAGCAATTTAACCCTGTGTAATGTTTTTTTAAGGATTAGATTAAGGGCTAAATCCTCGACTGGGTGCATTAGTTCTACTCACTTGATGCTGATAGGACTCTAAACCGTCCTGTAGTGCTCTGTGTTGGCTTTCAGAAAGCTTTCCGTCGTATTGCTCGGTAAACGTCTCTAAAGCGGCTTTAAGAGTCTCTGAGTAAGCTTTACGCTGGGTAGTTGGTAATGAGCTCATATCACGAAACGCAAATTTAAACTGCTGACACGTTTTATCTAAGGTATCTGCAAGATGTTCTTTAGCACATTTCCTCGCCTCAGCTGGGTGATTATCATTATCAATATAATCAGTTAACCATTCTGTATAGTTGAATGAGGAGACAACGTCTCGAGTCAGTCTACCAACGTCTCCTGCGCTACCGCCTAGCTTATTGATGATACTAGTTTTAAATGTCGCACGCTTTTGATCAATATCGTCCCTAAAGTCCTCAAAATGCTTAATAAGCGCCAGATACCGCTCTCGTTCAGCTTTAGGATCACGCAAAAGCTTGATAATGGATTTGTTATTTTCAACTAGCGTGTAATCAAAACGTTTGCCCACTTGCTGTAAGTGATCTCTAAACCCTAGCGCTTTATCTTTATCTTCAATACCAAGGCGCTTTGCAAACTCGCTAAGTATCGCAACTTGACGCTTATCAAATTTATCAGGGGCATCCTCTATCGTTTCTCCTTGTGCCCAGCTGATTGCCATTGAATTGTGATGGCGTTGAATTAAACGCATGGCTAAGTGCAGCTTCATACGTTCAGCATACTCAAAGATTCTCTCATCTTTGTGACGGTTTGCTCGAGTGTCTCGATCAACTTGTCTTTGCTGTCGATCAAGTCGAGCAGCTCTTGCTCGTCGTGCTGCGTCATCGAAGGGGTTGGGGGCTGGTCTTGCACTTCGCTCAGTTGCTTTGTTAATTTCAATATTTGACTTTCCGATAGCTTCAGTGATTCCCTCAATTGCTTGTTTTGTGTCGTCAATTCTTTGTGTGAGCTTGTTATTTGCTTGTGCTGTGCCATTAATTCTTTGTTTTGTGTCATCACATCGCTTTGGTAGGTTTTCGCATCGTTTAGCTGCCCAAGCAATGCCTGATTTTGCCTCTTCAACGCATCGTTTTGTGTCGTCAACTCGAATTGCCGTTCTATTATTTTGTTCTGTGCAGTACGTAATGTGAGGTTCTGAGCTTCCAGAGAGGTGTTTTGCAAAATCAGCTCGCTGTTTTGTGCCTCCAATGCTGCCAGGTAGTCTTGCATTTTTCTCAGTTGCCCAAGCAAGTCCTTTTCTAAGTGCGCTAATTCGTCGCTCATTGTCTGCTTCCTGTTTGATATGGTTGTCAGCCACCAATTTATTACGTGCTTTGATGGCGCGGTTGGTGTCTCCTTTTTCGGTCGTGATGCCTCGGCGCTCCATTGCCGTCGCCTCAACGCCCATTTTAATGGTGGGCTGCTGATCAAGCCCCTGATCCTTATAACTGCGCGCATCCATCAATGGCAGATGATGCTGCGCCAACACTTTATTGGCGGTATCTACCCACATCTCCCGAACACGCTTAATCTCTTGCATCGATGACGGCAGATCATGCGCCTTACGTTTTTTGTTGGACCACTCAAACGGGGTCTTAAGCTTTGGATCAAACGCCAAGGTTTTATTCGGTCCAATGGTAGGCGCTCGAGTAGTGACTAAAATATGCGCGTGAAAATTACGGGGATCAGGGTTCTCCTCACCCTCACGCAAATACTTAGAGCTTGGCGGTACATTAGGATCAAAAGGCAATTTCATCACCGGACGATGGATACACACATCAGCAATCACATCCATATCGTCGCAAAGCTTTTGGGCAAAGTTGATGGCCAGCTGATGCCGATCATATTCGTCTAACTCATACGGCAAATTAATCAGCCACTCACGCGCCACCCGACTGTCCGAACGTGTCTCTGCCGCTTCAGCGGTATTCCAAAGCGTCTCTCGATCCACACTCACACCCAGCGCCTTTAGCGAAAATGGTAAAACAATATCGCTACTCATAACCCCAGACTTTTTACTATAGTCATGCGTCTTGCCATATTTGGCATCATCAAGCACATCCCCAGCACGATAGGCCGCCGACGCCACAGCTGACTGCCCTGATTTTCGAGAAATCGCCTTTGTCGCAATATGTACCATCGTCATAAAGAGCCACCTGCTATTGTTGCTTTTTTCACACCACCGCTTTTTGTGGTGTGCGGGGTTTGGGGTTTCCCCAACGAAGAAGGATTCAAAATTAAGATAGTAACGAAGTGGATAGATTAAATTTTGAGTCGTTACTTCGCCCTTAGTCAGGGAGACGCCACCATCAAATACTAAAATAATATATCTGAGGTGTCTGATGCGGTTGTGTTAAAGCTTACCACAAGCGATTGAATGATAGTGAGGTGCTTGCTATGCTGAGTAAAATTTAATCGATAAGGGTAAATCTGATGTCAGTATCTAATAATAAAGCACCTATGTCTATTTTTGATAGTCAAGACTCTAATGAGCTAAAAGAGCGTCAACGGTTAGAAGAGTTAAAACGCCAAGCTAAGGTTCAGCAGGTGAAGCTGGATAAACGATTAAACAAGCAGAAGATTCTAATGGGGGCATTTTTGGGTCAAGTATTGGCAACTGAAGGTGAAACTGAGCAAATGATTCGAGATTACTTCGCCATTCACTTTCCAGATTTTTTAACAAGGAAATCAGATAAGTTTTTATTCAAAAGTATGATCGAGAGTTTAGGTGGTGATATAGGATTGGGTGAGGAAGAGGATCCATTTTTAGCCAACGTAAAAGAAAATAATAAAGAAGCTACTGATCAAAATACAGGCGTTGAAGGCAGAAATACTGATAGCAATAACCAAACGCAATCTGACTCTCTGGCTAATTATAGAGAACAGGATTCGCTACTAGATGACAATAGTCATGCTACTGGTGGAAGTAATCCAAACTATCATGGGTAATAGGTTATGTTTATTGAAAGCCACAAAGCTGCGCTATCAAGCTTTGATGCAAATATAGAGCCGTATATGGTCGATGGTGTAGTGGCAGATAGTGAAGGCGCTTTATCTGTGATGCTGCCACTTGCAAGAAATACGATAGCCATTAAATTTGCAGAAGATGATCATAGCGTTGCGGAAATGGTAGCTCGTGCATTTACTTTGTTTGAAAACTTCTGCACAAGCGATCAAGCATACGCTTTTTACAATGAGATGATGGAAAATCCAAAATTATATGATCGTGTGATGCAGTTCGTTACTCTGATGCTAATAGCTGATAAGCCATTAGGAACCCTTGCCATAAGTAAGGCAGTGGATAAAAAACATGCAAAGCTTTTGAGTGATGTTCGGCTGATTGGTGGAATTTTTGGGTTTTATGATAAAGAGACTAAGGTTTATACAGATGATATCACTTGCATAACTCATCTCAATGGAACAACTAAAGAGCTGACTCTGCCCCCTGAGAAGGTTTTGATGCTGATGAGCTATTACATAAATGGCCAACGTGTATTGACCATGATGCCCTGGTGATGGGTTTAGGTTAAAGTGCAGTTGCACAGGATCATGGATAGTCTTTTACATATCAGCATAAAACTTCTGGATAAAGTCACGAGTCTTGCTCATGAGTCGCTCGTGAAGGGGTTTGCGCTCAAATAGCTTAACTTTATAGTTAGGTAGCGCTTTCACTTCGTTACGGTCAGGTAGCCGCTTGCTAGTCTTATACTTTCTGAGGATCTCTTGCATGACATCGGCTTTCAGATTGTTATCTTTACATAGCTCTTGGTACGCAGCCTCCTTCTCTACGTCCCAAAAGTGTGCAAAAGCCTCCTCTACTGTCTGACCATCTGGCATTTTAGGCATCTGCTCCTTGATGAACTTTTGGATAAGCTCTTGCTTGTCGCGGAAGGTCGGCTCATTCATGATTAAATCGTTCACCTGGGCTTGGTACTGGGCTGCCTTCTCTTCGTTGCCATCGTCTTGCTGCTTATTGGCTTGCTTGAGTAGCTCTAGTATGTAGCCGACATTGATACGATCGCTATGTAGCATTTCAATCTGAAAGTTGATGTCATCGAGTATTGAGGTTTTATCCTGGCTATTCTTGTTCTGGGTGCGAATGTTGCGGTATAGGTCTATATATTTACTGGCAAAATTGGCGAAGTCTTCTTTATTCAGATCTGTATCAGCCTGGTCGTAGTCTACGAAGGTACCTAACTGCTCGTTATAGCGCATCACTTCACGAAAGGCTTTGATAAATGCTAACTGCTCATCTTCAGTCTCTAGTGTATCAACGGCCTTATAATCAGCGCAGATGTCTAAAAGGGTCTTAGCGGCTTGATCGTAGTGCTTTCGTAGCTCATGCATTTCAGGAATGACGGCGATATCTTTCGCTTGCTTGTTGGCAAACAGGGCTAGAGCGTCGTCGGTGTTTTGCTTTAGGTTACGAAAGCAGACGATATTACCAAAGGGCTTTTTATCGTTATAGATACGGTTGGTGCGTGAGAAGGCTTGTACCAGACCATGGTACTTTAGGTTCTTATCCACGTATAGCGTATTTAAGGTTTTGGCGTCGAATCCTGTCAGAAACATGTT
>NZ_JBPYDA010000018.1:0-24371 GCF_051847375.1 Psychrobacter sp. 2Y5
GGGGTCAAGACCACGTTATGCTCGTTGGCTAATAATACGATAGCTTGCACTTGCTCGGTCGATTTTGGAAAAACAATGGCAGAGGCGGCGGGCGCAAAATGTTTGGTCCAGTCTTTGCCCCAGTGCTCTAGGCTCTCGCTATCGGTTTTGATTTGGCTCTCTTCAAATTGATGGGTCTGACGTAAAGCCTGTAAAATAGCTTGCACCGCGGCAGTATTAACAGCAGTTTGCAAGCTTGGCTCATTAACCAGCGCTTGCTCTGCAGCATGAGTACGCTCATGTGCTGGTTGGTTTTCGATAACAGATTCGTTCATAATAGTCTCGGCTATTTAGCAGTAGCAATAGATAAGGGTGGTGAGATGAGATAAGGCTAATATTAGCACATCAGAGGGCCATATCTAAGCAGATGCGAGACTCAAACCGTCATTATTAACCAAAACGATGATGACTTATTCCTGTTATTCCCTAACATCCTTGGGTAATTTTGTGTAATATAAGCGCATTGTTTTTATTCATCATAAGTGAGTGATAACACAAGAGGGCGTCGCTTTCACTTTTTTAACGGTGATAGTTTTAGACCGATACTAGAGTCAGGGCAAACTACTGGCATGAGTTTTGGCAGCTTCTGTGAGAGCAGTACGCTAAAAAAGGCATATCAGTAGCGTAGTATTATCTTTGAAAAAAGTCGAGCAGATACACGGCTCAAACCCTACTTGTCAACTCATAGCTCACTTAACAAATCATAGGAAAGATTTCGTATGGCATTATCATTACAAAAAGATAAAATTCGTTTTCTATTACTAGAAGGCTTGCATGAAAACGCTCTAAAAGTACTGGAAGGGGCGGGTTATAGCAACATCGAATACTTAAGCCACGCGCTCGATGAAGAGGAGCTGATCGAAAAAATCAAAGATGCACACTTCATCGGCATTCGTTCACGTACGCAGCTCACGCGTCACGTATTAGAAAAAGCCGAAAAACTCATCGGTATCGGCTGCTTTTGTATTGGTACCAACCAAGTCGATCTAGATGCGGCACGTGAGATGGGTATTCCGGTTTTCAACGCCCCTTATTCCAATACGCGCTCAGTGGCTGAGCTAGTCTTAGCCGAAGCCATCATGCTGTATCGCGGTATTCCTGAAAAGAATGCTACCGTCCATCGCGGCGGCTGGGGCAAGTCTGCCAAAGACTCACATGAAGTGCGCGGTAAGACCATCGGTATCGTCGGCTACGGCTCTATCGGCTCGCAGCTATCCGTACTAGCCGAAAGCTTCGGTATGAAAGTCATCTATCATGATGTGGTAACGAAGCTACCATTAGGTAACGCGGTACAAGTCGGCAGCTTAAACGAGCTACTCTCAACGGCAGATATCGTCACTTTGCACGTCCCTGATGTACCAAGCACGCGCTATATGATGGGCGCTGAACAGTTCGCACAGATGAAAGAAGGCAGCTACTTTATCAATGCCGCCCGCGGTACTTGCGTCGAGATCGACGATCTTGCCGCAGTCATCGAGTCCGGTAAAGTGCTCGGCGCGGCGATCGATGTGTTCCCAAAAGAGCCGAAGTCTGCCGATCAAGAGTTCGAATCACCGCTACGTAAGTTCGATAATGTCATTTTGACACCGCATATTGGCGGCTCCACGCAAGAAGCGCAAGAAAATATCGGTCTAGAAGTCGCTGAGAAATTTGTAAAATACTCAGACCAAGGTGATACCGCGACAGCGGTCAACTTCCCAGAAGTTTCCATACCGTTCAAAGAAGGCTCGCATCGTCTGCTGCATATTCATAAAAACGTACCAGGCGTCCTCTCGCAAATCAACCGCCTATTCGCAGAAGCAAACATCAATATCTTAGCGCAGAGTCTAATGACCGAAGGCGATGTTGGCTATTTGGTAATGGATGTCGATTATAACGACTCAAATGCTGCTCTTGATCAGCTCAAAGATGTCGAAGAGACTATTCGCGTACGTATCTTATTCTAATTGAATAGTTAAGATTTGGATAAAAAAAGAGACGCTATTAATCATAGCGTCTCTTTTTTTACAAGCACAATCTTTTAGGTCATGTTACTTAGCTTTATTGGCCTCATCGGCCTGACGACGAGCTTCCTCTTTTGCCATTTTACGTTTTTCCATCACTTCTTTGACTTCGCTACCGATGTGCGCTTCGCCGCGCATTGAAGCCAGTTGCATTTGATACTCGCGTTCGCGGAAACGCGCTTTTTGCTCATCGGTCGCCTTGCCAATACAATGTGGGCAAGACTCGCCTTTGCTATAAGCGGGGCTTTGCATATCCTCAGCAGTGATCGGCATACGGCAAGCAAAACACTGCTCATAATCGCCTTTTTCCAGATTATGATTGACCGAGACGCGGTTATCAAATACGAAACAGTCGCCTTGCCACATCGTTTCGCTGGCAGGCACTTCCTCTAAATACTTTAAGATGCCGCCTTCTAAATGATAAACCTCTTCAAAACCTTGCTCGCGCATATAAGCGGTAGATTTTTCGCAGCGGATACCACCAGTACAGAACATCGCTACTTTTTTATGTTTAGCAGGATCGAGCTCTTTTGCGACGTATTCTGGGAACTCACGGAAAGTCTCCGTGTTTGGATTAACGGCATTTTCAAAGGTGCCGATTTGCACTTCATAGTCGTTACGCGTGTCGATAAGAATCACTTCTGGGTCAGAGATGAGCGCATTCCAATCCTTGGGTTTGACGTAGCGTCCAACCGACTGCAAAGGGTCGATACCTTCGACGCCCATGGTGACGATCTCTTTTTTTAGCTTAACTTTAGTGCGATAAAAGGGCTGCTCGCTAGTATAAGACTCTTTAAAGGTAAAGCTGCCAAGCGCTTCGATACTACGCAGATAATCAAGCACATTATCGATACCTTGACGGCTGCCTGAAATCGTCCCGTTGATACCTTCACTAGCAATCAGTAACGTACCTTTGACGTCGTTTTTCAGCAGGGTATCCAAGATAGGCTGACGATAGTTTTGATAGTCATCAAAGCGGGTAAACTTATAGAGGGCAGCGACGACGATATTGTTGATTTCGCTATCGTAGGCGGGTGCTGATGTTGCAGTTGGGTTGTTGGTGCTCATGCGGGTCTCCTGCGGGCTAGGACGTAAACCTAGTGCATTGATTCATTTAGGATAGCTATCTAATACTAGCAATAACACTAACCTGATTGTGGAATTGGTTAGCGCGGGCGTAGTGTAGCAAATTTGGCTCAAGTTTTGAATATTTTATTGCTGATATAGTCAGTTTGCAGTAAAACTATTAGTTATAAATTTTGCTTGCGTGCTGTTATTATTCGACGCTGCATAACTGTTATTCAAAAGAAACATCGCAGCAGCGCTACGTCATTTTTGAAGGGTATCGACTATACTGTGACTCAAGTTCTAAATAAGGCTTAAGAATAAAAAATCCAGCATCTAAGCTGGATTCTCTGTTTTGAATTAAGTCCCTACCACATCAAATCATCTGGAATCACATACGCCGCGTATGGATCATCTTCTTCCATCTCATTCTCGGACTTATCATTCGACACCACGATGAAGCCCTCTAACTTAGCATTGATACGGTCAGCAAGCGGTCGCGGCAGTAGTGCGTAGTCGTCTTCTAAACGCGCGATGACTACGTGACCGGCGACAATTTGCTCGTAGAGCTTCTGCGTGGTGTAAATCTTCTTAATCTTAGAGTCATCGACGAACTGATAGCTGACCTCGCCATCGGTCTCGGTGATTTGATGCTGCTTTATCATCTGAATGATATTGGCGCGTAGGGTTTTTTCTTCTAACTGCTGCTGCTTTTGCTGATTGAGCTTGAGATCTTTTTCAGCTTTTTGAGCTTGCGCGGCGGCTAGCGCTTTTTTGCTTTCAGTAGCCGCAGCGTCGCCAGTTCGCTTGGCGTGCTGAGCTTGTTTGCTTATTTTTTTGGCTTTTTTATCGTCTACTAGACCTGCTTTTAGGAGCTGCGCTTGTAAGGCATTTTTGGCCATAATGGGATCACCTGCATAACGGTATTTGAATAAAGTATGGGCTAACAAAATATGTGTTAGCAAAAGATTCGCTAATAATAGGATAGATAGTAGCAAATTTCATCTATTGGCGTTAGTCATTAAGTGATGCTGAGCGCTAATTTTATAGCCATAAAAAATCCAGCACAAAGGCTGGATCTATTGGTAAACGATATCTGCGCTAAAGCTTACTTGCTTCATTGACGCCGATTTATTTACTCTGAAACCAAGTATCCGCTTGGCTACGGGCGCTTGCGATATCAGAAGAGGATAAGTTAAGCGCTAACTGACCGATTTTGCCGCGCGCTTTATTACGTACCTTCTCATCTAGCATGCCATCACGAGCCGCTAGGTCATACCACTTATAAGCATCAACTAGGTTTTTTTGCTTCTCATCGAGTAGCGCAAGCGTGTAGCTGGCACGGTTGTCGCCGCGCATGGCTGCTTTTTCTAACCATTTACGCGCCTGCTGGATGTTTGGCTGAACACCTTCACCGCGTAGATACATAATCGCTAGATTGAGCTGCGCAGGAGCAACGCCTTGCTCGGCAGCGCGGGTGTACCACTGGATCGCTTGCTGCGTGTTTTGCTTGACGCCTTGGCCTTTTTGTAGACGCTTGGCAAGATAGAACTGCGCGTGATCGCTACCTTGGGCAGCGCGAGCAGATAAATCACTAACTGACATTAGCTCAAAACGTGAGGTATCAAGCGGTACGTTTGAGATTAGCTCAGCATTGGCTAGGCCAGCACAAGAAAATAGAGCGGTGAATAAGGCAGCTTTTAAGAGTTTCATAGCGGCTCCAAAATAGGCAGTGAGTAATGAGTGAACAAACAATATCTTCGTTTGAGTAATACCGTTGTTGAATAAGTAATAAATAAATATGCTTGAGCTTATCTTAGTGTGGCGGCTGGGGTAAAGTCCTTTTTAGCCATATCGCTTATACTAAAGCGCCAGATAAACGGTCGAAAATGGGTTGTGATTGACAATATTTTGTAAGCTTAACACTCAAAGTTACGAAACTCAAATACTAATTACCTACTTTTACCACAGTTCAGCGCCGCAGGAAGCCAATAAAATCATAGAGTTACATTAGCGTGACTTATTGCCACAAGTCTATAACCAACTTTGTAACCTTATTTATTCCCATTTTATGAGAGTTACGGCGCTTAGTTATTACTACTGTCTTTAAATTTATTAAATACTTTAGGCTTTAGTCACTCGGTAAATAGCCACATCCGCTAGCAAATTTGGCGCTTGGCGGACTAAGGTCGACATAAGGGGCGCATAGCCTTTTTCAGAGTCGCTCACTGCGAAACGGTTAAGAATACGAATATCATGCTTGGCGCACAGCTGCTCGAAGTCTTTAAAGGTACACAGGTGAATGTTTGGAGTGTTATACCACTCGTAAGGTAGCGCCTCTGAGACCGGCATCATGCCTTTAAGACCCAAATGAATACGGTTCTGCCAATGAGCAAAGTTGGGAAAGGTAATCACTGCTTCACGGCCAACGCGGAGCATATCGAGTAGCAGCTCATCAGGGTTTTTAACAGCTTGTAGCGCTCGCGCCATGACGACTGTATCGAAGCTGCCATCTGCGAAGCGCTCAAGGCCATCATTGAGATCTTGCTCAACGATGGATAAACCTTTGCCGATGGCTTCATTGATTTTGTGCTCATCGATCTCAATGCCATAGCCACTGACGCCAAGCTGCTGCTGTAAGTGTGCGAGCAGCTCGCCGTTACCGCAGCCTAAGTCTAAAATGTGCGAGCGTGGGGCAATCCAGCGCTCAGCGAGTTGATAATCCATTCTCACAATTGCGCTCCTTTTGAGTGATGATCAGTCTGTGGTTTGCCAGTAGTCTTATGCTCGGTAATAAACGGCGCGGTCAAAAAGCCTCTAATAGCGCCCATATAACGCGGAATATCGAAAAGAAAAGAATCGTGGCCATGCGGAGCGTCGATATTGGTATAGCTGACCGGCTTACCCGTCGCCATAAGTGCATCGACAATCTCTTGCGAGCGCTCAGGAGCGAAGCGCCAATCGGTGGTGAATGAAACGATCAAATACTGGCACTGGGCATGAGCAAAGGCAGTCTTTAAATCGCTGAGTTCAACAGAATCTTCTACCACAGCTGCTTCTTTGACCTCTTCTTCAGCGTCTGCTATCACCTGATCGATACTTTGTTTTTTAGCTTTATTACCATTCAGCGCTTGCTGCTCAATTTGCGATAGATAGCCGCGCGTGGGGTCAAAATAATCTAAGGCTTTGGTCATCAGCAGATAGGTATTGGCATCGAAATTTTTACTAAATCTTTCGCCTTGATAACGTAAGTAGCTCTCGACCTGAAACTCGACATCGTAGCCGTACATAAACTTGCCGGACTTTAGGTCGCGGCCGAATTTGGCTTTCATTGCATCGTCGGTCAGATAGGTGATATGGCCTACCATCCGCGCCAGTATTAGACCGCGCTTAGGATAAGTGCCTGCTTGCAGGTAACGTCCGTCCATAAAGTCAGGATCTGACAAGATAGACTGGCGTGCCACTTCGTTAAAGGCGATATTCTGCGCGGAGAGCTTAGGGGTACAAGCGATGACCACGCAGCGCTTGAGACGATCAGGGTAGTCCACTGACCATTGCAGTGCTTGCATACCGCCCATTGAGCCGCCGACGATAGCGTGCCAGATATCAATGCCTAAGCGATCAGAAAGCATCGCTTGGGTTTTGACCCAATCTTTGATGGTAATCAGCGGAAAGTCGGGGCCATAGGCTTGTTCGTCATCGCTATCAGGATTGAGGGTAGTCGGACCCGTAGACCCGAAGCAGCTACCGATATTATTGACACAGACCACATAGAACTGATTGGTATCGATGGCTTTATTAGGGCCAATCATATTATCCCACCAGCCGGCTTTTTTATCGTCCTCCTTATAGTAGCCAGCAGCATGATGACTGCCAGATAAGGCGTGACAGATCAAAATAGCGTTCGATTTGTCTACATTTAAACTGCCGTAAGTCTCATAGACCAAGTCAAATGAGGGTAAGGTGCGATTGCACTCCAAAGTCAACGGCTCAGAGAAATGCATAGTCTCAGGAATGACTAATCCTACTGAGCGCTGCCAGTCAAAGGACTCATCAAAGTCATTATCAGTAGGAACGTTATTGGTATCAGGACGTGCGCTCAAAGCTACCTCGCAAGATGACGTTTTTTATAGGGGCAGATAAAGCGCTATGCTCTATCGCCAATGCTGTCTATTGTATGGCGATGCGCGTGCGAGTACAACCTTCATTAGTAGGGTTTATCAGCATAAGGCACCAAAGGGCAGACAAGCTATATTTCTCCTGCGTTTTTGAGCGATAAAATGCTACACTAAGCAAAATTAAAACCATTTATTTTTTTAAGTATAGCTTAAGATACTTAAGCAAGTTTATCGAATACCTTATCAAACCCTTCCTAAACTCTATTCAAATAATGGGCTGCTATGAAACCTAAACTGCCTCCCCGTATTGCTGTTTTATTGATTAACCTAGGTACACCAGACGCACCGACTGCGCCTGCTGTGCGTCGTTATTTACGTCAGTTTTTATCCGACCCGCGCGTCATAGAAATACCTAAGTTCTTATGGGTGATTATCCTTAACTTATTTGTATTACCCAGTCGGCCTAAGCGCGTAGCAGAGGCATATGCCAGTATTTGGGATGGTGACTCGCCCATGCGCAATATCTTAAATGAACAAGTCGCGAAGCTTGAACCGCGACTGGTCAAAGGTGCCGCGCCTTATCGAGTCTCAGTGCATTCTGCAATGAGTTACGGTAATCCCGGCCTGCCTGCGGTGATGGATGAATTGCGCGCGGAAGGCGTCGATCATTTTGTATTGTTGCCGGTGTTTCCGCAGTATTCAGCGACTTCCTCAGGGGCGGTGTATGACGCTATCAATAAGTGGGCGCTTAAGCAGCGTAATTTGCCCAATTATACGATCGTCAAAGACTACTTCGCCCATCCGCTTTATATCAAGGCATTGGCCGATAGTATTCGCCGTTTTCAAGCTAAGCATGGCAAGCCTGAAAAGCTAATGTTTAGCTTTCACGGCATACCGCAGCCCTACGCTGATAAAGGAGATCCTTATCCTAAACGCTGTAAATGTACTGCCGCGCAAGTGGCGCATGAATTGGGGTTAGGGGACGATGAGTGGGTCATCAGTTTTCAGTCGCGCTTTGGTAAGCAAGAATGGGTTAAGCCTTATACCGATGTGGTGTTAGACGACTGGGCAAAGTCTGGCGTCAAGTCGGTACAGATTATCAGCCCTGCGTTTTCGGCAGATTGCCTAGAAACGCTAGAGGAGCTAGCGATTGAGAACCGTGATAACTTTATTGAGGCCGGTGGGCAGGAGTATCACTATATTCCAGCGCTGAATATGGATGAAGCGCATATCGATCTGTTGGAGGCGATGAGTGCGCCGCTGGTTAGAGGCTGGGCAGGCACCCTTGAGGGCTGGGTATAAGCGGTTTTGACGAAAAGCTATCTGCTCAGTGATTAATAGTTGAGTCCAAAAAAAACACGCTTTATAAAGCGTGTTTTTTGTGAGTAGTGCTAATGATAAGTTAGCTTATTGGCTACTAGATTAATAATTAATCAACTAAAAATCGTCATCGTTACTACGTTCGGCAGCTTCTTTATCAGCAATGTCGACTATGTTAGGATAATTGTCATCATCTAAATTATCTTGCACTAACACGTTATCGACAGTGGCTTCATCGACGTTTTGACGATGCATAGGCGTTAGACCCTGAGTGGCATCGGTACCGACTTCTGAGTTATCGAACCCGGCACTATTATCAATCACATCATCATTATCAAAAGTGTGCATCATAGTATTATCTATGTCGACGCGCTGACTGCCTTGCTCGCTATCAGTGATATTATCATCGCCTTCGATATGATCCATCTCTTTAGGGATTGGGGTTTTTGAGTTATCCATAGCAGCTTCCTTATTGTCATTATTAAAATTTTTTGTTAATAGCTATCTTAGCTAAGAGCTATTAAGTATTGATGCTAATATTTTGACTGTTTAAGCAGCCTAGCGCTAGTAGGAAGCTGTCACAGCATGTCAAAAAATGTAAGATGATAACTAATTGTCAGAATGATAGATAGATGAGTGAAGATATTGAATAAAATCAAGCTAATCAGTGTCGCCTTCAATAGCGCGAGGCTCAAAGCTATAGTGTCTAATAGCGCGGTTATTGTAGTGAGCTTAGCTAGTTTAAGCGCTTGTGATGGGCTCTTTACTGATAGTGATCAAGCCGATAAAAACAGTCCCAGTCTTGAGCAGATCGCAAAACCAGCGTCAATCATCGATGCTAAATTGCCCGTGCCATCTAACATTATAGAGTGTACGCAACTAACACCAGGTCAAGCCCTAACGATTAAAGGTCATAGTGTATTGAGTCAAGGTTGTGACTTAAGCGCTAAATCAGTGCGTTTCGTACTCGATAGCTCACACAGCTCTCTGGACTGTCAAGGCGCTATGTTAAGTACTGCTACAGGTGTTGAGTCAAAAGCTAGCGCTATCACTATTCAGCCAAGGGCAGCTGCCGCTATTGAAGATATCGCGGTCGCTAATTGTCACATTGAGGGCTATGGTCATGCTTTACACATCCGCCAATTTAGCAATCCGAATCAGCGTTATCTGAAAGGATTGACAGAAGCTGCAGCTAATCGCGCTTTGGCACCACAAGACATACGTATTATCAATATCAGTAGCTTAAACAGTATAAACAGCGGCATCTTCGTCGGTGATCATGTACAACAGGTCAGCTTCGATAGTATCCGCGTACAAAATGCTGGCACGGTTGGCTTATATTTAGAATTCGGCAGCCGTAACAATGTCATTGAAAATTCAGTATTTATCGGTAATGGTTTTCGCACTTTCAAGCCCAATCGCGAGGCGATAGCGGTAGACTCATCGAGCCATAATCGTATTGAAAATAACACCTTTATTCATAACGGTGCAGGCAGTATCCTCTTATACCGCAATTGTTTTGAGCACGCTGATGATGCGTCGCGTAGCAATCACTTTAAACGCACCCAGTCAAGCCGGAACAACATCATAGCTAACAACACCTTCCGTGATGAGACCGTTGGCGTCTGGATAGCTTCGAGGCAATCACGCAATCTGAAAGGTTTTGACTGCGGCGCTTACTTAATTAAGCAAACACTATTTGCCAGTTATCATTTAGATAGCGCCAAAGACAATGCCATTATTAATAATAGCTTCGAGCAAGTTGAACAAGGCATTGTTGTAGAGGATGATGGCACACGCATTCGTAATAATAGCTTTGCCGACAATGTCGCAATACCGATAACGGTAGGGTCTGAGATCCGCGAAGACAGCGCGGCGGGCGCTGTTAGTGATACGCTTATTGAGAACAATAGCTTTGGTAATAAATCAGTAGCACAAGCGATAAAGGTGCGCGCGGCGAGCAAAACGGCTACCGAAATTCGCTAGCCGCTATTTATTCGCTAATCTTTAAAAGCTATTTTGCGCCAATCTTTTTATTAATAAAGCGGATAACAGAGTCAGGTGTCACCTGCGAAGTGGTTTGCAAGATCTTGGCAGGTAAGCCAATAGGATAGTGTGTTTTTGAAATTTTACGATTAGCGCTGATGCTTAATTTGCATAGCTTTTTGGCGACATCATCGACAGTCAAGTTGATTCCTAAACGATCGATACTCGTCACTTCGATGTCTTTGGTCATATCGGATTTGACCCAAAGTGGCATCACATCCATAACCTTAATACCTAAGTCAGCATACTCGACATTGAGCGCTTCAGTCAGGCCGCGTACGAAGAACTTACTGGCAGAATAAGGCGCGACCTCAGACTGTCCATAAATAGCAGAGGCAGAAGATAGGTTGATAATCTTACCAGCGGTGCTTTGCTCTAAATAAGGCACGGCTTTATGACAACCGATTAAGACCCCTTTGCAGTTGATATCGACCAGTGATAACTGCTTGTCTAAGTCAGTAGTTGGCAGTACACCGCTGACGAGCACACCGGCATTGTTGATAAGCACATCGATACCGCCAAAATTATTGACCATGTGCTCGATAGCGTTATCCCAAGAGTCTGTCTGGGTCACATCCAAATCACCTGTGATCACACGCTGGTTTTTATTGGCTTTTTTGAACGCTTTTTGCTTGATAGCGTGCGATAGCTCATGAGTATCGATATCGAATAATCCAACGCAGTGGCCTTTAGCAGCCAAACGCTTAGCCGTAGCTAGACCGATACCACGTGAAGCGCCAGTGATTAATACATTCATAACCTATCCTTATAGAATTAAAGTGAGGAAGTATTTATTATTAGGGTGGTCATATTGCCGTGCTGACCAATAAGCTAGAATAACTGAAGGCGAGTATGGAATGCTAGATGGTATCCGTAACAAATGTTTTAGGCGCTTTTAGATGAGTTTAAGAAAAACAGAGCGTATCTAGAATGCATAGGTAGCAGATATAAGCAGTTGGAAATAAAAATGACATAAGTTCAAAAGCGATACTGCTACAAACTTCCTTTGCTTGCTGTGCGCTTCGCACTATTCGATGCTGCAAAACTGTATTTTAAAACAAAGCATCCCAGGATCGCTATAACACTTTTAAATTGAACCTACTATAGCGAGTTGGCAGTTACATATTGCTCATTAGACCTTATGGAGGTTGACTATTAGAAGCGAACTATGAGCTGGTGGTTTTATCAAGTTTTAGGGTTCGCTCTGAGCAAGTATCGAAATCTGATAACCTAAATGACCATAAATAGGCGAGGGCAAGGCCATAAATAGTAAGCTCAGCCAGCTCCTCAACGACTATTCCTAAAGCATGGGGGAAGACGATCGCATTCTCGCCCATATATTGTAGCAATGCCAAAACAGCCACGCTCAAATATAAAGATAGCGAAGTGTGCTTTAACACTTGCCATAAGTAGCGCCATGCATAACCCAAAAAGCCTACAGTTAAAAGATAAATAAGCAAAAGCACGCTATCTTCCCACCAGTCGTAAGAATGACTTAAAAATAAGAAATTTTTGGGAACAAATAAGTCTGGCAAATGATTGAGCTCGCGACGAATCACAGTAAAAAACACCAAAACTGCGGCTAACCAAAAATAATAACCCTGTTTGATATGACTCTGCAGCGCATAGCGTCCAGAACGTAGTAAGCAGAGGACTAAGACGATAACACTAACGGTTTCGATGATGCCATTTTCAGAAAAGATAATCGGCTCCTAACCTAAAATAGATAATCATAAGAAATAAAAAAGTGAGCCTAAGCTCACTTTTTAAATTATATTAGCTCATATCAACCTAGTAAGATGGTTAGTATAACTAGCATAAAGCGTCATTATAATACTTGCTGATATGACATACTATTGATAACTATGACTAATTCATCAATTATTCATATTGATATTTTTAATATTAATAGCAGCAACATTCAAAAGTAGCGATATTAATGCGCCTCATCCCAATTCTCGCCAATCCCAGTTTCAACCAATAACGGCACCGCAAAATCAACCTCCCAGCCCATGCTTTTTGCTGTATTTCGCAGCACATCTTGCATAGCATCAGTAATCAGCTGAGCAATCTCATCAGCTTTATCGCTATCGACCTCGAACACTAGCTCATCATGGACTTGTAGCAGCATTTTAGCTTGCTCTTTAGGTAGCACTCTATCAACAGCTATCATCGCAAGCTTAATCAGATCAGCGGCGGAGCCTTGTAGCGGCGCATTAATAGCGGCGCGCTCTGCGGCTTGTTTGACCATACGGTTGTTATTATTGATATCAGGCGTATAAAGCTTACGCCCAAGGATGGTCTCAATATAGCCGCGTTCATAGGCGCTTGCGCGCGTGTCTATCATGTATTGCTTGACGCTAGGATAGCGATCGAAGTACATATCGATATAGTCTTGCGCCTCGCCTCGGCTCATCTGTAATTGTTTGGCCAGACCAAAAGCGCTCATACCATATAATAGCCCAAAGTTAATGGCTTTAGCATTGCGGCGCTCGGTGGCGCTAACCTCATCAACCGCTTTGCCGAGCACTTCAGCCGCTGTAGCGGTGTGAATATCTAAGCCTTCATTAAAGGCGCGAGTTAAGTTGGCATCGCCTGAGAAATGTGCCATCAGTCGCAGCTCAATTTGTGAGTAATCGGCAGCAAGTAACACGCGACCCTCTGGCGCGATAAAGGCTTGACGGATCAGCCTTCCTGTCTTAGTACGGATCGGGATGTTTTGTAGATTCGGATCAGTGGAAGACAAGCGGCCCGTGCTCGTCAGCGCTTGATGATAGCTAGTATGGACGCGATCGGTGTCCTTATCCGCTACTGCATCTAGAGAGTCAGTGTAGGTATTTTTGAGTTTCGATAAGCCGCGGTATTCAAGGGTAATCTCTGCTAGCGGATGGTCAATTTTGGAGAGTATCGCCTCACCTGTTGAGTATTGCCCCGATTTGGTTTTTTTACCACCGATGACGCCAAGCTTCTCAAATAGCACCTCGCCTAACTGCTTGGGCGAGCCTAAATTGAACTCCTCGCCTGCGATGTCATAAGCTTGTGCCTCAAGCGCAATGATTTCTTCGTCAAAACGCTTGGATAGCTCATTTAAGAACGAGCGTTTGATTAAGATGCCGTTTGCTTCCATCTGACAAAGAATCTCAGCGGTTGGAATCTCAAGCTCATTGAGCAGTCGAATGTTATTGTCGTCATCGGCTAAGGTATCGCTGAACACTTCAAACAACTGATAAGTGATATCAGCATCTTCACAAGCATAGTCGCTCGCGATATCGATAGCCACCTGATCGAAAGTGACCTGCTTTGCGCCTTTACCGGCCACGTCTTCATAACTGATGGTTTGCGTTTGCAGGTAGTGCCGCGCTAGATCATCCATACCGTGACGAGTGATCGCCGCATTAATCACGTAGCTGGCAAGCATAGTATCCATCGCCCAATTATTATGCGTGGCGTGAATATCACCTACTAGGTCAATATCGTAATGACTCAAAATATGCGCATCATACTTTAAATGCTGACCGATTTTACCAATTTTTGAGTTTTCTAATATCGGCTTGAGACGCGCTAGTACGGTATCGCGATCAAGCTGCTTAGTGGTTAGCTCGTCATCCTCTAAGCGATGCGTCAGCGGTACATAATAAGCCTCATGGGCTTGCACAGCAAAGGATAGACCGACGATCTCAGCCTCGCGCCAGTAGATGCTCGTGGTTTCGGTATCGAGCACAAAATGCGGTGCCGCCTCTAATTGCACAACCAAGCTCTCAAAGGCGGGCATGTCGAGGATAGTATGCCAAGCCTTGTCATGGCTTTTGCTGTCTTTGATGTTTTCAATCGCAGTGGACTGTAGCGATTTGGCGACTTGGGCTTGTGATTCGCTATTTGCCTGCGCCTCCGCCACACTTTGCGCGCCTTGCCCATTAGCGTTGGCAGGATGATTAGGATGATCTAGCGATGCCAGCTCATTTTTAAACTCAAGCTCAGTGTATAACTCACGCAGCTCATCGATATGGGCGCAAGGATCAGTATTGATTTTTAGGTCATTCCAGTCATGACCGATATCTAAATCGGTGATGATAGTCGCCAGCTGCGCATTCAATGGAATGTCGTCGGCGTGTTCGATTAAGCCTTTTGCGCCGCGACCTTTAATGAAGCCAATGTGCTTGAGCATATTATCGATATCGCCGTATTCAACGAGCAAGTCTTTGGCGGTCTTTTTACCGATACCAGGCACACCTTTGATACCGTCAGAGGTATCGCCCATCAGCGTCAAATAATCAATCATCTGCGCCGGTTTGATGCCGAGCTTATCCATGACGCCTTGGGTGTCGGTAATTTTGCCAGTAAAACTATCTTCTAATATCACCGCATCATTGACCAGTTGCATCATGTCTTTATCTCCGGTAGAGATGACCACATGATGCCCTTGCGCCACCGCGCGATAAGCCATTGTTCCGATGATATCATCCGCTTCTGCGCCTTCGATACGCAGCAAGGGAATACCTAAGGCGGTGACTAAACGATGGATATAGGGGATTTGCTCAACCAGTTCGGCATCGATAGGCGGACGTCCAGCTTTGTATTCTTCTGACATTCTATGGCGAAACGTCGGCGATTTAGTATCAAAACATACTGCCATATGGGTCGGATGATAGCGGCGCATCAGCTTGAGCAGCGCGTTCAACGTGCCGCGTATGGCGTTAGTCGTTAGCCCCTGCGTGTTTTGCATAGTTTTAGGTAGCGCATGATAAGTGCGAAACAGATAGTACGAGCCATCGACTAAGATAAAAGGCGGCTGATCTTTGTCCACCTTACTAGTGTCCATGGTCGCCACGTTAGGCATAGTGTCAAAATTAGGCAAGGTATCAGGGTCGATAGGCGAGTGGGAGTTGTGATCGTTGTCTTTTGTATGAGCAGTCATAAAGAGTCACTTATTAGAAGTTATCAAAATTTAGCAGGTATTAAAATATAGTATGACCATATTATAACGATAAAATAAGCGCGTGCCGAATGGCTTAAAAGTTATCAGCTTCATACATAAAAAAAGAACGCTATGAGCACAGTAAATGCTGATAACGTTCTAATCTTTTATGCTCTAAAATATTTCACAATATAAAGTAGCGTTTAGCTTTATTTGACTTCAGAGGTTACTTCCATCTCAATATTGCCTTTAGTGGCTTTTGAATAAGGACATACTTCATTGGCTTTTTCTACGAGTTTTTGGAAGTCCTCAGCTGAGATGTCAGTACTGTCGGCAATAACATGAATCTTGACCGCTAAACGGTAATCATGAGCATCGCCTTGCATGAGGTCGACAGTGGTCTCAGTGGTAGAGCCAAAGCTAGCTTTTTCCATCTTTTTAACGACACCTAAAGCGCTATCAAAACAAGCAGCATAGCCCATCGCTAATAATTGTTCAGGATTATTGCCTTCCATATTACCGCCAGGAGGAGCCATATTGATTTTTAGATCGCTGTCATCTAGTGAAGCATTACCAGTGCGGCCACCAGTGACTGTTGCTTTAGTTGAATATAGAGTTTTCATACCTTGTCCTTTTTTTGAGTTTTTATTAATGGCTTTATATATAGAAGCTACTAGTACAAGTAACCTTTATCACTTACTTAGCATAGCAAGGTTTGCATAAAACGTTATATAAAGGTAGTAAATCTATACTGTGAATTTGTAAGCATAACTGCACAATAAACATGAGGCGTACAAGCAGTGCCTATGAATAGTCATAACAGTGCTGTAAAATTCTGAGGATAAACTAACGATGTAAGCGCCATAAATTAGCCAAGTGCAAGACTATTTCGATAAAAGGATACTTTGCCATGAAAAAAATAATGATTCCTACGATCATGATGCTATTAGCCGCCGTTATCAGTGGCTGCGGTGATGATGAAGATTCGATTTATGGCTCAGGAAACAGTAATGAGCTGACAGTGATTCAGTTCGACAAAAGTATCGATCGGCAAACCGGTAGAGAAGCGATTGCTCGTATCGAAACTGAGTATAGTAATGGCGAACGCGATATCGATGTCACTAACATCGTAGGTAATTTTAATAGCCAAAATGTCGATAACTTGGATAATTCGGTAGTACTGGCAGACAACTTCGAGGGAAGCTTAGAAGATCGTTATATCGAGGTGAATGGTCGAACGGTGAAACGACCCATATATGAGAAAAACAATAACAATAAATTTGATTATCAGACGTTCTATAGGACGCTGAATCTAGCAGGGGTCAATGTCTTTAGTTATCGGTCAGGCAACGGCTTAAATACTGCTCGAGGTATCTTTACTGCTTTAAACACTTATCCTAGTATTGGCAATAATGCGCCTAGCACGCTTACTTTTCCTAACGGCTCTGTTTGCTATATACCAGTGACCACTAGCGACCGCTCATTTTTTGTTTTTAACAATAAAGATAAAACCAATTATTCAGATCTTAATGATTGGATAGACGCAGCAGAAGATCGCTTCAATGATAATAGAGACTTTAGAACCTCTGAGCGGTCTATCGGTGCAAGTAATAGTAACCCGGCAGCGCAAGTAACATTTTTTGCGATTAATCATGATCCTGAGTATCTGTATAATGGCGTAGATTATGAGGGCGCTATTTATGAGACGAATTTTATCGATAAAGACGCCTCGCGTCCAAATGAAGATAGCGTTCGCGGAGTAGTCGATTGCACCTTAGTCAATGAAGTCGCTGCTGACTTTATCGAAGATCAAATTGATAGGTACTACTAAGCTTTAATGATATTAAGCTTTCGTACTGTTAGACTCGTGTGCTGTGTGCCTGCTATTGTTTTGTAAATACTGTTTTGGTCAGCTAAGTGCTATCAGCCGCCTAAATAATGATAAGTCATACTAACCAACACGCTTTAGCTGTTATCTAAAGCGTGTTTTTTTTGCGCGAGTTCAGCACCTTAAGACGAAATCGGCTACAATACGCGCATTATTTTATTTATTAGATTGAATGATCAATCAACACTATTGAAGCCAAAAATTATGAGCGTAGATCCAAAAGTTTTACAAAAGCAAGTCGCCAAACGCCGCACTTTCGCTATCATCTCGCATCCCGATGCCGGTAAGACCACTATGACCGAAAAGCTATTGCTTTGGGGTCAGGCGATTCAGGTCGCAGGCGAGGTCAAAGGACGCAAAACCGACCGTCATGCTACATCCGATTGGATGAGTATGGAGCAAGAGCGCGGTATCTCTATCACCACCTCCGTCATGCAGTTTCCTTATAAAGAGCATATGGTCAATCTGCTTGATACCCCAGGTCACGCTGACTTCTCGGAAGATACGTATCGTACTCTAACGGCCGTCGATAGCGCGCTGATGATGGTCGATGGCGCTAAAGGCGTGGAGGAGCGAACCATCAAGCTGATGGAAGTCTGCCGGATGCGCGATACGCCGATTATCTCTTTCGTTAACAAGCTCGATCGGCAGATTCGTGAGCCGCTTGACCTACTCAGTGAGATTGAATCCGTACTGAAAATCAAATGTATCCCGTTGACTTGGCCGATTGGGATGGGGCAGGATTTTGTAGGTGTCTATCATCTGACTGAAGACAAAACCTACCTTTATGAAAAAGGTCATGGCGGCGAGATTACCGTGTCGGAGACCCGCGAAGGTTATGATTATCCAGATATTCGTGAGCGCTTAGGTAAGCTGATGTTTGACGCATTCGAAGAGTCGCTTGAGCTAGTACAGATGGCGCTTGAGGACTTCGATGTTGAGGCGTTCTTAAAGGGGGAGATGACTCCTGTATTGTTCGGCACCGCTCTAGGCAACTTTGGTGTCAATATGGTGCTAGATACGCTAGTTAAATACTCGCCGCCGCCCAAAGCGCATCCGACTGAGCAGCGTGTCGTTTCGGCAACAGAGCCTAAGTTTTCCGGCTTTGTGTTCAAGATTCAGGCCAATATGGATCCGCGTCACCGTGACCGTATTGCTTTCTTGCGAGTGTGCTCTGGTAAGTACGAAAAGGGCATGAAAATGCGGCAAGTGCGTCTAGGTAAAGACGTACGGATTGCCGATGCCTTAACTTTTTTAGCCGGTGACCGCGAGGCGCTAGAAGAGGCGTATCCAGGCGATATTATCGGACTGCATAACCACGGTACTATATCGATTGGCGATAGCTTTACCGAAGGCGAGGAGCTGAATTTCACTGGTATTCCGCACTTTGCGCCAGAGCTATTTCGCCGAGTGGTGCTCAAAGATCCGCTTAAGTCTAAAGCGCTACAAAAGGGTTTGCAGCAGCTCTCAGAGGAAGGCGCAACACAAGTATTTATGCCGCAGATCAACAATGATCTAATCTTAGGCGCGGTCGGGGTCCTGCAGTTTGAGGTTGTCGCTCATCGTCTTAAAGAAGAGTACAAAGTACAATGCAGCTTTGAGCCGGTCTCTATCGCCACCGTACGCTGGATACATTGCGACGATGAAGTGGCACTGGCGAAGTTTAAGAAAAAAGCGCACGATCAGTTATCGATAGATGGTGGTGGTTATTTGACGTATTTAGCACCGTCGCGCGTGAATTTGCAACTAATGCAAGAGCGCTATCCGGAGATTACCTTTAGTAATACGCGTGAGCATTAATCGTTAGGCTATCATTTTGAGAGGCACGCTAGGCGTGTCTTTTTTTATGCCATCTTCGCTAATGGCTTGAGAGAAGTAGCTGAGCATTTAGTCGCTAGTGGCGCATAACCCTCAACACATTTTAAACAATGATTTGTTAACAGATACGCTATGATTATAGCCACTAATCATAATATCTCTTGATCGATAAGTCATTGGAGTCTACCGTGTCATCTGATTTATTAACTTCTAATAATAAAGCTCAGAGTAGTTATATAAAGCGCTCTGTGTTAGCGATTGCTACTGGTAGTTTATTGTCTATCAGCCTAGCGGCAAACGCCAGTAGTTTGATCAGTAGCACTGAATATCTAGACTATGAATTTCCAGTCAGCGTACAAGAGCAGTGCTATGAAAAAAATAATTGCCCAGAGATTGAGGTCAAATACCTAAACACTAACCAAGATTGGCTTAATGACATCGTTAATAAGCGCGTCAATAATATAGTTATCAATAGCAAAATGAGCGAGTCGCCAGTATCGCAAGCTACCGATAAAAAAACAGCTAAAACAGCTATTGATGATTTCGTCAAATCACAGTTTATGGATATGCCGGAAGAAGTGCGTTGGTCATACAGCTTGACGGTCACACCGGAATACTTAGGTCATGTTAAATTGGGTCAAGGAGAGGATTTAGAGTTGTTTAATATTAGCTCTTATGTCTTTACTGGCGGCGCTCACGGTATGCCTTTTAGTGAGTATCTAATATTTGATCCGGCAAACAAACAGCAAATAACTCTTGATAATATGATACAGACTGGTCAGCAGTCGCGTTTCAACGCCTTGGCCTATGACGCTTATAAATCTTGGGTCAAGTGGATAGATGAGGATGTCAAAAGTTATGAGCAGAACTGGCCTTTTGTCGCTAGTGAAGATGTGAGCTTGACCGATAAAGGCGTTAATATTCGTTATCAGCCTTATGCTATTGGCCCTTATGCTTATGGCATGCCGGTATTAACGATTCCGTATAGTAAACTTGCTGGTATCCTTAAACCGCGTTTTATGCCTAGCTCCTAAACATCGATCCTAAACCTCAATTGTCTTAATTTTCATTTTATCATTAGCACCTAATAACACTTATCAATAATAAGGAATGACCGCATGACAGACAATACAAAGCAATCGAATCCAGTAACTCCAGACGCTACGTCTGCTCGATCTAGCTCTGACAAGACTTGGCAGCTAACCGCGCTGACAGCAGCGCTTGGTGATCTGCAATTGAGCGTTAATGACAGCCTATCAGTAGGCCGTGGTAGCGATAACGATGTGGTGCTAGGCAGTAAAGCCGTTTCGCGTAACCACGCGGTTCTAAGTGTATTAAATGCTGAGCTTTATGTCAAAGATTTGGACTCCTCTAACGGTACTTTCGTCAACGAGCAGCGTATTGAAGCGAATAAGAGCGTGCTATTAACTGCGGAGGATAAGCTTGGCTTTGCTAGTTTTGAGTTTCAAGTGATGGCTTTAGCTACTGAGAATTTAGAGCAGAGCGCCACCGACCTAGCAGCTAAAAAGCCGGAAGAGCATGAACCAGAAGACATAGTAGGCTCAGTGCAAGAAGATCTAGACACTGCTCGCACGACGTCGAAGGAGCCGGCAACAGAGTCATCATTACCACCTGCCGCTGTTGAAGAGACACTAGTAGAAAGACCAGCTACAACCAGTGAGCCAGTAGCAATAGACACTAAATCAGAGCCTGTCGTAAAAGAAACGATCGTCGGTGAGGTGCTCGCGGCTAGTGCAGGCGAGGCCGCTATGTCCGCAGCTCCTGTAGAAGAAGATATTGTCGTCCCTACGCCCGCTGAAAATAAACCCCAAGACACGGTTATAGCAGATCCAGTAGCCAAAACATTAGTAGAAGAACCAGTCAATGAAGAACCAATGATAAAAGAGCCACTCGCTAAAGAGCCGGTAGTCGAAGCCCCCGTAGCCGAGCGTCAAAGTCCTGAACATGACAAAACAACCACCACGCCTCTACAAGAAGAAGCCGATCCAGACGTGCTACGCGCTAAGCAAGCGGCTACAGCGCAGTTCTCAGGAACGGCAAATCTAGGTCAGTCTCGCGACCTAGGAACGGCGGGTAATAATGCTATGGATCAAGCCGTAAACAATCCTGCCAATACAGCAGCGAGTGAGAAGAGAGCGAGCGGCGGTTGGTTTATCTGGGTATTTATTGCTCTTATCATTATCGGTATCGCGCTGTGGTTATTTAACATGGGCGGCGCGTAATTCGATTCGCTGACGGGCTGGTATTTAAAGTCCTATGATATGAGCAACTTTATTATCATGTTTTGTTATAATGGCGAGCCTAATATTGGCTCGCTTTTATTTAGCTGTCTGTTTAACCGTCACTGAAACTAGCGAGTTTTCTCGATTATCGCTGTGGTTTACTTTATCCTTGTTTATTAATACCGTGCTCAGAGATGTCTTATGATGACCTTCGAAGAATATAATACCTTAAAAAGCAAAGGTTTTAGCCATGCGCCGCTTGTCAAAAAGCGTTTGATGGACGCACAGACACCAGTTTCTGTGTTTTCAAAAGTGCGTGACTTGAGTGGTTCTGCTTATTTGTTTGAATCGGTAGTAGGCGGCGAGCGCTGGGCGCGGTTTTCGATGATTGGTCTCGGGAGCGATTTAATACTGCAGTACGCTGATGGTCAAATGACTATTAAGCAAGATGACCAAATCAGTGTGGACGCAGTAGATGCGCCATTCGATTATATTCGTAAGCTCATGGCCAATTATAAAATGCCAACCACTGATGATATCCCCTCATTACCCAGCTTCAGTGGCGGCCTAGTCGGCTATTTTGGTTATGATATGGTGCGAGTCATAGAGCCAAGTATTGGCGAATCAGATGCGCCCAATCCTATGACTTTACCAGACATGTGGCTGATGCTCTCGATGAGCGTGATTGTCTTTGATAATCTAGAAAACACGTTATCTATCATCGTTTATGCTGACTGTAGCGACGAAGATGGCTATGGCGCTGCCATTCGTGAGCTTGAAAGAATAGAAGATAAGCTCGCAGAGATGCCAGATCTGAGCGCTCCTATTATGCCAACGCCAAAGTTCGTCTCGCAAACTGGGCAAGATAAATACTGTAGTGATGTCAACAAAATCAAAGACTATATCTTTGCAGGCGACGTCATGCAAGTCGTCCCGGCGCAGCGTTTAACCGCTGATTATAAAGGCGATTCGCTAGCCGTATATCGCGCGCTTAGATTCCTTAATCCATCGCCTTATTTATTCTTAGTGCACGGTTATACTTTGGACGATCACAAGCGTTTTGACATTATTGGCGCCTCTCCTGAGATTTTGTCGCGGATTGAGGATGGCAAGGTCACGGTGCGTCCACTAGCCGGTACTCGTAAACGTGGTCAAGATGAGGCTGAGGATTTAGCGTTAGAGCAAGAGTTACTATCAGATACCAAAGAGATCGCTGAACACTTGATGCTTATCGATTTAGGCCGTAATGATATCGGCCGCGTCTGTGAGTATGGCAGCGTCAAAGTCACCGACAAAATGTTTATTGAGCGCTACTCACAAGTCATGCATATAGCCTCTAACGTTGAGGGCACTGTCTTGGCTGATAAAGATGCTTTGGATGTATTCTGTGCAACTTTCCCTGCAGGGACGCTGTCCGGCGCTCCCAAAATACGAGCAATGCAGATTATTGATGAAGTAGAGCCCGTACGTCGTACGGTATTTGGCGGCTCAGTCGGTTATCTAGGCTGGCATGGTAATATGGATACCGCGATTGCTATTCGCACTGCCGTCATGCGCCGCGGCAAAATCCATATTCAAGCTGGGGCAGGGGTAGTTGCTGACTCAGTGGCCGAGGCGGAGTGGGAAGAAACTAATAAAAAGGCCTTGGCACTCGTCAAAGCGGTAAAAATGGCTTGTGATGGCCTTAGGATTCGCTAAAACAAAGCTAAGATTAACGCTATAAAACATTGAGCCTTATAACGACTATTTATAACGTATAAAAAATACTAATATAATCAAAGCATTAATAATTAATTTGAAAAAGTTAGGAAAAAATCAAAAAAGGGCTTGCGTTCCAGCCGATATTTGATAGAATAGCCACCACTTTGAGAGAACAAGCCGACTTAGCTCAGTTGGTAGAGCAACTGACTTGTAATCAGTAGGTCGCCAGTTCGATCCCGGCAGTCGGCACCATCTCTTTCAAAGTCGCTTTTTATGAATTTGCTTTAGATTAAAGTAATTTTATATCAAGCAATCTAGGTGGGATTGGGGAGCGGTCAAACCCAACAGACTGTAAATCTGTCGCGAAAGCTTCGAAGGTTCGAATCCTTCTCCCACCACCATATTTTTAGTTTGTCACAGCACCAAAAGTACTCTAAAACCAATCAATATTTTGGTTCTATATAGAGCTATTGCGGGTGTGGTATAATGGTAACACCTTAGCCTTCCAAGCTAATGACGCGGGTTCGATTCCCGCCACCCGCTCCATATATGCGGTATTCATTGATCAAGCATTCACGGCAATATAAATAGCGAGCACCCATACATCACGACAGTCATCTATTATAGCTGTTTCGTGATATTTTTTTATATAACTGAGAGTTTTTTAGTTATTTAAGATAGGCTCATATAGCTCAGCGGTAGAGCACTCCCTTGGTAAGGGAGAGGTCTCGAGTTCAATTCTCGATATGAGCTCCATTTATTATTATAGTTGCCAAAGCTGCTTATCAATTGTTAGTATATAAAAAACCAGATAGTATGAGAGATACTATTAAGATATTCAATAGCATTATAAGAGTTATGCGAATATTAAAAAGTATAAAGCCTACTCAGTAAAATGATGATTCTAGGGTGACACTGAAGTGTTGCCTTTTAGTGCTGTCAGTAGCTTGATATTACTATAAAGTAGCTAAGATTAAGCATTATAGTTTATAATTACTTTTAGTCGCTAAAATATAGCTTCAACAATATATCGTCAACGGTTTGATGGTAGTGTCAGCAGAATGAATAGACATCGTGAACCGTCAAATATCTATTTACCGATCTTACTGTTTATCATTTTTTAAGCATAAAGATTCATCAATAAAAAGGATACACTCATGGCAAAGGCCAAGTTTGAACGCAACAAGCCCCACGTCAACGTCGGCACCATTGGAC
>NZ_JBPYDA010000019.1:0-20522 GCF_051847375.1 Psychrobacter sp. 2Y5
AGCGATAAAGTGATAACTCATCTTAGACAAAATACAACCATCATAAGGGCATTCGACATTACTCGGCAAGTCTGAATGTGAGATTTGTTAGAAAAGCAGTGAGTTTCTTTGTACAAACAATCGATGTAAATCAATGGTATTGCTGATAAATCTCAAAGGCGGTATTTGATATTCTATTAATTACTAGGTAACTATCCTGCTCTTTTTCAGGGTGTCGCATTATCAGTGTTCATAGAATAGAGTGATATGCACCTAGTGCGATTTGGCACAAAAAAACCCTGCTAGGCTATAATAGTAAACGCTCAGCAGGTTTCGTCAGTTTTACGAAATTCTTAGGTGGCATGAGTGATATCGGGGTTTGCTTTCTCAAAAACCTGATGGCTATCATAAAGATAATGATGATACCGTTTCAAAAAATTTATTTACTAAATGCTCTTAGCCAATCATCCAATCCCTCGATATCAAATGCTTGTGCGCCGTAACCCATATCAAGCAATTCATCAGGTAGATATTCATCAAACTTTTCGATCATTTTGTTAGGAACAGTTGTGGCAAGCTCAGTGGCAGTCGGTAGCGGGCGCTGAGCGATTTTTTGTAAAAACGGATAGACTTGAGCAGAACTGGTTTTGAGTACGCAAATAACCCCAGCGTAACTCTCAACCGTAAATCCATGTTGTAACAGTAGCGCTACCAACGTATTAACCACGCTATCGCCGCGCCACATAAATATATAGCAACTACCGTCTTTATTGACGAGTGATTGATGGCTTAAATCATACCTTTCAAACGTTTTGATACTGTCTAAAAACAACTGCTTTGCGACTGTATCGGTAAAATCTATGTACTCGCTACCAACCTGAATTCGGTAGTCTTTTTTGTTCAATATACCAATCATCTCCTGGCGAACTTTGTCATGTATGGACATACTGCTATCACCAAATGTTGGTGGCTTGCCCCCGCCTTTGACTTTGATGACATCAACGATTTTTTTCTCAACATCAATGTCTTTGACCTGCCAGCGTATGCCACCAAAAATAATATATTGATCGGGCAATATCATGGTATCAATGGGCAATGTTCCCAGCGTCTTATTGCCAGCCACGATACGGTATTCTTCTGGGGTCTTAAACACGGCATAAAAAGTATAATGACTGACGATACGCTCTCCCATCACGCCTAGTACGAGTTGATTGTTGCCCAATTGGATAAGCAATTGCGCTGCTCCCATTTGAATGAGCAGCAACTTAAAGTGTGCAGGCTGTACCTTTTGAAAAGGACCTTGGTTACACAATAGCACGTATATTTGGTCAGCACGAATGCCGCCCCACTGTCCCACTAGGGCAAGCACTTGATGCAATAATGTTGAAAAATGATATAAAGACGTGTTGGCAGGCTCAAACCACTTGTCAGTAATGAGTAGCCTTATCATGGCAAGAGACTGAATCAACTCAAGCCGCAAGTCATCGATTAGGCTGCTATTCTTATTAATCTCATGCTCGGTGATCAGCATTCTAAGTACCGCTGAGCCGCCGCGTCTGCCTGAGCGTCCAAGCCGCTGGCGAAGGCTTGCAACTGAATGTGGGGCGGTGACTTGAATGACGGTGTCAACCTTACCAATATCAATACCAAGCTCTAAAGTCATGGTGCAAACGGCAGTGGTTGGCAGTGCCTCTTTTTGTAGGCGTGTCTCTAAGCTTTCTCTTAGCTCTTTTGAGAGCGAGCCATGATGCGGAAAGAACTCATTAGGCACGGTGTTGTACTCACACAGATCACTCAGTCCTGCGGCAATCAGCTCGGTACGCGCGCGACTGTTAGCAAATACCAGATGATTGCCACCGCGGCACAATCGATATAGATCAGCGCAGACTTTTGTCTCAGCAGTGTCAAGAACATCGATACCTTCAAAGACGTGATATTCAGAATCCGCCTGTTCTTGATTCGTGTTAAGTGTTAATTGGCTGGGCTGAACATAGCCCTTTACCTGAACTTTGGCACTAGCACGGGCATTACTGTCTTCTATGATGGTGCAAGGCAGCGACTGGTTGGGTCTGAGTGACCGCGGTACGCTTTGCAGCTCTCCTAAGGTGGCACTCAATGCCACTCGCGGGATGGGCGAGGTGATACGATCGGTCACATGTTCAAGCCTTGTCAATAACGACAATAAGTGCTGACCGCGCGCGCCTCCCAAAAAAGCATGAAACTCATCAATCACAATGTATTGTAAGTTGCTAAATGCTTGTTTGACCCAGCCCATATCACGCACAAGCAGCGACTCAAGTGATTCAGGCGTGATCAAAATAATGCCGGATGGTGATTTTTTTTGCTGTCTTTTTTGACCTAAAGGACTGTCACCATGCCAAGGCGTCACTTGCAAATCAAGCAGCTCAGCCAAGCTTTCAAGCCTGCGATACTGATCGTTAATCAATGCTTTGAGCGGGCTGATATATAAGATACCAACGCCATTATCACGTTTATCTGAGCGCATAAGCGCACTACAGGCAGGCAAGAAAAACGCTTCCGTTTTGCCCGCTGCCGTCGCTGCACTGATCAATACATCCGTATCACCTGATAAAATGGGCGCTATCGCTTGGGCTTGAACGTCACGCAACCCTTGCCAGCCCTGATTAAATATCCAGCGCTGTACCTGATAATCAAGCTGAAAATGCGCGTCTCTCAAAAGTTATTTCTCTTATTTTTATGAGTATTATCGAAAGCCTATAGTTTAAAATCAGCCAATTCATCCTCTGCATCCATCCCGCTCATATCGATATCCATATCAGACGGATGTTCTGGATCAATGGCGACCGCGCTTATGAGCTGATCCCAAGAGACGTCTGGATTTTGATCAATGACGGCAAGCATGTCCAAAAACGCCTTAATCGTATTGCGAGGTGTTCTGAAATAAGCGTCACCAATGGTTTGGCTACAATGCTGCAAAAAAGCTTGCAAGGACTCATCTGGTACTAAGTATTTGGTTTCATCGCCACCTGCATAAACGTGACGCAGATTTTTGAGTAAAATATATAACTCTTCTGGCGTAAGGCTCGCTAAATGCAGCGCAGGGGACGTGTAATCAATCACTCCTGCCCGCTTGGCAAAGCTATTGTCTGCAAGCCGTGTTTGTAGCGCATCATAGCTGTAGAGTCCTTTACGCGGATCAAGTAAAAATTCCGGCGTACCGCCTAACAAAAACCCCAAATGGGCGGCTGACCCTTGCAAGCAGTCGTTTAAAATACGTAGGATTTGCTCGTAATTGGCTTGACGAGCTTGGGTGCTATTGAGCTTATATAAATTGACCATCTCATCTAGATTGACCAATAAGCCTTGATAACCCGCTTGACGTACAAACAGACTCATAATCTTTAGCGCGTCATAAAATGAGGCGTCAGAGATGATCGTACGCACGCCCAGATCGCGTCTGGCATCGGTTTTGGTTGAGTACTCTGCCCGTAACCAACGAATGGCATTGGCTTTTAGCGCATCATCGCCTGATTCGTGACCTTGCCAATACGCTTCAATCACTTTAGCAAAATCATAACCGCCCACCAGTTCTGTCAGCTCAGCCAACTTATCTTGAATTACCTCACCAATGGTTTCATCCGTGCTATCAGCGCGTTTGCGAGCTTCGGTAATAAAGCGCTCGACAACGCTTGCAAGCGCATTGCCGTCTGATTTATTACGCGTCGATAGGTTACGCATGAGCTCAGAATATAAGTGTCTTGCTTGCCCGCTTGATGCTTGAATGCGTCTGTCAGGTGATAAGTCAGCGTTTACTGTGACAAGCTTACGCTCAAGCGCAATCGCTCTTACCACACTCAAAAAAAAGGTTTTGCCTGACCCATACTCACCAATAATCAACCGAAAGGCAGAACCACCATCCGCCACGCGATCAATATCATCGATCAGCGCTTTGAGCTCATGAATACGCCCCACTTGAATATGCTGAATACCGACCTTTGGGGTCACCCCAGCCTTCAGCGATTGAATGATGGCATCGCGCTCTTTGGTTCTGATTTTTTTGCTTGTCATGGCTTATCCTTACGCTGTCATTACATTGTTATTATCGTTATCGTCAGAATTATCGTGACTGTCTGTCAGACCAGTGTTTTTAATTCATCGACGATTTCAAAATCAATTACAAGGTTATCATCATCGTCTAACACAGGCGCATCAACATTATCAAAAGCCCAGTCATTAATAGTCTCAATAGCCCCATTAACCATAAGGTTTAGTGACTCACACAAGACTTCAGCCTCTTCACGCTGCCAAACCTCTTTGCTAATAAGCTGCTGATAAAGCTGACTGTGCGTGGTATCTAACCCTTTTACTAAAGTATTATGAGCGATGTCGTCATGAGTATCGTCATGGTCAGCTACGAGCGAATCTGACAATACATCACTGTCTTCATCTGCTATGTCCTCATCTGCAAATATGCTTGCCAGCATGGCTTTGGCATCCCCAGTATCGCTCTCATAAGCGGCTAATAATTCTTTATCAAAAACAAACGGCTGATGTGAGCTGTCTTTATCAGTTGTACTTATAGCGTCACCCATAATATCTGTTTTTTGATCTGACACAGTTGTGGTTTTTGATAGCTTTTTGGTGCTGGTGATGTGATGAATATCACTAATGACGGTTTGCTTATCAATACCTAACACCTGATATAGCTTTTCAATTTGCTTAACTTGGTTTGGTTTTACCTGACCATCTGCTAAGGCAACGCTAATAATAAAATGGCTGATAAAGCTGACGTAATCCTCACTTAAAGCGCTAAGTTTTGATTTTAATCCTGCCATATTGGATGGCGTGTTTAATCGCCACAGTAGATATGCCTTTAATGATGACTTTTCAATGCTTGACAGTGACTGGTCCTGCTCGGTAATTGTCAATAGCGTATCTACTTCTTGCTTATCAACATGACCATCTATAGTGGCAACCATTGCTCCTAATCTGAGCGCTAAGCTGATTTGATAAAAAGCGGCGCTTGGCTCAAAGTCATGACCGTGACCGCCGCGAAATATAACGACATACCCATCCGACTTTAGCTTAGCCTGATAATAACGCGGATCAGGTACGACACCAAAGCCTACCCGCTCGGCTAAATTAATAATACGCTCATGATGTTTTTTGGTTAATGACCGAGGCAACGCATGGGATGATGCAGGCGCGTTGGATGACCGCTCATGAATACAACGCCACAATGCATCAACTGTCGTCAGTCCTTCATTGTTTAAAACAATAGACACCGCCCATAGCTTAAAGTCTTTTATGGCAGGGTATTTGTTTTGATAATCTGGTCGCTCAGTCAATACCTCTGGCAATAGCAATATGGCATCTATGTCCATTTTGTCGTTATTATCATGACCCAAATAGCGACTATAAGCATCTAACGCCTCATTGCATTGCTCAGCAATAGCCGTCAATTTTTTAACCGGTGCTTTTAAAACACTGGCATCTTGCAAGTCATCAAGCGTTAGATCAACATAACCAATGGCACGACTGGCAGCATTATAGTTTAATTTTAATTTGGTTTTATTAGGGGCAACCATAAAGCCCTTGGGATAGGCTTTTTGATATAAAATATCAAACAAGTCTTTGAACTCTGATGCGCAGCGCCTTGCAGGCGTTTTAAAATGATACTCATTAGAAAAAACCAGCCACTCCCACGCCAATGTCGTAGGAATAGGCTGCCTTAAAGTTACGATTTTTGCCAATTGCATTTTAAAGATGAGATTATGGCTGTTGGCAGGTGGCGGTGACACTTGGTTGGCTTGTAATCGGTCTTCGAATAGTGGTGAGCGCACCAGCGTCATAAACTCTAAAAGACGGGCGGAATAATTATAAAAAGAGGACTTCTCGCCATAAATCGTATGCAAACGATACACTTCATTATAGAGGCTAATGAACTCATCGTCAGAAACATTATCTTCACTGATACTTTCAATCACGCGGCGCTCAAGCCCGTTAAAGTAAATAAACACGTAACCGATGGGTATATTAGGATGGGTACGATCTGACGCCAACCAGTCTAAATAAGTGCCGCGGCATGCGGGTGAAAGCTGCACATAAGCTGGCCAGTATCCAAGCGACTCATCACTATAAATGGTGGTCATGCTATGTATGAATTTCGGCGGACTGACTGATAAGCGCTCATCTATTAATGAGGGCTCAATACCATAGCCGACCAATGTATCAAGCTGCGCACCCACATAAATAAATCCCCGTTCAATTGTGCGACCATGAATCGTTATGGACTCGTACTGAGTGACCCAGCGTCCTTTTTTGAGGTTTTGATTTGAGGGTATAATTTGGTCATTTTGACGGCTTGTTAAGTCGTCTGATGAGAGGACAAACGTCGCTAGGTTATCGATATCATCTGAGTCACTGTTATCGTATTGGCTCGTACGACTTGACTGTTTTATATCAGGCGGCAAATCGATAAAAGTGGTCTTTGTATCATTGTCCTTGGCATCGTATTTTTCTTTAAACCGTGCCATGACGTTATCAATGAAGTTTTTCATTATCTATGAAGCCCATTATAAAAAACAAAGAATCAACTATAGTTTTAGTATTTTAAGAAACTCATGCTCTGTAATAATACTGATATCACTACCTTCTGCTATCAGCGCCTCAGACTTGCGCTGTTTACTGCTTTTGTCATGTCCATTTAGTACGGCTAAGTCGGGCGTTCCCACAACCAAGTAATCAAGCTTTTTGGACACACCTGCCTTAACATGAAATCCTTGCTTTGCAGCAATCTCAGTAATTTCAGCCCGCTTTATGGACAGCTCACCTGTAAAACAAATATTTAGTCCAAAAAACCGCCCCTCTTTATTGCCTGCTATCGCTCGATTTTGAGGGAATCGCGGCGGCGTGCGTTTGGTGTTTGCTTGAGATGAGGCGTCTTGTAACCACTCTGTAATGCAGGCGCTATTTTCTCTAAGAATCGTAGTTGTCACAAAACCGCATGCCTTAGCGTCTTCTAAGGCGTCATGATGGTTAAAATCATATCGCCACTCGCGGCACACATTGGCAAGGTTATATCCTGAATCCTTAAAGCGCTGACAAGTATCACGTACCATGCGTGAGGCGTCCACCCATTGCCAAGAAGGTAGCGGTAAATTATGATCATCTAAGCATTTGGTTATCGCTCTTTGATCAAAATCGGTGTAACTGACCACCATATTGTTCCCAACAAACTGAATGATATTGCCATAAATATCAAACATAGACGGCGCGTCTTTAACTTGTATGGTATCGATACCGTGAATGCCTGTATTTACTCGACTAAAGCTAGACGCTGGTCTGATAAAATGACAGTAAGTATCTACCAGCTTACCCTTGATATATTTCGCCATTCCTATTTGGCAAATAGAGCCGACATCTGAGTTAGCAGTTTCCACATCAATAGTCACGAAATTCATCATCTATCCTTGCACAAATGGTATGTAATATATCTGAATCGCTAATAACAGTAAACTAAAATTGACATCCCAACCTATCTGATTGATAAATATGAATAGAGCTCTATTGAAACTCTGACGATAGCCTTGCGACATCTTCTTGCTTCACAAGCGCTATACTTTAAAGGGTTAAAACTATATTTTAATATTTTCCGCATGATTCATGACACTAAAGATGAGTGCTAGAGCAATATAATTTGCTGTCAACTTATTACTTATATACACCATCATTCATATTTGAGTCTTTAAATGCTATAATAGCACTTAAACATCCAATTATGAGCGAT
The DNA here is from genome assembly GCF_051847375.1 of Psychrobacter sp. 2Y5. Taxonomy (NCBI): domain Bacteria; kingdom Pseudomonadati; phylum Pseudomonadota; class Gammaproteobacteria; order Moraxellales; family Moraxellaceae; genus Psychrobacter; species Psychrobacter sp. 2Y5. The sequence goes on from NZ_JBPYDA010000019.1 coordinate 7,751, forward strand.
TAACATAATATGCGATTTGATTTTTATACGCCAAGTGAGATAGCTGTCATTTTGGGTGAGCGCCTAAAAACGCAGCGATTGGTACTCAATCTAACCCAAGCTACTCTAGCAGAAAAAGCAGGTGTTGGTGTCAGTACAGTGGCTCGCATTGAGTCGGGACAAGGTGGCACGCTAGATAATGTAATCCGGCTTGCCATTGCACTTGGTATGATTAATCATTTTGCCGAATTGTTTGACATCAAACCTAGCAGTATTGAAGACATTATCGCTAAACAAAACCCACGCCTGCGAGCATCAAATAAAGCTAGCGAGTAACGCTATGTACCAACCAATATCTGTTATTAATGTCTATTATAAAGGCTTTGGATCTAAGCGTCTTATCGGTCAGCTCACAATGGACGGACGCCGCCCTGTATTTGGCTATGATGCGGCGTGGATTGCTGATGGTTTAGAGATATCGCCTATCGAGATGCCACTACGCAGTGCGCCTTATTATGGCAGTCATGCGTCCAGTCATTATCTTTGCGGTCTGTTGTCAGATAGCTTGCCTGATGGTTGGGGCATGCTGCTGATGGATAGGTTTTTTCGGAAGGTTATGGACAAACCTATACAGCAAATTAATGTTTTAGATCGCTTGGCTTATATTGGCGATTCAGCCATGGGCGCCCTGAGCTTTGAACCTGAGCATGACTTATCTGATGCTATTGATATGCCGGAGCTGACTTTAGCGAAGCTTGCGGCTGCCAATCAAACCATTCTATCGGGTCAAGACAGTGACATATTGGCTGAGCTTATCGTTATTGGCGGCTCCCCTCAGGGCGCTAGACCAAAAGCGTTGGTTTTATATGATGAGGCAAGTGATTTTATCACTACTGATTTAACCCGCGCAAACCCACCGGCAACACCTTGGCTTATCAAGTTCCCTGCTCAGTCTGAGCACAAAAGCGTCTGTCTATTAGAAGCGCTTTACGCTGATATGGCAAAACAAGCAGGTCTTAACATGCCAGCGCATCACTATTTTGATATTAATAACGACTATGCCGCGTTTGGGGTTGAGCGTTTTGACCGAATAGGCGATCAGCGCGTGCATACTCATACGCTGGCAGGCTTATTAGACATTGATTTTCGCATCCCATCGCTAGATTATCTGCAGTATTTGCGCTGTGTGCGTATGTTAACTGGGTCACAAGCCGCGGTAGAAGACGGTTTTAGGCATGCGGTATTTAATGTGATTTTTAATAATAAAGACGACCATAGCAAAAACTTCTCTTTTATGATGGACAAAGCTGGCAGGTGGTCATTAGCGCCCGTTTATGATCTTGCTTATAACTCAGGAATGAATGGTTATCATCAAATGGATGTGACAGGTGAAGCGAAGCACCCTACTCGATCTGACTTACTGAAACTGGCTAAAGCAGCTGATATTAAGAAAAATAAAGCTCAAGCAATGATTGATCAAGTAGCATCAGTCGCTGAAGCGTTTTTAACTATCATTGACAACTATGATATTGAAAAAGAGTTATCAAATAAGGTCGCTTGTGATATAAAAGATAACATTGAGCGGATGGCAAGTTGATGGCGTTATATAAGTTGTTAAATTTGTTGTTAAAAATAATACAAAAGCCTATAAAACCCTTATTTTAAAAGACTTTAATTGATATAGTCGTTGCGTGGTGGGCGCACCAACCATTGTATTTAGACATAACCTCGCATTACTTTAGACCCTTGAAAACCTTATCATACCTAAGCTTTAGTCTTTATTAAACACTTGTCATAAGCTATTTGATTCGGTCATCAATTAACATATCTAATCCTTTATCGGCTTTAAAAAGGTGATATTTTGTCAACTAGCGTCAATAATCGCGTTTAACAGCAGAGGCTATATAGATAAACGATTTATAAGCTCAGCACATTTTTCTCTTAAGGTATCCCGAAGCAATCTTACTGCAGGTGTTATCGACTGCCTGCTTGGGCAAATTAGCCAAAGCTCATTTTGCTTTGCTTGATAGTCAGTCATGATAGGAATCAGTCTACCTGCTAATATATCGTTAGATAGATCCAAACAAGACTTTACCGCAAGCCCTTTGCCTTCAATACACCAATGCTTAACCAGATCGCCATCATTAGACGCTCGGTTGCCATTCATTTTTACTTTATGTATTTGTTTATCTTTGGTGAACTCCCAAACATCATGAGTCTTATCGTACAGCTGATAAAACAGGGCATTGTGCGCTGGTAGCTCATGCGGGTGTTGAGGTATGCCATGCTCTTCTAAATACTCGGGCGATGCGCAAAGCAGGCCTTGCGTATCACATATCTTAAAGCCATAAAATCCAGCATCTTTGGGTGAGCCATAGCGTAATGCCATATCTACAGAGTCGCGATAAAAGTCGATCTGACTATCACTCAAGTTCACTCTCAAGCTTAAATTTGGATGCTTGTCTAATAACTCATCAAGCCATGGAGTGACAACGTTACGTCCTAGATCAGAAGGTAGGGTGATTCGCAGCTCACCATCAACGACGTCGAGGTCTTCTTTTATATTTTGCCGCGCTTGTTCAAGCAGTAACAGAGCTTTTTCACATTCCGGTATATAGCGCTCTCCTGCACTCGATAGCCGTAACTGCCGCGTCGTTCGGATAAATATTTCAGCACCTAACGCTTTTTCGACCCGTTTGAGTGCCGCACTAGCAGTGGCCGCGCGCATGTCCAGATGCGTTGCCGCAGCTGTGATACTGCGGTGTTCGGCGATTTTTAAAATAACTTCAAGATCGGATAACAACATATTTTCAATTCTTATTTGATAATGTATCAAATATTACCCTGTTTATTATGCAATAAGCCAGCGTTATGATAGTAGCTACTTAACTAATTGGTGTCATATTATGAAAGCATTTGTCGTCAAAAAAAGCGAAGATAAAAAATTCTCAAGCAGCATACAAGAGGTTCCTGTACCTCAATGCGGCGAAAATGAAGTGGTCATAAAGGCCACTTATTCTTCCCTAAATTATAAGGATGCCTTAAGTTCTATAGGTAATCCTGGCGTGACCAGAAAATTCCCACATATCACAGGTATCGATGTGGCAGGCGTGGTACATGAAACCACTTCTGATGCCTTTGCTATCGGCGAAAAAGTGCTAGTGACGGGTTATGATTTGGGCATGGATACCGATGGCGGTCATGCAGAGTTTGTCAAAGTTCCAGCCTCATGGGTTGCAAGAGTACCGATAGAAATGACTGACAAAGACATCATGACTTTTGGCACGGCAGGACTGACTGCAGCTTTGAGCGTTAATGAGCTGATAAATAATGGTGTCAAGCCTGAAGATGGCGAGGTTTTAGTAACTGGGGCGACAGGCGGCGTCGGTTCTATAGCGGTTTCAATACTGAGTAAAATAGGCTTTAATGTCGTTGCAGTGTCAGGAAAACAGACGCAAATAGAGTACTTAAAGCAAATTGGTGCCACAGAAGTTATTCTCAGACAAGCCTTTAATGAGGACGCCAAAAAGCCAATGATGGCTGAGAGATATGCTGGAGTAGTTGATACGGTTGGCGGTGATATCTTAGCCAATGCTTTAAAATATATAAAATATGATGGTGTCGCGACCTGTTGTGGTTTGACCGCTTCCCATGAATTAAATACTAACGTATTTCCATTTATTTTACGAGGTGTCAGATTAATCGGTATTGACTCTGTCGAGTGCAATCTGGACAAGAAGCAAGCGGCTTGGGATAAACTCGCTGATGAATGGAAGGTGGAGGCACTAGCGAGTATCACCAATGAGATTGCGCTTGAAGATATCAAAGCAACTTATCAGTTGATGCTAGAGGGACAGTCCGTTGGTCGCTATGTGGTCAAGATTTTATAAGCGTTTGTGATTATCAATATAGAGAATGAGTCGATCCAGTATAGTCAGGAGAGACTCACCTTTTAGGAACGGCTCTTTTAAGACGCTATTCTTCAACATTTTAATAAAATAACTTATAACGTTGATCTCATAATAATAGTGCGTTCACTAAGACTCAGAATAGGTAGTTGCTGTATATCAAATGCTAGTAATTCAGATTTATATTGTTTATCTGTATTACTGGCAACATCTAAATAACTGTCTTCACCACTCAAGTCATTATAGCTATTCCATTGCTTCTCATCATCAGAATTCACAGTAATTGAGCTAGGTTCAAATACTTGTGACATCATAGGTAATATGGCAAAAGTTGAGGTTACTGGTGCTATGAATAATGCTGAGCCTAAACAAAATAATCGTACTTTAGTGCTAAACATACTAAAATAATTTCTCATGATAATACTCCTTGTTGTAATATTCATAGTAGGTGCTGATTTGAATATTTAGTTTTAAAACTAAGAGCTATAACTCCCAGACCCTAATCTGCGACCCTCACCTGTTTTGAGCATTCGATTCATCTCAACTTTTTTCTTGACACTCTCGTATTTTGATCGATGATATTTCTGTTGATCACTATTTTTAGAATGGCTACTCTTATGCGTATCAGATGCCTCGTTACTTAGATTTATTGATTCAGATTCTTTGGTAGTTACTTGATGAGCCGCTACTGATGTAGGGTAATGTGTCATATCATTAGCAGCAGCATTTGCAGGGTTAATTATCGTAAAAATTGTAGATACCGCTAACATCACACCAAGAGCAAAATTTTTTAGAGTTGGCAATATTAAAACAACTGCAATATTCTCTACTAGCGATATAAAAAAGCTTACTGCTATACTCTTCATGATAACTCCTTTTACATTTAGAGCTGCTGTGAACAGTTATAACCTAACTGCCTGAATCGATAGGTGAAATATTGAAGCGATCCCATACCCCATCAAGAAAGTATATTCACTTTCTACGTTACGGAGATTTATGAAACTTTAAGAAAGGTAACGATTGCTGCTATATTCTATATTATTAGCTTTTATAAACATAAAAAACCAACCTAATAAGGCTGGTTCGTTATACAAAGTGTTTATCACTCATTCCTCTATGTTTTATAACGTCTATCTTTGATCGACTTTTTTCTGAGCAGTAAAGTGTTTAGGAGAGCCATTCTTAGCCTTGACATGTACGTTCTTATGCTGAGCGGAAGTAGATTTTTTGACAGGCTCAGGCTTTGAGTGCTGCTTAGTTATTTTATGCTTTGAGGCAGCGACTTGCTTAGCTTTTACTTGCTTAGCATTAGCTTTCTCTTTTTGATTCTGAACTTGAGAGGAGTGCGTTTCTGTTTTATGACTAGCTGCACTAGCCGGACTGAGCATCGCAAAACAGCTAGAAGTCGCTATAACTAAACTGATCATTAATTTTTTCATCATTATTTCTTTTTGGCTTTATATTCAATAATTCGACCTTGTCGTAGGTAACAATGTCGTAGTTACCAATGCTTTGATTACAAAGGAGAGTATAAATAATAATGGGGTTGCGTATATTTATGAAACTTTAAGAAAGGTGACATTTGTTACTTTACCAGTATTTAAAAAAAACTCTTCTTATAGCACTATTCCTCTAAATATAGGTCTGCACAATTTACTCTAACAAAGTCAAAAGTTTTACCTATCATTTTGCCACCATTGACCTTGTTTAAAGGTCAGACTTAAATGATGATTGTTTTTATCATTAAGCACATACTTAGAGCTTGACAGCTGATCAGATAAAAAGACAACGGTCATCTTATTGCCATGTAAATCTTTAAAAAACGTATTGCTCAGCTCAATAGATTCAATTGTTTTAGGAACTCCCTGAGCTTTGGCCATAAACTGGGTGCCATGACCCAATTGCACAATCGGATTGGTTATGGCAATGTGCTGATCATTGACAACAAGCGTCAGCGAATCCACAAAATGCTTGCGCGCTAAGTCTTCAAACTGCTCAGCTGTCTGATACGCCTCTTTTGAGTAAGTCTGATTAATTTGCGCCTCAACCCCTGTCAAGGCGCCGTTCAGCTGCACTAGGTACTCGCCGCTAGCCGATTTAGATAGGATAAGCGTCGCTGTGTTCGGATCATGGGCTGAGGAATTAAGACTCGTTAAACTAAGACCTAACGCTACTAGGTATGTAATAGCCTTTGGTGAAATTTTAATCTGCGGTAGGCTAGTTTTTAGTCTATTCGTTGGTAACCTAATGATTAATAGCATAGACACCCCGTAGTCCATTGATAAAGTTATTATTACCCGCTTTATCGACATGATAGTGATAGCCGCGCACGCTATCTTCGTGTCCACGCGCCGCATCAAGGTCAGTATATTCATTGCTTTCAGCACCAGCATTGGTATCTGTATTGGCATATAAACCATACCCATCAAGGGCGTAGCCGATCATTGGCGCGTGTCCATCATCCTGAGCAATAGCAGTAGTCATGCCTGTCGCGGCATGATAATGGTAACCTGCATTAGGGTTGATATGACCACCTGCATCATCAAAGGGAGCTATAGTATAGGCTGCTAATATATTACTCACAGGCGCTGGCGCGTCAAAGCGTACGCCATTAAAGGCTATTCCCCGTACTGATGGACCAGTTGCGTGCGGGCCTGGCCCGCCAAATTTAGTGATAGTAGCAGCGGGTTTTGGAGTGACTGGAATATAAAAAGTTTCGCTTAAGTCTGTGACATATTCAGGCAAACACTCAACGCAGTAGTTACGATATTCTGCGCCGACATTAGGATTGGCAGTAGCCACACATTCCTCAAGCGTTGAGGTTTTTATGATCTCACCTGTAGTTTTGTTATACATATTCCAGTTGCTATCACCATAAAATTCAGCCAAGTTTTGAATAAATTTGCCATCGACATCATAGACCTCTCCATTCTCTAACCAAATGCCGCCCTTTGAGGCATCATCGGCGATATTGCTCGGGCACCAAGGCCCCATGCCGACATCGCTTGGCGTATTCTTGGTGACGATTTTGTAGCAGTCACCCGTACTGCCATCTGATAATGAGCAAGATACCGTACTGATTGGCTCAACTAATCCTTTTTCTAAAAAGTAAGCGGGTTGCACGGATTGTGCTATGGCGTTTAGATCTATAATCGGAACACTAGTATTTGTATTGGTATTAGTCACCTCACTACTACAAGCTGATAAACCAATCGAGGCGATAGCTAGTGTTAAACAAGTTAAGCTGAGTGTAACGGCATGACGTTGCATTACCATATCCTTATGATGATAATTTATAGCATTGTTTAATTGGCGTTTGACTCACTCTCACCTGGGGTAAACCCACCAAAAGCATTGCGTAGCTTATGTGTAATCGTTGCAAGTTGAATCGCGTTTTCAGTTCCAATGGCAGCCTCTATCTCCTGATCCATCTGCCTCCATACCTGATAAATCTGCTTCAACAAACTGCTTCCATGTTCAGAGAGCTTAAGCACATTACTACGTAGCTCTTGCGCATCGACGCGCTTTTCTATCAGGCCTGCTGCCAACAGTCGAGTGGTCATGGTGCTCATACTGGCGGCAGATAAGCCAAATTCGTCAGCCAATTGTACTTGCGACGCTTGTCCCATCCTGCCCAGTGCATCTAATACTCGTGCCTGACGCGGCGTGATCTCTAAAGGCGCAAGCTTGATGCGCAAGCGCTCTTCAATAAGATGGCCACAGTGCAAAAAGAAATGGAACGGATAAGGTTGGTTTGGCATATGACTCATAATACAGTTAGTATATTAATTATTAGCATGCTAATAATTAATAGCTATTGTAAAGTAAATATTTAAAAGTTTTACTGTCAGATAATCATTGAAAAGCCCTACTATCGATATGATAGTAGGGTTATGTCAGACTTATAGATTTAACTTATCAAAAATGCATTTGTAAATAAACAATATTAAGCACCACTGCGGCTATGGCCTCTGTCGCCTCTACCTCTATTCTCACCTTGCTCACCGCGCTCTGCTCGCATCTGCTGCAATTGTGCGCGCTGATCCGCAGTCAATACTTTAGCGATCGCTTGTTGGCTTTGAACCCTATCGATAAAACGCTGCTTGGCCTGCTGGGCATGTTGATCTGCTAAGCGATTTAAGGCGACCGTATCGAGCGTATTGGCATTTGATAAGGCTTGTACTTGCTCGCGCATCTGCTCTCGCTGAGCTTGGTTTTGCGCGCGGTTGTTATCACGCTCCGCCTTTTTATTTTCTCTGATAGCTTCAATTTGAGCTTGCTGCGTAGCTGTCAGATTGAGCTGTGCTAATGGCCCTCTAGTTGCAGACATACTGCCTTTGTGATGTTGCATCTGGGATGCGCGCGGCGTTTGATTGTCTGGTGCGGCACTGGCAATGCCAGCCATTCCTAATAAAGTTGACGCTGATAATAGGGTGGCGATGGTTAAATTTTTCATTATGATTTCCTTTTGGAATGAATGTTAAAGTTATGAGGGCTTGCTCAATTTACAGTCTTGCGAATCATTGTCAGCTCCGTGATAAAACAAGGTTCTATCGACAAGACAAATCATAATACAAAGGCATGTTGCGTAGATTTATGAAACTTTAAGAAAGGTTACGATTGTCACTACTGATATCTTTAGTTAAGCGCCAAAAACTTCACCCAGTCCACCGAGCTACATTGGTTTTATTTACTTCCACTACTGCTGATATTACTTAGCATCACGAACTAATAGAACATAGTTCTTAGTCATGACCAAATCAGTAGCATTTTCAGAAGCCATATCATAATCAGCAGGATGACCAGATTTTGGATCACTACGCTGTGCGCCTGCGCCATGCCAGTCGTAATACGTTGTCGCACTTGAGTTCTTTTTGCTAAAGGCTTTACCAAAAGAGATATAATCCGCCGTGTACTTAAAGTCGCCTTGGGTCGTATTAGTCCATACCCACGTTGGGTCAGCCACAGTATTGTCAGCACTTAGCGTAAAAAACTGCGTATCAATAGCAGGAAACTCACCTACTTCTCCCCCATAGTCCACAATACTTTGCAGCTCTTTAGTATTTGGCAGCCGCCAGTCATCATAACCTGCCAGCTTGGCATTTTTGGCGACGATCAGAGCGTCTTGCCATGAGTATCTCATCTCATCATCTGCTTGCTGCCACATCAGTCCAGTGGCATTGTCAGTTACCGTGCCATCGTTATTGGTCACAAAATCGTTGACGCCATAGACGTTTTCTGGGGCCCGTACGCAGCGTACAAAGTTGCCTGGCGCTTGCACTGTTTTGTTGTCTGTACCAAAGACATAACCTGTCTCATACGCTTTGATATGACCATCCGCAAAGTTAAAGCCAAACGCGGCATCGACGTTTTCGCTATTATGCAGCGGCCCGCGCGTGTATTTGGTACTTGACCAGTACTGCCCGATATAAGCCATGCGTTGATCGTATTTAAAGTCAAAATAGTCGGTATCAATATAAGGGGTGTTCTTGCTATTGTCGCTTGGGTCAACCAGCTCACCGCGAAAATCAGCGAGCGAATACAGCTCTTTGATAGTAGGCAGTCGCCAGTCATCATAACCGCCTACCGCTAGATTGGCACAGTAGTTGACAGCATCATCGTGCTGATAGTGTTGATAATCGGGTGTTTTTTGCCACATCAAGTGCGTTACGTTATCTGTCACCGTGCCATCTTGATTATTAGTATAAGACGCTTTGACACCCTCAAATTGAGCATCTTGCCCATACAGTGCATCACTCAAATCAGGGCAAGTAATCGCCGTGCCTTCGTTATCAAAGCAAAGCTGCTGCTGAGTGTCGATAATTGGATAGCTAAAGTCTGTCTCGATTAAGGATTGCGAATTGGTATTCGCCTGATTACTATTGTCACTTAATGGCTGAGAGCTATGACTACACGCACTCAATAGCCCGATGACGCTAATGCTTAACAGTGTACCTACCCATTTTCTAGACTGTTGGAAGTTATGACACTTATCGTTTAAATTTTGGCTTATCATAGGTAGCTGTCCTTGTTAGCGTTTTATAGTTGCTTCTAAATAAAATTGTCATGTATTTTATTAACCAGCAAGGCCGACAAAAATTTTCTGGCGTGCTGTGCCTACGCAGTTTCGATGCTGCAAAAATTTCTATCAGCCTTGCTATAACATTTTTATAGTGAACCGACTATACTTTATTTAGGTTTTATAAAAAGTAAATGATTGAAGGATAAATGCCAAATAGTTATTCCTTTGGCGGCTTCATCGGATAAAGCATGCGTTTGAGTACAATGTCTTTACGAATAAAGTGATGATACAGCGCCGCGCCCGCGTGAACCGCGATTAATACCCATACAAAATAAGCACCGCCTTGTTTATGGATAAAATCCATAGGCGCTTCAAACTGCTCCCATGTCAGATTCATCCAACCTTGCACAACCGTTTGAAATATTTGCGTATCAGCAAATTTAGGGATTTCAAATAAAAAGAACAGCTGCGAGGGACCGCCTGTGCCAAGATAGCCCGTAAGCGGGATAACAATCATTACGATATATAATAATATATGAGCGCCATGTGCTGCTAAGTGCTCCATCTTAGTGCCTGGCACGTCTTTGGGCTGCTGGTTCATGAATTTCCAAATGATTCGCAGCACAACAAACACTAAGACAGAAACCCCAATCGCGGTATGAAACGAAAATAATGATTTTGCCAGGTCGGTTTTGGGCGTTACAAACCAGTGTTGATAATAAATGATGACATAATTACCAATAAAAGCGAGCGCGACAATCCAGTGGAATATGATGGCTATCAAACCATAGCTGTATTTTGTATTTTTTAAAGCAATAGTAGACATAACTTATACTCAGTTTGGTAGCGATGACGCTGCTAGTTTTGGAAATACTAAAAAAACTTGTTGTCTTTTCTGTTAATGTCTCGAATGATTAATTAAGTGCCATGTTCGATTTATAATTTTGCAGTTTATTGCTAATCTTTTGATAAATGTATCTCTATCGACAAAACAAATGATACTGCAAAGGCATGTTGCGTAGATTTATGAAACTTTAAGAAAGGTTACGATTGACGCCATTAGGCTCTTATCTCTTGTAAACTGACTTTATGCACTGAATGTGTGGAATGCTCTGATGGCTTTGTTGGATGTGGTTTCGTTGGATGTGATTTTATTAAATTTAGCTTCGTTGAATTTAGTAGTATGAGCGACGCACAAAAACAGTATGCTAATAAGCGATCTTTTATCAAAAACTTAGGACTAGCTGATGACCCATATTTTGCTTGGCGACGATGACGAAGAGCTGACTCAATTACTGCAAGAGTACTTGTCTAATTATGAGGTCAGCTGTGATTGTGTCTATGATGGCGAGCAAGTGCTAGAGCGCTTGCAAGATACCGCTTATGAGTATGATCTGCTCGTACTCGATATTATGATGCCCAAAATAGATGGGCTTAGCGTATTGCGTCAGCTGCCAGCCACTCGTCAAATCCCTGTGATTATGTTGACGGCAAAAGGCGATGAGATTGATCGTATTATTGGTCTTGAGCTTGGCGCTGATGATTATATTGCCAAACCTTTTAACCCTAGAGAATTGCTGGCACGTATCAACGCCGTTATTAAGCGCACCACCATGCCAACCATAAATGCCCCTACTCTCACTCATGAGCGCTTAACTCTAGATCAAGATCATCGTATCTGCACCATCGATGGTACTCCTCTACAAGTGACCGGTACTGAGTTTGATTTATTAGTGGCACTGCTACAGCACCAAGGTGAGGTTGTCAGCAAAGAGTGGCTATCGCAAACCGTACTACAGCGTGAGCTACAGCCCTTTGATCGTAGCCTTGATGTGCATGTCTCGCGCCTGCGCAAAAAACTTCAGCCCTTTCATGATGAGCCTATTAAGGCTATTCGTGGTAGAGGCTATCAGTTGGTGTTGTGATAAATAATTATGATAAATAATTTGGATCAAAAATCAGATAAAAAGCGCAAAGTTATTCCTTCACTACCCCTATTTTGGCGACTTTTTTTAAGTCTATTATTGCTGTTGCTATTAACGTCAGTGATATCGGTCGCCATAGAGAGAGGGATAAACGCGCAAGCACTAGAATCACGGATGGCGATGCAAGTGGCGCACCTAGTCACTGTGCGTCAAGAGGTAATACAGACACTCAAGGCAGGTGACTATGACGGGGTACGACAAATCTATCGCAATGAGCGTGGTCTTCGTGATCAGATTATTATCGTTGATGAACACGGCGCGCCCTTATACTCACGCTTTATACCGTCAATAAGGCGAAATAACAGGCCAACCGAGGCAGACAATAACCGCACCTTGCTACCCAACCCAATGATTCAAGAGGTGGTGCCAAGTACGGACAATTATCCTGAGCTGCAGGATATATCTGTCACCACACCTGATAGCTATACTTATACTGTGCAACTACAACCGCGCCTGCCGCTGCCCGATCTTATCGCCTTACAAAGAACTCATTTTCCGGTGCGCTTTGGTATTATTTTACTGTTTAGTCTATTGGCTTGTTACTGGTTTAGCCGTGCTTTATCTAAACGTATTCGTCAGGTTCAGTTTAGGGTGCATCGTATGAGCGCAGGTGATTATTTGGCGGGTGATGATTTATCTAATCTTGGGGATGATGAATTGGGTGCTTTGGCAAAAGATGTTGCAGACTTGTCTAATAGACTGGCTGATAGCGAGATGTCCCGTAAGCAAATGCTTAGCGACATCTCTCATGAGCTGCGCTCGCCACTAGCACGCCTTGAGGTGGCAACTGAGCTGACTCGTGACTATGCACCTAATGCGACGCATTATCTTGACCGTATCCAAAAAGAGTCCACTCGCATGAATGAACTGATTGGGCA
>NZ_JBPYDA010000020.1:0-18776 GCF_051847375.1 Psychrobacter sp. 2Y5
TTGCCAGGTGCGGAGGATTTACTGCCTGAGAGGTTACCGATTGAGATGCTTCTATTCGATAGGGCTTGTGCTTGTGGACCGATAGCGGTGGCATCTTCGCCTGTCGCTGCTGCGCCAAAGCCTAGACTGACCGCTCTGAGGCCAGTGGTGCTCGCATCTTTGCCGATGGCTATGGCGTTATTAGTGGAAGCTATGGCACGCGCTCCAATAGCAACGGTTCCATCAGCAGTGATATTCTGTCCCGCCTCAAAACCCATAGCGACGTTTTGCTCGCCTGTCACTCCACTGCCGGAGCTATCGCCAATGGCGCTATTACTGTTTCCAGTCACCCCTTGACCGGCTAAATTGCCAAAGGCTGAGTTAAAATTGCCTGTAACAGACCTACCCGCTTGCGCACCTACCGCGGCGTTTCTACTTCCTTCTACTTGATTACCCGCTTTTAGGCCGAGTCCAAGGTTGATATCGCCTTTGACAAAGTTGCCTGCTTCAGCGCCGATACCGACATTGATTTTGCCATCGATCTCAGAGCCAGACTCCGCCCCTAAAGCGATGTTGTCACGTCCGACCACCTTAGAGCCTGCGCCAAAGCCAGTGACAGATTTATCACCGCTGCCGCCAATAGCGATATTTGAGCTATTTTGAGAAGAGGTCGATTGGTTGCCTGCCAAATCACCTAACGAAATACTTCTAGGACTGCTTGCTTGCGCATTTGGACCTATGGCAGTGGCGTCTTTAGCAGTAGCCTTTGCGCCAAAGCCAAGGCTGACCGCTCTGAGGCCAGTGGCGCTCGCATCTTTGCCGATGGCTATGGCATCAGCACCAGTAGCCCCATCGTTATTCTCGTTACCGCCGCCTGTAGATTTTACACTGAAGTATTTGATCTTTTGGGCGGCAACTGTATCGCTTAGATCATCTATACTAGCGTTAGTAGCGAATAACTGAGAACCATTTACCCCATCCGTTGAGCTAGCACTTATTGCACCGCCAGCGACATTCTTGATTTGACGCTCAGCACCTACAGAGCCTACCGATAATTGCGCTCCTGTTTTTATAGTATTATTATCGTCTAGTACATTACCAGCAAAAGTATAAGTCTCGCCATTGATCACCACAGATTTCTCAGAGGTTGCATCATTTTCAGTCAAGCTGCCGGCACCAAGAGCTACCGAACCATCTTTTGAAGCTGAAGCTGCTACCCCAAAAGCTGAGGCTGCAACTCCAGCTGTACTAGAATGCACCCCGATAGCGGTAGATAGAGCCCCTTCAGAACGTGATTTTGCCCCAATAGCAATAGAAGCATCCCCTGCTGCTTGAGTATATCCAGCATACTGTTGGCTAGTATCAAGCAAGTCGCGTTTGGCATAAGAGCGGAATACTTTATTGACTGTGCCGCCATTTAGAGTGCTACTTGGTGTACTACCATCGACATTAGCTTGTGAAGCGGCATCTAAATCATCACCGCCCATAGCAATAGAGGATGCACCGCTTGAGACGACGTTTGCACCAATCGCGATGGACTGTTGACCACTAGCAGTCGTTCTTGGTGTTGCTGCATTATCCTGCACTCCGCCGATAGCGATAGACTGACCACCAGAGGCGATAGCATTCTGTCCTAATGCCAAGCTCTTGCTACCTGAAGCTTCAGCGTTCAAACCTAATCCGATTGCTGCTAGCCCTGAAGAGCTCGCATCTTTGCCGATAGCTATCGCATCAGCACCAGTAGCCCCATCGTTATTCTCGTTACCGCCGCCTGTAGATTTGACACTGAAGTATTTGATTTTTTGGGCTGCAAGCGCCTGATTGGTAGCATTTAACTGACGACCATTGACCGCCTCAGTGCTACTAGTATCAACCGCTCCGTCTACAACACCGCTTATTTTTTGATTACCTGCATCGATACCGCTCTTTGTAAATTTTGCACCCCCAGCGATGGAGACACCGTCATCATCCATTACGCTACTACCCGTCCTGACACTGCCATCAGCCGATAAATTGATGTTCTTTGCCAGTTTGATAGTTAAGGTTTTTACCCCAAAAATATTATTAGCAGGGTTACTATCACTAATGACACCAATATTGCTGTCACTTAATTTAGCAATATCAGTCACACCGCCGTTGACATTTAAGGTGCCTAGGGCATTAATATTATCGCCAATATCACCTTGGTAATTGACCGCTGCTATCGTCTGCACACCAACGCCACTTATAGCTAATCCTAAGCACAAAGTACTCAAACGCAGCAGACGCGTAGTTGCTGTAGTGGAAGAAACTCCTGAAGTCACTGCCGTATTTGAGGACTTGCCGCGACTCTTGGCATACTCTGCCACAGCAGTAAAACAGCCTAATGAGCGATTCCAGATAACTTTATAATTGCGATTCATGACAACACTCCCTGTGTAATAATAGGTCATTAAGCTTTGTCAGAAACCACATACCTTTGGCTAATGTAGTCGCTAATAAAATTTTTTTAAGGGCCTATTAGTCATATAAAACGGTTAGTTGAGCTACGTACTGAGATAAATACTATTTGCCTATTGATACAGAGCTAGAACGTCTCTCATAACGCATTTTATACTATCAATTCATTATTGTGAATATATATATTAGATAAAATGAATATAATTATAAAAATAATAGCTTGTTTACAAAAGCTATTGATCTTATTGAAGATGCTCCAAAGTATTATTAGCGCGCACGGCTAAAACAAAC
The DNA here is from genome assembly GCF_051847375.1 of Psychrobacter sp. 2Y5. Taxonomy (NCBI): domain Bacteria; kingdom Pseudomonadati; phylum Pseudomonadota; class Gammaproteobacteria; order Moraxellales; family Moraxellaceae; genus Psychrobacter; species Psychrobacter sp. 2Y5. The sequence goes on from NZ_JBPYDA010000020.1 coordinate 2,710, forward strand.
TAACAGACAAATATGCTCAAAAAAATCAAAGGCTATTGTCGCTAAATTGGTCTATCCTCTAGTCATTAACCAGCGTATTAATCGCTCTGGTTACGCTGATATATTGGATAGGGATTTGCTACTTTTAGCTTGATTTAACAGTCTTTAATGACTTTGAGAGCATGACTTTGAGAACATGATTTTAAGAGGAGCAAAACTAGCGCTTTATTTACTAGTCTTCGCTTTTTTGACTACTTAATGGTTGACTTTGACATTCAGAGGTAGTGGTTAATAGACAATCTGTTAGCCACTTTGCTGGTGATTATACATTTTCATTCCGCCCCAAGTTACTAATGCCACCCCAAGGGCAATCAAAGAGCCGCCCAAGACTAAGCCTTCTGGCACAGCCTCCCCTTGTAACAGTACGGCGACTGGCACCCCTACTATTGCCCCAACCGCGCCGAGTAAGCTTAAGAGTACTGGACCACCCGTCTGTTGCAGTACAAAGAGCAGTAAAAACTGACCAGCGAATATGCAGGCTTGTAAGATAATCAAGCCTATAGGTAGCGCCGCAGTATAAGGAACCGCTAGAGTAAAGGTTGGCAAAATACCCACTAAGCCTAGCATTATGGCGGCAGCAATCAGCATGCCTGGTGCCAAAGCGATGGGAGAGGCGTCATCTGGCCAACGTAGGCTACGATAGATATTGCCAATAGCTAGCAGAACAGGCCCGCACAGAGCTAATACTATCCAAAACACACTAGCATCTGGCGCTGAGAATTTACGAGCGGCCAGCACGCCAGCGCCAGCCAATGCCGCTGCCACCCCAATAGCTCGCCAAGCATTAAACCGCTCAATACTTATAGCGAGCGCTGCTAGATAGGTCAGTAGTGGCGGTAAAGAGATAATCAGCGCCACAAAACCGGCGCCAACATGAGGAATCGCTGAGAAAAATATCAAGTTAGAGCCTGCGACACTGACCAAAGCTGCCACGACATAATACTCAAAGCTACGAGCACTTGGCGCCAACACCTCATCGCGCATATAAGCCACGACAGACAAGATAATAGCTGCCCCGCTAATCGACCAAAATAAAAACGCTAATGGCGTCAGACCAATCTCAACTGCATATTTTGCTAAGTTAGTGGAGATTCCTAACAGCCCTCCTCCGACGACTAGGCAAGCTAAAGCAATAAACCAAGTGCTTGGCTTTCGGACTATTGGTGGTTTAGAGATCTGTCTCATTACTCATCCATAAAGCTAAGCTTATTATCAAAACGACAGGGTAACAAACTAGCTGGTGAAAGGTTATTCATTGACCATGATAGCAGTAAACCAAAAGGCCAAGACTTATTAAATCTTGACCTTTTAATTGGTAAATTAACATCGTCTAATCCTATAGAGCGCTGTCAGCGTATAACACTATTGTTTTGCCGCCTCAATCTGTACCTTTAACACTACATTTTCGCTAATACCTAATAAGGTATATTTATCAATATTCCATTTTCTACGATCAATCGTGGTGGTAAAGTCGCCACCGCAGACTTGCCCTTTGGCAATAAAACTAAAATAACAATTGAACTTAGTGGCGCGCAAAGTAATAGGATGGGTCTGACCATGCAGAGTCAAATTGCCATCGACTTTGGTCACTGGCAACTCTGATTTATCGTTAGCGAAATGCCATTGGGTAGAAGTAAAAGTGGCTAAAGGGTAGTTGTCAACATCAAAAAAATCTGCGCTTTTGAGGACATTATCGAAAGCGACATTGCCAGTGTTTATGCTGTTCATGGGAATGACCATAGAGACCGCGCCAATCTCAGCGCTCGGGTCGTACTGCACTTGCCCTGTTAAGTTATAAAAGCCGCCGGAGTTGGTCGAAGTCTTAAAATGGTCAATCTCAAAGCGGACGTTTGAGTTATCGGGTACGATAAGATAGCTGTTGGCATGGCTACTGACCGTCGGCAGTAACGCGATGGATAGTAAAGACAGTAGAGCGAGCGGCTGACGATAAGCCGCTATATTAAGGTTAAGCGCTAAAGTCAGCATGGCACATTCCTTTGTGGTGATGATTAGTATAATAATACAATTTGAGCTGTTAGACACTTACTATTCACTTCTCTAACTGGCATTTTGTGGCTTCATACTAATCAATCAGCAACCTGATCCTGCTGCTTATCACGGCCATGCGGAACAAGCCACTTACTAAACCAGTTAGAGACATCATCCATCAAAGTGTAGACGACTGGAATCACGACCAGACTCAGCAAGGTGGAAGTCACTAAGCCACCTAACACCGCCGCCGCCATCGGACGCCGGAAAGTCGGATCGGCATCGCCCCAACCAAACACTAGCGGCAACATGCCTGCACCCATCGCGATAGTGGTCATAATAATCGGCCGTGCGCGTTTGCGGCAAGAGTCTATCATCGCATCGAAGCGTGCCAGTCCTCGATTTTGCGCAATAATGGCATAATCGACGAGCAAGATAGAGTTCTTGGTGGCAATACCCATCAACATAATAAAGCCAATCATTGAGGGCATCGACAAGCTACTATTAGTAATCACTAAGCCCACAAAAGCGCCGCCTATCGATAACGGTAGCGCCATAAGGATGGTGAACGGCTGCAACAACTTACCAAATAATAAGATTAACACCCCAAAAATACAGATAATACCGACTGACATGGCGATGACAAAGCCGCTAAATAGCTCTGCCATGTTCTCCGCCTGCCCTTGATCGATAATGGTAATGGAGGTGGGAATATTTTGCATAGTTGGGGTGTTTTTCACCGCTTGTACCAGCTCCCCAAGCTCGCCATTAGCAGGCTGTACGGTAATGCTAATAGCGCGCTCCCGATCTAAGCGCTTAATCTGCGCCGGACCGGTACCGAAGTCTAGGCTTGCCACCTCACTTACTCTGACGCCTTGTCCACTAGCATTGTTACTAGGGACATAGAGACCTTCTAGCTGATTGACGCTCTCTTTGGCGACATCAGGCAAGCGCACGACAATGGGAATCTGCCGCGTATCGAGATTAAGCTTAGACAGCTGCTGCTCATAATCACCGACTGTGGCGATACGTAAGGTGGTGGCGATATCTTGGGTGGTCACGCCTAAATCTGCCATCGCTAAACGATCGGGGGTGACCGTCAACTCTTGACGCGGTAAGCTGCGATCGCTAGTCACGTCGCCTGCCATCGGTAATTTACGAATATCTGCCATGATTTGCTGAGCGGTTTGCTCAAGCACTTGCGGGTTAGTACTGGTGAGTGAGAAGTTATAGCCAGTCTCGCCACCACTAGATAAGCCAACGGTGAAGCGCGCGCTCGGCACCTCGGCGAGTAGTTGACTGATCTTACGCTCAATCTCTTGCTTAGAGGCGCGCTCGGCACGTGGTGCCAGCACAACATCTAGACTAGCAATATTTTCTGCTTGATTACCACCGACAGAGTTTGCTTCCATAGCGGACTGCGCCGCACCCACCGAGGTAAAGATATTGGTCACCCCAGGTAGCGCTAAGATACGTTCGCTTGCCATCGCTGCTACGCGCTCAGTATCCTCTAGCGCCACATCAGGCGTCAGCTCGATGGCGACTCGGGTTTGATCGATATCATTATCTGGTATAAAAGCAGTTGGTAGCAATTTGACAAGCATCAGTGAGGCGACAAACAGTACTAAAGTTGCGCCCATTGTCAGCCAGCGATGATGTAGCGTCCAAGACACCACTTTGAGATACCACGCCATAGTTTTGCTTTTCTTTTCAACTCGCTGCTTCTCAGGCCGCAGCACATAAGCGGCCATCATCGGCGTTATCAATCGTGCCACCATTAATGAGGCAAAAATAGCCAACGCCGCTGTCCAACCGAACTGGCGGAAAAACTGACCGACCACGCCGCCCATAAAAGCAGTCGGCAAAAACACCGCTATTAAGGTAAAAGTAGTCGCAACAACGGCCAGTCCAATCTCATCAGCGGCCTCCATCGCCGCTTCATAAGGCGTCTTACCCATGCGCAGATGGCGAATGATATTCTCCACCTCAACGATAGCATCGTCGACTAACACCCCAATGACAAGAGATAGAGCCAACAAAGAGATGATATTAAGACTAAAATCGAAAAGATACATCGCCAAAAAGGTCGGAATGACTGATAAAGGTAGAGCCACCGCAGCAACAATAGTGGCTCGAACATTTTTTAAGAATAAAAATACCACTAGGACCGCTAAGATACCGCCCTCGATTAACATCTTTATCGAAGCCTTATAATCCTCTGCGACTGGTGTGGCCCTATCGTAGACTTTTTCGACACTGATATTGCTCATCTCCGCATTGAGCTTGGCAAGCTCTGCATCGACGCGCTCCATCACCTCTACCTCACTGGCGCCGCGAGAGCGAGTAATATCAAAGGCCACTACCGTTTGTCCATCGAGCTTGGCAATCGAGGTCGGATCAGCCGCGCCATCGGTGATCTGTGACAGACGTCCAAGCTCCTGCGTCGTGCCAGTAGTAGGCACCGTTATTTGTAGATCATTCAAGGCGTCAGCACGATCCACTGCGCCTAATACGCGAATGGTCTGCGTGGTGTTACCGACTTCGGCTTCACCGCCTGAGCTGTCTTGCTGAATACCGGCTAGCTGCTGCGAGAGCTGGACAATGGAGAACTGTAAGCCGCTTAGGGCAATAGGGTCAGCGGCGACAGTAATCTCGCGCTCAAGTCCGCCGATACGGCCAACTTCACTGACGCCAGGAATGTCGGAGAGGCGCTTAGTAATGGTGTCATCAACGAACCAAGATAAATCCTCGACGCTCATATTATCAGCCGCGACTGAGTAGGTAATCACTGGGAAGCCAGCAGTCGAGACTTTGGTGATAATCGGATCGTTCGCGGCTGCCGGTAGATCTCCTCTGACTTCACCGACTGCCGAGCGCACATCATCGACCGCTTCTTGGATATCCTTTTCGAGTACAAACTCAGAAGCGATCGTCGCTGCGCCCGTTTGTAGGGTAGTACGAATATGCTTGATGCCCTCGATACTGGTTATTCTGTTTTCAATCTTTTTGGCGATGTCGTTTTCTAACTGCGTAGGCGCAGCACCAGGCAAGGTGACAGTCACCACGACGGCTGGCAAATCAATGTCCGGAAACTGCTGGACTTTCATTTGCATAAAGCCATAAACACCGCCCAAAGTGAGCAGTACAAATAGCAAAATAGCAACTAGCGGGTTTCTAATCGAATAAGCGGAGACATTTAAATTCATAGGGATGCCTGCGCTGCGCCAGTAGCTGCTTGCGCTTGCTGGCTTGTGTTGTCATTCACTACCCGCACTAGATCGCCATCATTGAGGAAACTGCCGCCTTGCTTGACCAGCCGACTATCGGCAGGCAGCGGCTCTGTTACCGCGACCTTATCACCGAGACGCTCCCCTAAAGTCACGCGCTGCTGCTGAATACGGCCAAGGGTTTTGCCATCTTGCACCTTTATGTCGGTGACTAGCATCACATAGTCGTAACCGTCGTTACTCACGATGGCCGCGTTCGGGATAGTTTGCGCGCTAGCGCTACCTAATAAGAACTCACCCGTCTGATACATACCCGAGCGCGCCGCTGGGTTTTTATTTAGACTGGCATAGATGGTAATTTGGCGGTTACTATCAGCAGTTGGGGCAATACGGCTCACCTTACCCATTACCGATTGGTTATTCGGCAGGCTGACTCTGACCGGCGTGCCTACCGTTACCTCACCGATAAGCTTAGGGTCGATATCCGCTTGCCACTCTAAAATGCCATTTTTGATAATAGTAAATAGCGACTCGCCTGCCGATACCATACCGACTTCCGCCATTTTTTTACTGATAATACCACTGACAGGCGCGGTCACTTGCGAATTATTTAGGTTTAATTTTTGATTACTCAGGCGTGCTTTTGACGCTTGCAGCGCCGCTCTTGCTTGTAGCTCTGAGGTGCGATAACGATCGGCTTCTTGACGACTTATCGCGTCGATATCAATCAAAGGCAATACCCTAGCGGCATCAGCACTGGCATTGGCGAGCGTCGCTTCTGCTTCGGCTACCTCCGCTTCGGCTTGCAGGATTTGCTGCTTGGCGGCATCGGAATCAAAGATGGCTAACACTTGACCGGCCTTGACCTGTTGACCCTCTTCTACTAGCACTTGTTCAATCGCCACTCCATTGACCTTGGCGCTGACATTAGCAGTATCTTTAGGGCTAATGGTGCCATCAGCACGCAAATTATTACCGATGCTATCTTGGCTTGGCAGCACCGTTTCTACCGACAGCACTGCTTGCTCTACACTGTCTATGTCAGAGGCGCTATTGGCTTGAGTATCAGAGCTGGTCACCACTTGCTCATCACTCGCAGATTCATTACTGCCCCAATACCTTCCTAACAGCACACCGACCACCAGCATCACTGCTAAGACCGGTAGCAGCCAAGGCGGCATTTTAGTATTATTGCTAGGGACTTCAGGTTGACGATAAGGCGGTAAGTCAGCGTTGCTAGTTGCCTTTTGATCATCAACAACTGGCTTGCCATTAGGGTCTTGAAGGTCACTCATAAGCGGTCTCTATAAATAAGGGCCATAGCGAAAATCTAGCGACTAAAAATCTAGCGACTATCCGTCTGTTAACGGTGATAAACAGTCTAAAAAACAGGCATAAGTTTTGAACATTGTAGCTTATCCCATCAGCGCGTCAATGCGTATGGATATCTTGCGCGTCTATATTCTGGTACTAGGATAAAAGAGCAAGTCACTGAATCTCATCGAAAATTTGCTTTTGCTGATAGCAAGTTAGCAGCATGGTAGTGGTCGTACTGTCGCTGATAGGATTTTTTCATTCAGCTTAAGTCTAAAGATGACGCTCATCGAACTTATCTGCCAAGCTTAAGCTTTGACTCAGCACTTTTGCGCTACACCAACTGATGATATCGCCCGGCAGACGAATGGCTTTGCGATTCACTATCCAAAAGTCAGTCAAATCGCTACTTTGCTCGCTTAAGAGCTGCGCTATTAGCTTGCCATTGAGATGCGTCAGGGAGACGCCATGACCGATACAGCCACAGCTATAGATGATTTTATTGGAGTTCAGATAGCCGATCTCCGGTGTCATATCGAGATTGACCGACGTCGGGCCGCCCCATTGGTAAGCTATCTTAATATCTTGTAATTGCGGATACAGCCATTTGAGATGCTCCTCACAATGCTGCCAAGCGCTGTTATTGCTATCTTTGTCCATATTACTGCCGTAGGCGACGTCGATACGGCCGCCGCCCATAGTGATACGCCCATCTACCGTTGGCCGAAAATAATGCACTAAGTGTCTGTTATCTTCAAAAGCTTGTCTTTTTTGCCAACCAATAGCTTGCCACTGTGCGTCAGTCAAAGGCTCGGTGATGATTTGATAGGTCCAGATAGGCAGTTGTTGGTTTTTGAGTTTGACACCAGATAGGGTATGAGAATAACCGTTGGTAGCGATGACAAGTTTATCGCTAGTGACCTCACCTTTCGGGGTAGTTATTTTAATAACCCGCGCCTCTTGAATATCTATAGCTGGCGTGGTTTCATAGATCTGTACCCCAAGCTCTTGGCAGATTCTCTTTAGTTCTCGGACTTGCTTAGCTGGGTTTAAGAGGCCGGTCTCACTCTCATAAATCCCCGCGAGAAATTTATCGCTGTTAAATTCTTTAGCTAACAAATCCTGCTGCCGCCAAGACATATCGCTATCGATGCCTAGTTTTTGAAACAGTTCATAGCTACTGGCGAGTCTGTTGAGCTGCCTATCACTATAAGCCACGCGCAGCATACCTGGATGCTGATAGTCTGAGTCGAAGTTGTGCTCGTCTACTAACTGCTGCACATGCTTGACCGCTTGCATCATATATTGATGCGCCTCGATCGTTTTTTGCTCGCCCCAGCGCATGACGATGACCTCAGGTTCAAGGCCGAACAGCTTCATACTAAAGCCGCCGTTACGCCCGCTAGCCCCGTAGCCAATCACTTTTGATTCAAGCACGACTACCGTAGCATTAGGGTTTATTTTCTTAAACTCATAGGCACAGCTCAGACCGGTAAAGCCGCCACCGATGATACAAACATCCGCTTTGATATTAGCAGTCAACGGCGGATTAGCATCATAGTGTCCATAACTATTTAACCAAAACGACTTCTCCGCAAACCTCATCTGCTCATTAGCCATCATCAGTCTACTTCCTTGTAAATCAGTAGCCTACCGTCCGTTAACAACACAAAAAGTCGTAGCTTTTACGGAGCATAACTTTTGGCGTGCTACTAAGATGCTAGCCTTTATTATTTAAGCTGTGTATCAAAGAGAATTATTAAGCGTTGGTATAGCGACTGGCCTCAGGCATCCAGCGATGAATGAGTTGGCTGACATCGGCTTTACGGCTAGCATCTGCAATCAGATGGCGAGCCAAGCGCTGGGCAATAGCGAACAGCTCTTCATCGCGAATCAGATCTGCCAAATAATAGCCGATATTACCGGTTTGCCGTTTACCAAGTAATTCCCCTGGCCCCCTTAGCTCTAAGTCTTTTTGAGCGATGACAAAACCATCGGTACTGTCTCGTAATACCTTTAAGCGTTCAGTACCGGTCTCTGACAATGGCGTCTGATAGAGCAGCACACAGAAGCTTTTGGTCGATCCTCGTCCTACGCGCCCGCGCAATTGATGCAATTGTGATAACCCTAGACGTTCGGCATTCTCAATCACCATAAGCGACGCATTGGGCACATCAACACCAACTTCGATGACTGTTGTCGCAATCAATAAATCCAGCTTGCCTGCTTTAAACTGCTGCATAATAGCTTGCTTATCAGCGCCTTTCATCTTGCCATGCACAAGACCAATGCGAATGTCTAAGCGCTCATTGAGATCCTCAAAAGTAGCTTCAGCCGCTTGTGCATCTAAGACGCTAGACTCTTCCACTAAAGAGCAAACCCAGTAGGCTTGTCTGCCCTGAGCACAATTAGCCGCGATACGCTCGATCACCTCATCACGGCGGTTGCGATCGACAGTCACCGTAGTAATCGGCGTGCGTCCGGGCGGTAGCTCATCAATAATAGAGGTATCCATATCGCCATAGACACTCATCGCCAGCGTGCGCGGAATCGGCGTTGCCGTCATGATCAGCTGATGCGGGGTACTGCCAGCGACACCTTTATTAGTCAAGGCCATCCGCTGCTCGACGCCAAAACGGTGCTGTTCATCGATGATCACTAAACCTAACTTGGCAAACTCAACCGTATCTTGAAACAGCGCATGAGTACCAACGACGATTTGTACGCTGTTTTCGCTTACCGCTTCCAAAGCTTCACGGCGCTGCTTCGCCGTTTGCTTACCCGCCAGCCAACCGACCTCTACTCCTAATGGCTCAAACCACTGTTTAAAATTGAGCAAATGCTGCTCAGCTAAGATCTCAGTCGGTGCCATGACTGCGACCTGCCAGCCACTATCAAGCGCGTAACCCGCCGCCCCTGCTGCCACTAGCGTCTTACCTGCGCCGACATCGCCCTGCACAAGTCTGAGCATAGGGATAGAGGTTGCCATATCAGCGGTAATATCTCTCATCACCCTTTGCTGCGCGCCCGTTAACTCAAATGGCAAGGCAGCAAACAGCTTATCGGTCAGCGCACTTTGAGTAGTACATTTTGGCGCTTTATACTGATGCAATTGTTGACGGCGGTACAAGAGACTAAGCTGATGGGCGGTCAATTCTTCGATAATTAAGCGCTGACAGGCGGCATGCGTACGGGCAGTGAGCTGAGTCAGCAGTTTATATTGTTGATCGGCATCGGTATAAGTCGGCGGTGTATGCAGCAGTACCAAAGCTTCAAATATCGATAAATTATAGACGTTATGATGCTGATTATGGTCAGTAGTGACAGAGGCGAGCTGGTAAGCTTCTGAGTTATTATAAACTGCGGGATCAGCTTTACTGACACTACTACTATCCGGCACGCTACGAGCGAGGGTCGAGAAGATATCCTCAACATCTGGTTCAATAGCTTTAGCAGGTTCAAAGGGCGCTAAAGGCAAATCGGTGACGACAGCGAAATCAGCGCTAGTAAATAGCGTCATCGGTAGGCCTTGGCTACGCACCGTTTGTAGCGCAAGCTTAATCAAAGTACGCAGCTTGTTTTGGTGTAAGCCCTTTACAGTCGGATAGATAGGCTGCAGGCCAATATCGGTGACGGGCACCCCATCGGTGATGATCTGATATTCAGGATGATGAATTTGCTTACCATAACGGCTAACTTTGACCTCACCAAACAGCTGCAACCGAGTTCCTAAGCTCATTGTTTGCGCTAGTCCTCGATAGACTTTAAAGAAGCGCAAACCCACAGTCCCAGTGCCATCATCGATGATGACGGTCATGCCGCCGCGTTTATTATCGATATGCACTACCCGGCCGGTGATGAGCGCCGCTTGTCCATGTGCCACGTCACTGATAGCGACTTGGCGACTCCGATCTTCGTAGTCTCTTGGCAGATGCAATAACAGATCAAAGATACGCACGATACCTAGCAGCGCCAATTGCTCAGCAACTTTTGGGCCAACGCCTGCTAATGCGGAAACGGGCATATCTAGCGCTGAGGCCGGCTCGCTATTGACCGGATGCGTTATCGATTGAGTCGCAGGGAGGGGCATCAAAAATCCTAATTCAGTTTTTTAACTTAGAGTCATAGGCTTGGTTCTACTATTATAACTGACAAGCATCCTTATTATGCTAAGCTATTTAGCACTGCTACTTTCGAGATTGCTATGTTCCGTGCCATAAGAATTTATCGCTTTCAGCGCTCACTGACTTTATTTATAAAAATAAGCTTACTCACTACTATAAGCTTACTGGCTAGCGCCTGCAATAGCCTTACGCCAGTAGCCCATTCAGAGCCGCCCGCGCCCACCGCCCCTAGCGTGGCATTAGTATTAGGTGGCGGCGGTGCCAAAGGGTTTGCGCATGTTGGCGTTATCAAAGCGTTAGAGGAAAATGGCATTACCCCAACCTTAGTAGTCGGTACTAGCGTGGGTAGTATTATCGGTAGTGTTTACGCCAGTGGCTATACGGCGGCTAGGCTCGAGCGCTTGGCTCTAACCACAGCCGATAGCGAATTGACAGATTTTACTTTATCGAATCAGGGAATTATTGCAGGTATCAAGCTCAGAGATTTTATTAATACCCAAGTGATGCAGCAGCCGATAGAAGACTTGCCCATTGCATTTGCAGCGGTTGCAGCTGAAAAGCATACTTTAAAAAAGGCAGTGTTTACTACTGGCGACACTGGACTTGCGGTGCAAGCCTCTAGCAGTGTACCGAAAGTGTTTATTGCACCGCGCATCCCTGCAAAGATTGGTAAAAAATATATCGATGGCGGCGTCGTCAGCTTAGTGCCTGTTGATAGCGCCCGCGATTTAGGGGCAGATATTGTTATCGCGGTCGATGTTACTGCTCCTAACACTAAACATAAAAGCGCGGATAGCTTTAACACTGCTTTAACGGCTATCACTTCGTTGAGCGGCTTTTGGGGTCTGTTAGAGAGCCGCTTTATAGCCAATGCCAATGCGAGCCCTAATGGATTAGCTAACAATCGCAGCACTAAGATGCGCTTAGAGCGTGATCGCGCGGATATCGTTATTATCCCAGAGGTTGGTCACTTAAGCTCATTGGATAGCAGCCAACGCCGAGCGCTTATTGCCGCAGGCGAGCAAGCGGCTAATAAACAAATGATAGCTATCAAACAACTGATCGCCGACAAAACTCAGAGCCTCTATCCAGAGTAGCTAGGCAAGGTCGTTGTGCAAAGTGATTGATTTCTTTTGTATTTATCTCATACCACTTGTTGAAGATAGCGATAGAAAGTCTGAGCATAAAAAAACACTAGCATTACGCATGTTAGTGTTTTTTTATGCTTACCGGCGGCGCCTGACCCTTTTTCAATGCCGCGCTCACAACCAATGAATGACTGCCACCCTATGTCAGCATCCGGCCCAGCAATGTACCTGGACCTGCGCCTGTACTTGCGCCTGGCCAAACAGCTGCGCCTGTATGGTACAACCCTTCGATCGGCGTCGTGCCATCAGAATAGCCCAGAACCGGACGGAAAATCGCGTTTTGTGACAGATGATGACTGCCGCAGACCTGATCACCACCCACTAGGTTTGGATTGTCGGCCTCCAGATCACGCGGGGACACGCAGCGCATGCCAATAATCCGGTCGCGCAGGCCGGGAGCGTGACGTTCGACGATATCCAGCACACGCTCGGCAAAGGGGGCCAGTGCTGTGTCCCAATCGGTTGCGTTAATCTGTCCGGCGCCGTCGCCTTTAATCTCGCCAGGCACCATTCGCACTTGCAGCCAAAGCGTATGTTTGCCTGCAGGGGCGCGGCTTGGGTCAATCGCGGTAGGCTGCCCCACAACGATCATCGGTTCTGTCGGCAAAAGCCCGGCTAGTGGTTGTTGATAGGCCAGCGCCATGGCATCGAGCGTTGGGGCGATGGTGACATAGGCATAATCGCGCAACTCCGATCCGGCGCGCCAGTCGGGCAGATCGGACATAGCCAGGTGGATCATCACCGTGCCGGGCGCATGCCTAAAGGTGTCAAGTCCGGAATCGTAGTCGGCGTTGCCGGTAGTGCCAGTCAGACGCGCTAGCGCCTTTGGCGCAACATTGGCGATGATTGCCTTGTTTGCACTAATCTGTCTGCCATCAGCGGTTTCGACAGCTTGGGCCTTGCCATTCTTATGAATGATGCGCGTCACTTCAGTGTCACACTCCACCGACCCGCCTTGCGCTTCGATCTCGGCAACCATGGCGCGGATGATGGTATCCGCCCCGCCCTTACCCAGCGACAAACCGCCGGCCTGATCGCCGAACGCTTCGAGATAGGGAAAGATTGCGCCGCTTGCAACATCGGGCGCATAGTCTACATGCATGCCCCAAGGTGCCAGTGCGGCGCGGATCTTTTCGCTCTCAAACGTACGGCCTAGCCAGTCGCGCGGCGAGGACAGCATAAAGCGGATCAAATCGAACGTGCCGCCCAAGCCTTGCTGGCGCAGCGCTTTGAACCCAAGGCCTATCAGCGCGGTCGATTTCATCGGACTGGACATCAAGCCGCCAATGATTGCCGCGCGTGATGCAAAGCTGTCGGTTAGAGATTGCCACGTTTTGGCATCTCGTTCAGAAAATGCCGCGATGCGAGAGACGTTGGCTGCGGTATCGGTACCGACACCAAACCAGGTTCCATCGTCATATACCGAAGCAAAGCAGTTTTTTGCAGTCACAAACTCTGCGCCGTGACGTTCCAAAGCCGAGCCGAAATCCGCGTAGAATGCTGAATTCTTGAAGTTCGAAACGTTCATCGCGGCCCAGTCATGCCTAAACCCCGGTTCGGTCAATTCTTGCGTCTTAACAGCGCCGCCGGGCATTGGGGCACGCTCTAAAACACGAACGGACCAGCCCGCCCTTAACAGGTAAAGCGCACAAACCAGGCTATTATGTCCCGATCCGATAATAATCGCGTCTTGGTCATCGTTGCTCATAAAACTACTCCTTTAAAAGGACTAAAAGTAGATTACAAATATCACTACATAATTTAGGGTCTGTTCTCCTAATTTGGAGACTAGCTACTCAGCGGTAACGTAGCTCTGAGAAATTACCTTCATAAACGCTAAACAAGCTCACCATCCATGATAGGTGCTTGCCCTGTCATATAATCTGAACTCGGACCCGCCAGATAAAAAACAAAAGATGCCATATAATCTGGTGTATGCGTTCTACCTAATGCAATTTATTTGAGGCTTAGCTTTATTTTACCTTCGCACGGTACTGCACCATCACTGTATCATTGAGGCCTACTCCTTCGATATCCCAACGTACTGCCTTATAATAGCCCAAAGGAATCTCTTGGCTTTGGCCGTTAACATTGCCTCTTAGTGGCATACGAGCGAAAGAGTTGCCATCGACGCTGCCATAAGGAAAGTCTGGCATGACGCCGCCTAACAGCTCAACCTGCTCAGGAATACTCATAGTGACTGTCATTTTGCGCACTCGATCAGCATTAGTATTGGTAAAGTAGCCTTGGTACTCCAAGATATTACCAGATTGCAGGCGCGTCTCAGCGGTGACTGGGACTAAAACCTCATTACCATTTGCATCGACACTGATAAGCGAGGCGGTAATCTTAGTATTCACCGCCTGTGCATTGGAGTTAGCATTAGAGGAGTTACTAGAATCAAAAGCCGCTGTTTGTAGAGCAGTAGAGCTATTATCAAGCGCCGGCTCTGGAGTGGGAAGCATAGCTGAGGCTTGCGTGACGACCATTGCCCCGACGAGCGTGCCAGCGACAACATGAAATAAACGGTGACCGCCCCAAGCAGCAAATGGGTTGGCAAAATGGTTGCTTTTTTTCATAATGATTATCTTTCCTAGTTGATATAGCAAAAACAGTAGATGGGCAAATGATAACGCTTAGCATAGCAAAAAGCTATTCTAGCTACATCAGCCCCGTGTTTAGGTTATGTATATCATTGACCTTCCATAAGAGCCGAGAGTAGTTGAATAAAAAGATAGCTCATAACGGGGTTTTTTGCTATGGTAAATCTTTAATCTTCCTATTTATCCTACTATTACTGTTCCTATTATGACTACTAGCGCCATGCCACAGATTAACCCTGAATATGTTCATTGGTTTCGCAACTCTGCCCCTTACATTAATACGCATCGCGGCAAGACGTTCGTGATTATGTTCGGCGGTGAAGCGGTGAAGCACCCGAATTTTAGTACGCTGATTCATGACTTTGCTTTATTACATAGTTTAGGTATAAAGCTGGTCTTGGTACACGGAGCCAGGCCGCAGATTGAAGACAACCTAAAAGAAGTCAATATCACCTCGCCGCTGCATAAAGATATCCGGCTAACACCGCGAGAAGCGATGCCAAGTATCTTACAAGCGGTAGGCGCTATACGCCTGCAGATTGAAGCGCAGCTATCGATGGGACTTGCTAACTCGCCCATGTATGGCTCCCGCATTGACGCGGTTTCTGGTAACTTTGTCACCGCGCGCCCTTATGGTATCCGCGATGGTGTTGATTATCAGATGACCGGAGAAGTGCGCTCGATAGATGTCGATGCGATCAAGAACAACTTACTGCATAATCACATCGTCATTTTGGGCTCTATGGGCTACTCTGCTACTGGTGAAGTCTTTAATCTATTAGCAGAAGACGTGGCGCTTAGTGCCGCTGTCGCTCTTAATGCTGATAAGCTAATCTTCTTAGGCGAAGAGGCGGGTATCCAAGATAATGGTCGCCCGCTGCATGAGATGATTCCGAACGAAGTGGATCGCTTTTTGCGTGAGCGCGATATCAATCATGAGATCAATTACTTCTTACACTGCGCTAGTAGCGCTTGCCGTCAAGGCGTGCATCGTACCCATATTATCTCTTATGCCAAAGACGGCGCGTTGCTAGAAGAGCTCTTCACACGCGATGGTTCAGGAACGCTAATCAGTCACGATCCCTACGAAGAGATTCGCCGAGCGAACATCGATGACGTGGTCGGTTTGATCGAGCTATTAACCCCGCTTGAGGAACAGGGCATTTTAGTCGCCCGCTCGCGCGAACGTATCGAACAAGAGATTGACAACTACAGTGTCATCGAGCGTGATGGGATGATTTTAGGTTGTGCCGCGCTTAATCCGCTAGATGACAATTCAGCAGAAGTCGCCTGTGTTGCTATCCACCCTGATTATCGCAGCGGTAGTCGCGGTGCTGATTTATTGGCATTTTTAGAGCAGCAAGCGCGTAGCCATGGGGTGCATAAGTTATTTGTATTAACGACTCGTACCGCGCATTGGTTCGTTGAGCAGGGTTTCGCTGAGGTCGACAGTAGTGATCTCCCTGAGCCGCGCCGTGATCAGTACCATAATGGCCGTAATTCTAAAGTCTTTCAAAAGACGTTGTAAACTATACTTTCGCGCAATAAAAAAGCCCCAACCTGAACTGACCCCCATAAGTTGGACACAACTTATGGGGTATTTTTATGCGTTACGACCTAGAC
>NZ_JBPYDA010000021.1:0-11396 GCF_051847375.1 Psychrobacter sp. 2Y5
AAAGGACTGAGTCCTGTGCAATACAGAACTCAGTCCTTGTTATAAAATAAACCGTCCAACATTTGGGGGTCAGTTCATATTATGAGAGCTTTTTTATTGACGTTAGCGTCTGTTAAATACCTACAGATCTCATTATTTTACAGATAACAACTCAACTGTGAAAATCAAAGTACTGTTAGGTTCGATGCCTTGATTGCCCGCTTCGCCATAAGCAAGATCGCTTGGTATATAAAACTCGTATTTGCCGCCTTCTTTCATTAGCTGTAAGCCTTCCGTCCAGCCAGCGATCACTTGGTTTAACGGGAACTCGATAGGCTCGCCGCGCTCATAAGAACTGTCAAATACTGTACCGTCGATCAATTTACCTTCGTAATTGACTTCGACGACGTCAGTCGCTTTTGGTGACTTGCCTGTACCTGCGGTCAGTACTTTATACTGCAAACCTGAATCAGTCGTTTTCACGCCTTCTTTTTTCGCATTTTCCGCTAGATAAGCTTCGCCTTTTGCAGTGTTCTCAGCGGCTTTTTCTTGCATATCATTAACGAACTTCTCTTCTTGCTCTTTTTGGTAATCCATTAATACTTGTTGCATCTGCTCTTGGGTCAAAGCAGAGTCATTACCTTGATATCCGTCACGGAAACCTAGCTCAAAGGTATCTAAGTCAAGATCTGCAACCGCTTCTTTATTACCTTCTGCCATCATATAGCCCAAGCTATAGCCCACTTTTTGGGTTTGCGAGCTTTGTTCGGTCACAGCCACGCTTGCCGCTGAGGTGTCTTGATTGCCGTTATTGGTACTACAGCCGGTTACTAGCAACATAGCACTAGCTAGCGTACCAATTGCAAAGGTAGTGATTTTTTTCATAGAGTACTCTCAAATTGTAAGGTAGTGATAATAAGTTATTGGTCCGTCATCATAACAAATCTTGGTTTTAGGAACTACGCCTACTATCGGGTTTAAGATAATATTTAATCATCAGATGTACATTTTTTGTTAATGATTTTAATCATGATAACAAGTTATCACACAACTATAGCGTTAAGTAAAGCATTATGTCTTTAAACTAAACACCATATCCGCTAAGCTTAATCAGATTAAAGAATATGTAACTATAAGTCATATTTCTACATAAATCACCGGATTACCGAAAATGGCTTAGGTTTTTTAAACCGATCTCTATTTATCTCTTCTAACGACCCTTTATCAGGTTGTCAGTTAGCAAATAAATTATCAGTTACAATAGCAATTCCGGGTTAACGCTTAATAACAGAACTTTTATTGTGCAATGGACTGCCATTCTCATAATCACCTGCTCTATTTTGCAGTTTTATAATTAAATAATTCTATTAAAATACTATTTATAAATAATGATGTCATTTTTTGGTGAGTGTGCCCTATTTATCTCATTATCGAGACATGATTATTAAAGGAGGATAAGATGAATCCAATGTTTACATCTTTTAATGGTTATCTTGGTGGACCTATTGGTTCTATCATTGGGGCTATTTTAATTTTTATTATTGGTTGGCTAGTGGCTTTAGGTATTGCCGCCTTAGTACGTAATGTACTGGCCAAAGTAAACTTAAATCAACGTATGGACTCTTCTACGGGTAAATCTTACGACTTGGAAGGCATTATATCCAAGATCGTTTTTTGGTTTATCTTTATCATAGCTATTTCAGCCGCTCTAAATACGCTTAACTTAAACTCTATCTCGGCACCTTTTGCCAACATGGTGGGTCAAGTGTTGTCCTTTATTCCTAATCTTATCGCTGCCATTGCTATTGGTATCATCGGTTGGGTTGTGGCTACTGTGGCTCGCACGGCGCTTAATACTGCGTTATCAAAGACTACGATGGATGAGCGCTTGAGCGCGCAAGCAGGCGTCAAACCTATGAGCAGCACCATTGCTGATATGGTTTATTGGTTCATCTTGCTTATTGTTCTAACGATAGTACTAGGTCAGTTAGAGCTTGATGGCTTATTTGCTCCTCTAACGAATATGGTTGATAAAATCTTTAGCTTCATTCCGAACATTCTTATCGCAGGTGTGGTCTTTGTTGTTGGTTATATTATTGCCAAAGTGGTACGCGGTATCGTAACTAACCTGGTGTCTACCTTTAACGTTCAAGAGCTTGCTTCTAAAGCCGGTCTTAGCGAAGAAAATAGCTTACCTAATATTGCCGGTTCTTTAGCTTTTTTAGTAGTAATCATCCCAACGATTATCGCTGCCTTAAATGCGCTAAAAATCGAAGTTATTGCTCGTCCTGCGACTAACATGCTCAATAAAATAATGGAAGCTCTGCCTAATATCTTTATGGCAGCCGCCATCTTGATTGTAACTTATTATGTCGTACGTATGGTTGCAAACATCATCAAAGGCTTGCTTGAGAATACTGAAATCAACCGTTTACCTGCCAAAGTTGGTTTACAAGAGACGATGGGTGATAAGCGCATCTCTGATGTAGTCGGTTATGCTATCGTATTCTTTGCGATGCTGTTTGCTGCAGTTGCAGCCGCTGATCTACTAGGTTTCGAGCCTATCTCAGCGATCATTACGATGTTTATCGCTTTCGGTGCCAACATCATCTTAGGCGCGATCATTCTATTCATCGGCTTTTGGCTTGCCAATATCATCGCTGGTGTGGTTGAGCGCTCAGAACAAGGTTCACAGTTCTTAGCCAATATTGTACGTGTATTGATCATGGGCTTAGTACTAGCTATGGGCCTAAAAGCGATGGGTATTGCTGATTCTATTGTTAACCTCGCATTTGGTCTAACGTTAGGTGCCGTAGCCGTAGCATTTGCTCTATCATTCGGTCTTGGTGGTCAAGAAGCTGCATCTCGTTTCTTACGCAAGATGCAAGACAAGATGGACAAAGAGCGTGATGAAGCGAAAGCTAAATCAGCTGTAGAGCCAAGCAAATCTACGCAAGAAAAGATTAAAGAATCGGTTCGCGATAACACGCCTACTGCTACAAACACGCCAGCTACGCCAAGCACTGCAACGACTGATTTGCGTACGGACACTGTAGATACCAGTAATCTTGATACCAACACTGTCGATATCACTCCTGCTAGAGGGGATACAGACACTGGGCTTAACACTGGTAATGATAATGAGATCTTACCGGGTAGCGGTCTTGCTGACGACACCAATCAATAAGCGTTGATAGCAGTGTATTTATTAACGTAAAAAGAAAAGACAGCTTAGGCTGTCTTTTTTTATGCGTATGGATAATAGTATTGGTATAGGCTAGAGGCGCTCAGCTCTGTGGTTTATTTTTTGTGGCGGGAATATTAAAACTAAGGGTTATAGTTGGCAGTGGTTTTGAATTTTTATTTAAGCCCACTTTATTTGCTTTCCCATCGTGTTTTTGATTATGCTGCTGACTATTTAGGCGTTGTAACTGTCTAGTCAGTTGCCGCTCTTTTTCACTCATCGCGGTCACTGGCTGGATAAATAGGTCAATATCAATAAAGGTATCCACTCCTTCTACCATAAACTCCACACCTAGCACAATAACATGATGCAGCTCAGCGATAGGTAGGCGCGTAGACACGTCTTTGGCTATTGTAGCCAGATTTGGCGCGATGGTTTTGCGGCTTTGTTTGCCGTCTTGCTGTCGGCCATAAAATATCAACACATAATGTCGGCCTAAACTTTCATAAGAGTGCTGATGTACCACATAACCAGCTTGCTGCTGCTCAATGCTGCGACTCGGATGCTGATAGAGGGTGCGGATCAGTTCATGGCGCGAGAACAACGACTCTGATAATAACTGACGTTGCCAAAGCGGTAACTGCGCAGCTGTTAGCGACTCTGAGAGCATCTGAGCACTAAGCTGATGCCACAAGAGAGATGTTTGCCTCATTTGCTCATAAATCCGCTTTGTAGTCTTCTCATTGTTTCTTTGAGCCAGACTCATAGCGACTAACGTATTATTCGGCGCATCCTGAATACCGTATTTTATCAAAGCATTGTCGATAGTGAGCGCCTGCGCATAGATAGCCGGACTATCCATAAACTGGTTAAGCACAGACAGCTCAAAATTAAAGCTAGGTTTAGTACTGTCTATTTGAGTACTGCTCAGTTGTGTACTACTCAATGATTGTTGCAGCTCTGCTTGATGATAGCGTAAGAGTCGCCATAGATCATTCGGCGTCTGCAGAGTGTCTAATACCATCTGCCAGACTTGTTGGTCAAAGACTTGTAGTCCTATGCCAGAATCGTTAGCATCGGCGGATTGGTATTCTATAGCATGCTGAGTATCAGCGCTTGTCATCTCGGCTGATAAACGGTGACTATCGTCTGGTGTTTGCACCAAATTGTCGCTATCGACTGCCGGTCTTCTCTCCAATATGAGCACATAAGCGCTATTGATCTGGTTATTTTTGTCTTGTTTTAACAGACGTTTTTTCCACCTTAAAGCAAATCTTATAGCTGCCGAGCGTATGGCGTCTATATCCGTTTTGGTATTATTTTTAGTATTATCTACTAAAGGGGCTAAGACCACTCTCAGGACTCTAAGTTGCCCTAAAGGTAGCTGATAGAGCTGTTGCGTCGTGGACTTTTTATTATGGGCGCTTTGCTCATCTGCTGGCGCTTTTTGGACCTGTAAATAGCTATCTAGCCATAGTGTCAGCTGATTGTGCAGCTCAGGTGTGGGGTTTGGTGGTGTCAAAGCAAAGGCCTTTTGTTTTTTCTAATTCTAGTGCTATTGGTAGTCAAGTGGATTATCTATCGATTTTACTTCGAACTGGCTATAGGAAAATCATAGCCTAGCAGATTGAGCAATTTGGTATCATTTTTATAACCACGGCTTGTTATAAGAATGCCATAAGGCTATGGTAGATTTATCACTAACCGTACTAGATATCATTACCAGAGAATACTTATTTAAAATTTATATCATAACAGGGATTAGATATTATGAAACGTTTCAAAGAAAAAACCGTTATTGTCACTGGAGCGGGCTCAGGCATGGGACGCGCCACTGCTTTGCGTTTCGCTAATGAAGGCGCAACTGTCGTATTGGTAGGACGTACCTCTGAAACTTTGGAGGAGACCGCAAAAGAGTTTCCACAAGACAAAACCTGGATTCATACCGACAACTATATGACGATCACTTGTGATATCAGTGTACAAAGCCAAGTACAAGAAATGATAAAACGAGTGATAGATAGGTTTGAGAAGCTCGATATCGTCGTCAATAACGCTGGCAAAGGTATGCAAGGCAAGATAACAGATTTATCTGGCGAGGACTGGCGCTCAGCTATCGATGTCAATTTAAATGGTACTTTTTATGTCTGTCAGGCCGCCATGCCGCATCTAATCAAGACAAAAGGCAACATCATTAACGTCTCATCACTCTCAGGTATCGGTGGTGATTGGAATATGGCTGCTTACAATGCTGCCAAAGCGGGCGTCACTAATTTGACGCGCACGTTAGCTTTAGATCATGGTCCGGACGGTGTGCGCGTCAATGCAGTTAACCCTACCGCGACTAAGACCAGTATGACCAAAGACATGCGAGAAGATCAACAGAAGGTCGATAAGTTTTTATCGCGCTGTCCTTTAGGACGCTTTGTCACCCCTGAAGATATCGCTGCGGCTATTACCTTTTTAGCTAGCGAAGATGCGTCGATGATTACGGGGGTTAATTTGCCTGTTGATGGCGGCGTTAGCGCCTCCAATGGTCAGCCCAATTTCTAATCTTGCTGTAACCTTGTCTTTAACTTTTGAAGTCTTGATTAACGTCCTGTAGCGGCTGCGAGAGTCGCTCAGGGTGATAAGGCATCACCCCGCCGTACTGCACATAAATCTTTGGCAAATCCTCTTCGATATTACCTGTTGGATACACAGGCTCTAAAAAGCGCACTTCTTTGGCATGATAGTCTAGGGCAACAGGCAAAATAGGCACATTAGCGCCAACCGCCAAGTAATAAAACCCAGTTTTCCATTTTTCAGTATATTTACGCGTCCCTTCAGGTGCTAAACCCAAAAACAAAGTCTTATTGTTTTTGAACTTATCGATACTCGCTTGCAAGACTGAGCCTTTAACTTCGCGATTAATGGGTATGATGCCAAGCCAACGTATCAATTGCGCCAACACTGGTATTTTAAACAGCGTATGCTTGCCCATAATACTGATTTTGAGATCCAGCGCAAATAAGCAAGGCAACGCATATAACCCGTCGATATTGGAGGTATGAGGAACGGCTAATACCACCGCTTGTGAGATATTAGGGATAGTGCCTACTGTTTTCCAGCCAGCTGACTTCATCAGTAAACGACCTATCGTAGGAGCAAGCTTACCGCCACGCTTAGGAATTAAGTCGCCTAAATCTTTTCTATTAAGATCAGGCAACACTTTGGAGCGTCTGTTCGGAGTAGGTTTAGCAGTGGTGCTGGTTTTTGAGTTTAAGGACATAATAGTACGACAGAATAAGGAGTATCCCATCATAGCATTAACCTGAGCAAACTAGCTTATTATTTATACTCTGCTTTGTTTATATAGCTTGTACAGAAGCCTTTGCCAATAAAAAAGGAATAACTCTCAACGAATTACCCCTTTTATACGTACGTTTAGAAGCGTTAGCCTATAGCGCAATATCTGCTAAGTTGCCTTTATTTTCAAGCCAAGACTTGCGGTCAGAGGCGCGTTTTTTGGCTAATAGCATATCCATAACGCTATTGGTCAGCATCATATCATCCATATCGAGCTGCACTAGACGGCGGGTATCGCGGTTCATCGTCGTTTCGCGTAGCTGCTCTGCACTCATCTCACCCAGACCCTTGAAACGAGTAATCTGCGCTTTTTTATTACCAGGAACTTTTGATAATATGTGCTCCAGCTCGCCCTCATCTAGCGCATAATGCACCTCTTTGCCGATATCGACCCGATACAAAGGCGGCATCGCGACAAATAAATGACCAGCATCAACTAAGGCAGGAAAGTGTTTGACGAATAAAGCACAAATGAGCGTGGCAATATGCAGGCCATCAGAGTCGGCATCGGCTAAGATACAGATCTTATCATAGCGCAGCTCAGAGAGATCATCAGAGGCCGGATCGACACCGATAGCAATAGCGATATCATGGATCTCTTGGCTTGATAACACCGTATCGGAAGACACTTCCCACGTATTCAATATTTTGCCGCGTAATGGCAGTATCGCTTGATAATGACGATCACGCGCTT
The DNA here is from genome assembly GCF_051847375.1 of Psychrobacter sp. 2Y5. Lineage (NCBI taxonomy): Bacteria > Pseudomonadati > Pseudomonadota > Gammaproteobacteria > Moraxellales > Moraxellaceae > Psychrobacter > Psychrobacter sp. 2Y5. The sequence goes on from NZ_JBPYDA010000021.1 coordinate 7,206, forward strand.
GCTTGGCACTACCGCCAGCCGAATCGCCTTCTACTAAAAACAGCTCGGCTCCATCACGCAAATCACCGCGGCAGTCTGCCAACTTACCCGGCAAAGCTGGACCTTGAGTAATCTTCTTACGCGCCACTTTTTTGGCGGACTTGAGACGGCGACCGGCTTTATTGATCGCTAGCTCTGCAATTTGCGCCCCTATATCAGCATGCTGATTGAGCCAGAGACTAAACGCATCTTTGGCTAATGCTTGCACCGCACCTGCCGCCTCACGGCTTGATAGACGCTCTTTGGTCTGTCCCGAGAACTGCGGCTCAGAGAACTTTAAGGACAAGATGTAATTTATCCCATCCCAGACATCTTCGCCCGTCAGCTTGACGTTACGCGGCAATAGGTTATGAATATCACAGAACTCACGCAGCGCCTCTAAAATACCTGTGCGTAGTCCATTGACGTGCGTGCCGCCTTGCGCAGTTGGAATCAGATTCACATAGCTCTCTTGAACCGGATTGCCGCCTTCAGGCAACCAAGATAGCGCAAAGGTAATCCCTGCACGCTCGCCTTCTGCGGCGTCATAATTATAATAAAAAGGGACATCTGGCAGCGTCTCCAGACCATCGAGCTGCTCAGCGAGATACTCAACGACGCCATCGGTAAACTGCCAAACGACTTTTTCATCGTTGATACTATCGGTAAATTCGATAGTCAAACCCGCTGCCAGTACTGCCTTAGCTTTCAGGTTATGCTTAAGCTGTTTGACACTGAATTTAGGCGTATCAAAAAAACTACCATCGACCCAAAAGCGCACTCGCGTACCACGTTTGCGTTTATTAGAGCTAACTGATTCGCTCAAAGGCGCCACAGGCGCACCATTTTCTAGTGCCATATCGAACTGAGTACCATCACGCCAAACAGTGACTTCGACTCGGGTTGATAGCGCATTGACGACTGAGATACCAACGCCATGCAGACCGCCTGACACTTGATAGTTAAAAGTCGAGAACTTACCACCGGCATGCAGGCGCGTTAAGATTAGCTCAATACCTGTCTGGCCAAACTCAGGATGGATATCAGTCGGCATCCCGCGCCCGTCATCTTCTACGGATAACGAGCCATCTTCATGCAGCTGCACTTTGATAGTTTTGGCGTAGCCAGCTAGCGCTTCATCGACCGAATTATCAATGACTTCCTGCGCCAAATGGTTGGGGCGCGTGGTATCCGTGTACATACCCGGGCGACGACGTACTGGCTCCAGCCCTTCTAAAACTTCTAACGATTGCGCATTATATTGACTCACAAATGCTTTCCTTAATATCTACAAACTATAAATTCTATTGAACCATTATAACTAAAAATACTGCGCTAAAGGCCGATAGTTATAAGCCTTACGTCAGATAATGTCGTTTAGTTGTACTGATTACATCTGAGAGCTTAATGCTAATTTTTTAGTGTTCTTGATATTTTTATTAGGCACATTGCACTAATTAGACAGCTCTTCTACGAACTTTATAACTTCTGGCAAATGCTCAGCGAAATCACTGAAACGATGATCGCCGCGGTTTTGCAAAATAACTCTAGCGCCTTGCTCACTATAAAACTTCGCTGAAAGAGTTGCATTAAGTAATTCATCACCTTCTTTGATTAACGCTGCTACTTTGCTAGGGTTAGCGATGGATAATAATGGATGCGCAGCAAACCAGTGCAAGTCCGCTATGGTGATCGCCCAACCACCAGTGGTGGTATAAAGTGTTTCATTACCATCGAAACTACTGCACGATTCTAACGTATTTTGACTCGCATCGTCTTTAAAGCGCTGGAGAGTAACGTGCGGCTGCGTGCTAGGGTTTAGCAATAACACAGCACAACCAGTATGATTACTCACTAACGTTGAAAAATATCCACCTAACGAACTACCAATCAATACGGTTTTGGCCTCTTGACTCAACTTAGTAACTAAACCAGTCAAATAGCTAAAGACCTGCTCAGGCGCTTGATTTAAGTCAGGACGATGGACTTCGATATCTGGATAATTCTCTTGGCAATAGCTTTCCAACAATAGGCCTTTATTAGAATTGGCATCGCTATCTAAGCCATGGACGTACACAATATTCATATGCAATCTCATCTTCGACATTCGGTATACTGTAAAAATAACTAGTAACGAGCATAACACCAGTGATATAGCGTTAATAGTGCTAAAATCGCTGATCTATAGTCAACTTATATTAGTATGAATGCTTTATCGAAATATCTATTTTAACCGAAGCAAAATGAAGACAAGGAGACGTCATGAGTGAACAGATTGAACTGTTTGACATCGATAATCCTTGTATAGGTGTGTGCACAAGTAATAAAAAAGGCTATTGCTTCGGCTGTTTAAGAAGTCGTACTGAGCGTCAATTATGGTTAAGTATGAGCACAGAACAGCGCAGAGAAGTATTGAGGTTAATTGTAGGGCGTAAGCAGCGTATTGAGCAAATGCGGCAGCGTAAAGGGGAGCAGTTAGGGTTTGATTTTGAGGAAGTGGTCGAAGCTGGGGAGTTGTTTTAGAACACTAGAAAACATATTAATATAGATTCATTTACACATTACCAATATTTATCATAAATAACTATTAGCAAACTTTTATAAAATATTCAAGAATTCGAATTCTAGTTTATTAATATAAGGAAGCTGATGATGCTAAAGAAAATATTTAAACCTAAATATGTTAAATACGACCCAAAATATATCACCTTAAGCAATGACGATAATAAAGTCATAGATACGATTACCGAAGACATCCGTCTGTATGTCAAAAAAAGCAAAGACTTAAACGATATCGATCATCATACTCGTGCCGTCCACGCCAAGAGCTATTGTGGCTTAAAAGCTAAGTTTGAGATATTAGATAATATTCCTGAAGAGTATGCTCAAGGTTTATATGCCAAAGCAGGCATTCATGATGCAGTCATTCGCTTCTCTAACGCCGCTGCCGCCGTCAGTGCAGATAGAAGACTCGGGTTGGGACAAGGACTAGCTATTAAAATATTCGATGTGCCAGGCAAAAAGCTAGCGCCGGGTGAAGAAGATAGTACCACCTTTGATTATGCTTTAGTCAATGGCCCTATCTTTTTTACTAACAGCCTAAAAGATTATGCTTATTTGTCTAAGTTAAACTTCGGACTAAACGGTTATCTAGGCGATGGACTACTAGGTAAAGGTAAGTTTGTCTTTCACTGGTTGACCAAATATGGCAAAGAGTTCCCTGATATCGAAGGTCTGCGATCACTTAACGCTTTTAGAAAGCTAGCGACTATCCCTCCAAAGAACGCTTGGTTATATGACTACTTCTCTCAAGGCGCGTTTCGTCATGGCGACTACATGGCAAAAGTTAGAGTAACGCCTACCAAAGCCTCTATGGAGAAAATTAAACGTACCAACATTCATTTATTTACCGAAGATGAAGCAATTCGTCCCGCTATCATAGAAGAAATCAGAGAGCACGACTATCAGTTCGAAGTGCAAGTTCAACTTTGCCAAAATATCAAAAAACAACCTATCGAACAGCTGACTAAAGAATGGAAAGAGTCTAACGCGCCTTTCGTTACCGTAGCGACTTTGACCATACCTTGCCAAGATGTTCCAGACGATGGTAACCTTTCAGCAATCGAAGATTTAAGCTTTACGACTTTCCGCTGCCTAGAAGAGAATCGTCCGATTGGCACATTACAGCACTCTCGTCTACGTGCTTACCAAGCCTCTTCTAAAGCCCGTCATGAGCACAATGAAGCTAAGCGTAAAGAACCGACTAGCTTGAAAGAAGTGTTTAGTAAGTCAGCTGCTGAATAATTATTCGCAAAGATAGCTTAAAGTACAACGGCAAAAGCCATTATTCTTATGAATGATGGTTTTTTTATATATAAGAATAGAAGACAAAGAAAAGCCCCCAACAAGTTAATGTCGGGGGCTTTTCAGGAATAGAGAGCTGACGAACGAGGAGAGCGAGGAAATAGTCAAAGCACTGCTTTGCTAGGCAGCGCAAGAGAAAACGCTTTAAATAGCGTTTTCTGCGTAGGTCACATGATGATGACTAAATTAAAGATAAAAAAAAGAGCCACCCGGTTAAGGGTGACTCTTCTTAGAATAGAGAGCTGACGATGACCTACTCTCACATGGCCGGAGCCACACTACCATTGGCGCAACGATGTTTCACTTCTG
>NZ_JBPYDA010000022.1:0-4604 GCF_051847375.1 Psychrobacter sp. 2Y5
CTGGTATGAGGGCTATACACTACCTCAGGGACGACACGGCAGATATTGGCCTCATAGCGTGCCATGGTCTCAGGGTTCAGGCTATGCTCAGGCTTGAACTGGCATAAGCTAAAACGCGCGTTACGAATCTTTAGACCATGACGTAGTACGCCAAGCATGCCATAAGTACGTGAGGCTCTATCGGTGGCTTGCGCGTCCGCCTTGTTGAGCTGCTTCACCAAGGCGGCAATAAAGTGGCGCTCAGAGTCGATAGGAAAAGTGCGACAAAACTTCTCCCACTCTTGCGGCTGAGTGGTCTGTACAAAATCCAGCACGTCTTGTTCATATAGCGCGGTCTCAGCCGTATAGTCGCTAGGATTGCCTAACTGCCAGCCGTGCGCTTGCATTTGCGTGATGATGTCGGCTTGGAAGATGGTTTCGTAGGTGACATTTTGCGCATTAATAGCAGTATTGGTATGTGTCATAGTTTGACGCTTATTATTAAGTTATGAGTTGGGCTTATGAGATCAGCCACACTTTATCAATTTCAACGATTTGTTGTTCTTGACCTTCAATGATTTCTTTTCTTAAAAGCTTAATAGGGTCAATGTATTGCAACATCTCTAAATCTCCTTCATCGGCCATGTCATAATGCACAAGCCTTCGATAAAGCTTCCATTCAAAACAATCTAAGTATTCAGCCGTGTTTGAATTATAGTGGATAGAACTTCGAATACCATTTTTTGGCTGTTTATCTATCGCTTCAAAGGTATCATCGTAGAAATCTTTCATCTCATCGATAGCACACACGATTTGTGAACGGCTGACGTAGTTTTCACGTAGCCATGTTTGCAAGTAATAAGGGGTTTGCAACGCTTCTAACGAGTCTTGCCATGATTGGTAGATTTTTTGCAGGTTTTTGATCAGTAGATACTCACAGTCACCTGTTGGCTCAGGATAGATACTATTAATCAAAGACAAGCGTGACCATGGCTGTACCAAGAATTCAACGTAATCTCGCTTGTCTTGGTTTAACAGATCGACATCAAGAATTTTATTAGCTTCGCCCCATCGTTCAATAGCACGCTTACGGCGGTTGATGCCTCTTATTTTGCGGTATCTTATTTTCTGCTTTTCCATACGTTTATACCTCTCTATCAAAATCTGTAGAGACTACAATAATATTTCTTGCCATATCTCCAGACTTTTTAATTAAGTCAAAACTGGTCAAGCTTTCAAAGTGATGAATCGCAATCATTTCAGCGAATAGCATGTACATATAAAATAGAGCAGATATGATAGAAAATAGAGAGTAATTAAATATCGCCCAACCAACTGCTATAACACTAAGTATGAAGTTTCCAGCAATCATGCAAGCACGAATGCTAAAAAATTTATTCTTCAAGATATACATTTTAGTAGGTATGATAATTTTGTCATTACGAATGACGACCAGCTTATCTTTATTTAGAAATCTTAATTCTGAAATGGTTAGTAAGCGCAAATCTTTCCTCAAAAGTACTTCAACCTGCTCCCACGTAAAGCCTTTTAGATACGTTATATTATTTATCTCCAAATCTTGCAGATACTTCTTACTGTTCTTAATATGCTCCTGTCTATCAAGAATACTCTTTGTCTTCTCTAAATCGCCTTTTTTTTCAGAAATTCTATCAGTTATTATCTTATAGCTAATACCAATAAATGCACAGAGTGCCATTATTATCTGAGTCCAAATACTAGCATCCATAGGTATATCTCCACACTAAAACCTCACTCGCCTTCAAAGGCGCGTCGTTCTTGCATGATTTAGATTAATTATTCATAGCAACCAAATACTAGCGTCGCTACCTGATAGTCGCTAGGACTGCCTAATTGCCAACCTTGCGCCTGCATTTGATTGACAATATCGGATTGGAAGACAGATTCGTAGGTGACGTTGTGCGCGTTAGTCATGTTAAGTCCGTTTCAATAATAATTGTGGCTTTAAGGTCTACTTTTAGATACAAGATTACTTTTTTTCTTTATGTGCCTTGATACACTCTGTCGTTAGAGGTAGCATTATTTTATAATCATAAAACACAACTTTAGCACGGAAATTCAATGCGTAACTTTAGTATTAATCATCATGACTGCAGAATCATATTTTTAGATCTAGAATTTTATGTTCCAGAGTCTAGCAGAAGAACTAAGGGGTTAAGCTATAACCCTTGGGACCCAGACTGCAAGTTACTAGGGGGTTCTTTCTTTGTCGCTAATCCCACAAAAGACTTTGAAAGCCCCTTAGATACTGATTCAGACCAAATTCAATCATTCTGGCTGTGGGATTATGACTCGGAAAAAGCGCTATTGATCGATATTTTCAATCTATTAAAACAAGTCAATCAAGACGCTAAAGAAGGTAATGATGGTAGAGTCTCTCCAACCTTATGCGGCATCGGCATCATATCTTCTGACATTCCTGTGATATTTGACCTATTAAAAAGGTACGAAATATTATCAAATGCAGAAGCTTTTTATTTTCAAACAGAGTTTCGTGTTATAGATGTCTCAAACTTAGCCATACCCACCTTCAATCATAGTTCGATGTTTGCATACCCAAAAACAAAAAAGGATCTCTTAACAAAGTACATATCAGGCAAAAAATTTGAGAGTGGCACAGCGGTTTGGAATCTATATGAAAAAGAGCAATATAACGAAATAGAATACCGAACTAATGACGAAATCAGCTGTACGCACAAGATATATGCAGAAATTCTAAATAACTATAAGCTTTTCAAACGTTTGGAAAAAGAAGATAAGCGCAATAGATATAAAGAGAATAACTAACTACTCAGGCGCAACCCAACCCCTCACATCAATCTTGCCCGTAACAGCAGCGGAAATTAAAGCGGTACGGCGTTCTTGCATAAGTTGAATGGCTTTTTTAGCATTTAGCTCGATATTATCAAAGCTTAATTTTAACTGTTCTATATGCTTATGGATTTGTATGATTTCCTCTAATGGAGGTACTAAGACAGGAATATTTTGAACCTGCTCAACTCTCAAATGAGTTACTGTACTTCCATGTGAGACGCTATTAATGTACCTATCAAGACAATCTGAAATTAAATAATCGAAAAGGTAGTTTGTATAGCTTTCATTGTGAGCAATGAAGTTCATCATTCTCTGACCCATACAAAACTTCAAATTTTCTGGCACCAGACAAACTTCACCTGTAGGCGCTTCACGAGTAAAAAGAATAGAACCAGCTGGAGGTACTCCTCTTTGTGTCCATATATCAAAATTCTTTTTATCCGTGTATAAAGCACCATTAAAGTTTAATTTTTGATGCCTTACGTTTGTTGTTCTAACTACAAAGTACTCGCCATTTTCAAAATATTCGGGAGTTTTATTACGACAGTCGATAATGTCACTTACAAACTTGAGCTTTGAAACCTCCCAACTCTCAGGCACGTCCCCCAACCATTCAACACCCGAATTCTTCATCGGTGCGTCAGGATTTAAGCCCTTAGTCACAGCATGACTGATCACCGCTTGGCGCTTTTCTTTTAACAGTTGAATCAGGATTTGCTGCTTTTCGATTAAGGTGTCGATTTGGGCAGTTTCGTAGTCGAGGAAGTTGGCGATTTGGGTTTGTTCTTCATAAGTAGGCAAAGCAAAAAGTAGATTACTAACTTGTTCTGCCGAAACTGCTTCAAACGTACTTCCGGTAGATATAGCGTCTAGTTGATATTTATAAGAAGGTAATACCCACCATAAAAACGATTGAGTCATTTGACTATTGCTAACCAAGCTACAAAGACCTCTACCAATCCCGTAAACTTTATCTGCAACATTCAAAGCGCCAACTGGTGCTCTTACTGAAAATAAAAGGTCATCTTCATTAGCCAACTTCCTAGGTATAGGACAATACTGTTTTGCTGTTGGTGATATCGTCCCAAACTCTGCATTTCCCTGTAGAAACGGATAGCCATTCCCATCCATATTACAATCTTCTGAATTTGGGGACTGACCCATATTAAGAGTTGTAGAGTATTTTATACGTGATATCTTCCAATCTTTAGGAATATCCCCCAACCACTCAACCCCAGAGTCCTTATACTCTTCATACTGCTGATACTTCGTTACCAATTCAGCCATTACGAATGCACCTCACCCAATAACTGCATAATCTCACGACTGACCGCATCCAAATCCGCATCAATCTCTTGGAGCGGACGCGGCGGCTCATACACGTAAAAATGACGGTTAAACGGTATCTCAAAGCCGACAATGCCGATCTCTTCATCGATGGCATCTACCTTATCAGGATTGATCCACGCATCAGGCACATGCGGCTGCACTTCACGCGCAAAGTAACTTTCTATCAGCTCAGTAGTTGTCAATTCAGGATTAAGCGGTACGTTTTCATAATCACGCAAATCGCTGTCCGTTTGGAACTCGACTATTTTGGCTGGCTTATCTGAATTAGTAGGCTTATAGCTAAATGCACCATACAGCGGATTTTCAACCTTGAGCACTTTCTTAATGACTGGCTCAGCGTCAGGATTTTTCCACGTGATGGCATCCATCAGCTGCTTTTTCTCTTTCACATCAAGACTTATATCAGTGTCTTTTAACGCTTG
>NZ_JBPYDA010000023.1:0-3006 GCF_051847375.1 Psychrobacter sp. 2Y5
CAAGCGTTAAAAGACACTGATATAAGTCTTGATGTGAAAGAGAAAAAGCAGCTGATGGATGCCATCACGTGGAAAAACCCTGAAGCCGAACCCGTCATTAAGAAAACAGTTAAAACCGCCAATCCACTCTATGGTGCATTTAGCTTAGACAACTACCATGTCAAGGTAGCGTTCAACTCGGATAGTAAACAGTTAAGCAAGCCAGCCAAAATAGTCGAGTTCCAAACCGACAGCGACCTACGTGATTATGAAAACGTACCGCTAAATCCTGAGGTGACGACCACTGAGCTGATTGAAAGTTACTTCGCCCGTGAAGTACAGCCGCATGTGCCTGATGCGTGGATCAATGGCGATAAGACCGATGCTATCGATGAAGAGGTTGGTATTGTCGGTTATGAGATCCCGTTTAACCGTCACTTCTATGTTTATGAGCCACCGCGCCCGCTAGTTGAGATTGATGCGGACTTAGATAAAGTCAGTAGCGAGATTATGCAGTTATTGGGTGAGGTGCATTCGTAATGGCTGAAAAATATGTCGCCTATCCTGAGTATAAAGAGTCGGGAGTTGAGTGGTTGGAGGAGATACCAAGTCACTGGGAGCTTAGTAAGCTTAGATATATGTTTTCGTTTGGTCGAGGTTTAACTATAACTAAAGCAGACCTCTTAGATACTGGTGTACCTTGCGTAAGCTATGGTGAAGTGCATTCAAAATATGGTTTTGAAGTTGACCCAAAAAAACATTATCTAAAATGTGTTGATGAAGGATATTTACAGTCATCTTCTTATGCCTTGCTTACTAAAGGTGATTTAGTGTTTGCTGATACTTCTGAGGATATAGAAGGTTCAGGGAATTTCACCCAGTTAGTTAGTGATGATTTAGTTTTTGCTGGTTATCACACCGTTATTGCTCGCCCTTTTGATCGTCAATGTAGTCGCTTTTATGCCTACTTGATGGATTCAAAGGAAATAAGAACTCAAATTAGACACATGGTAAAAGGGGTTAAGGTTTTTAGTATCACCCAGTCTATTTTGAAAGGGGTTGAAATTTGGTTGCCATCTTTAGATGAAAGAGAAACAATCGCCAACTTCCTCGACCACGAAACCGCCCAAATCGATACCTTAATTGATAAGCAGCAAACCCTGATCCAACTGTTAAAAGAAAAGCGCCAAGCGGTGATCAGTCATGCGGTGACCAAAGGCTTAAACCCTGATGCACCGATGAAAGATTCGGGTGTTGAATGGTTAGGGGATGTACCTGAGCATTGGGATTTAGTACCTTTAAAATATCTATGCAATTTTAGCGGTGGTGGTACACCAACGAAAGATAACCTATCTTACTGGACAGGTGGAACTATTCCTTGGGTATCTCCTAAAGACATGAAGTCGTTTTGGATCGATAAAACTCAAGATTACATTACTGAAAGTGCTGTAAAAGAGTCATCAACTAAATTGATTAAAGCAGGTGCGCTCTTAATGGTAGTGCGTTCAGGAATATTACAAAGAACCATTCCGATAGCAATTAATACTGTTGATGTAACGATGAATCAAGACATGAGAGCATTGCAGTTTAATGAACGCATGACTTCAGAATACGCCGCAAACTATATAGTAGGTAACGTTGATAAGCTGCTTTTTGCATGGTCAAAAGAGGGTGCTACCGTAGAAAGCATTGAACAGGAATACTTATCTAATAGCCTATTTCCAGTTCCTTCTATAGCTGAGCAGAATGAAATAGTTGATGAAATTAATGAGCAAATGAAAATATTTGATAATTTAGTTTTAAAAGCCCAAAAAGCCATTCAACTTATGCAAGAACGCCGCACCGCTTTAATCTCTGCTGCGGTTACGGGCAAGATTGATGTTCGGGATTGGCAAGCGCCTAAAAGCCGTTAAAATAAATACAGAAAACAATAAAAGGAATTATAGGGTGAAAAAGCTTACCGTAGCAGCTTTATTAGGCGCAATAGCGGTTACCACTAGCGCCCAAGCCGAAGTCTATCACTGGCAAGATGAGCTATGCGATAACCGAGGCGAGTTTGATAATACAAAGTATAGCGCTAAGCAAATCGAAAACTCACATTTTGTCTTCGACCATTTAAATAGCTCAAATCTAAATAGCTTTTTTCCACCGATGGATATTGATGCTTTAGACACGCTATCTATGACCGACCTAGAAACGCTGACTGAAGAATATAAACAAGTTAAGCATAATGTTGAACGACTTGACGTGGTACCCGAAGCACAGCGCTATAAGCAACAGCTCATTAAGTCTATTGGTGGGGAGTATAAACACAATAAGCTAACTATTTTGGCTTATTTAGAACCCATACAAGCTATGCGGCAGAGTCCATTGATGTGCAAGCAATACATCGAACCCTTTTTTCGTAACGAAACCGCCGTACAGGATAAATGGCAGCAGCTGGTTGAAAAACGCGCGTTAACGAATAGCTATGCCATGTCCCGTTATCAAGATGAGAAAGCCAGTAATCCTGCCAAGTATGCCAAAATTGACTTGATTACCTTTGGCTTTGGCAATTGCGTCAATGATCAGGTCTATCATGCCGACTCTGAAAAAACCTATATCTATCGCCAACAACTGAATAAAATAGTGTTTGGTGAGAGTTTGACTAAGGTTTGTGCTGAGCCTTAGTTTGCGTAGGCTGCGGCTTTAGCCCAGCATTGTAATTTTGTCAGGTTTTTTGCTAGGCTAAAGCCTTGTACAGTGCCTGTCATGCACCACAAGATATAGGCTAAAAGTAAGATGAATCCTAATCAACAACTTAGTCAACATTAAATACCGTATTGACGAGGCTTATCTAAAAGTTCGGTGCTTAAAAAGCCCTCTACACAAATAAATCAATAATAAGAACTATGCTATGACCCAGACCAGTACTGCTATCAACGCACATAACGTCACCTTTGAGACTACTTTCCAAGCCGACATCATCACGCAAATGCAAGCGCACGGCTGGCAGTTAGGCAATCCTAGCGACTATACGGCTGAGAC
>NZ_JBPYDA010000024.1:0-2869 GCF_051847375.1 Psychrobacter sp. 2Y5
GTTTGCCAATGCAGGTGATATTAATTTAGCAGCAGATATCGACGGTAACGAGTTCTCAGGTACTGCAGCTGATGAGAGTGGTTACAATACTGAAGGTGCTTTCTACGGTAAAGATGCCAATTATATCGGTGGTATCTATGAAGGTAATGGCTCACAAGGTACTTTTGGCGCTGAGAAGAATCAAGAGGTAACCCCAGATCCAGAGCCAACACCTGAGCCAGAACCGACTCCTGAGCCAGAACCGACTCCTGAGCCAGAACCAGCTCCTGAGCCAGAACCAGCTCCTGAGCCAGAACCAGCTCCTGAGCCAGAACCAGCTCCAGTAGCACCTACCAATCCAGATGTCGGTGCGGATACTGAGTTCACTGGCTTCCAAAGTAATAGCTTGAGTAGCAAAAAGAACGGTCAAATTACTGAAGATGCGATAGGCTACGCGGAAATCCGTGATGACAAGTCTGACTTTACTGAAACGGTAGAGGTAGATGGGTCACAAGTTCCAGTAGATAATCGAGAAGGCGATAACTTTACTGGTTACGATAAGTTCTTGGCGCGTGCCGATATGACTAAGCCTGATTCTGTTAAAGAACAGGTTCTAGTAAATATCAGTGGCGATAACGACTCGGATTATGGTAATGGCTTTAGTCTGCATACTGAAACTACAAGTGTTCAAGGTCCAGTAGCATTAGAATTAAACTACTCTTCTGTGTATAGAAATTTTGATTCTCAAATGCAAATCGGTCATGTTTACGGTGATCCTAAAGGTACTGGATTCTTAGCTGGTCTTGGTGATCTAGCACGTGTATCCAATGTCTATGTACAAGGTAATGGTACTAGTCTTGACGACATGCAGTATATGAAAGAGCTCGCCCAGTACAACATCGATAACAATATCAATGATGGCATGGTAGCGTATAACGGTGTTGCCACTTACATGGAAAACCTACATCTAAAAGATGGTGAGCGTGGTGGACCAGTAGTTAATGGTACTTCCGCATTCGATGTAGACTTTGTCAACAGTAAGCTTGAAGGTAAGCTGACGTTTGCAGATGGTGATTATCAGTATATGCCTGCTGGTAATCAAATTGATATTACTGCAGATATTAGTGGTAACACCTTCGCTGGTAACGCCAACAATATCGATACAGCTGGCGGTTTCTACGGTGAGGACGCTAATTTCTTAGGCGGCGTTTATCAAGAAGCTAAAACTCAAGGTGGTAAAGGTGCACAGCCAGGAGAAGGCACAACTTTCCAAGGTACCTTTGGGGCTGAAAAGCAGTAAGTTAATCTAAAAGTTTATAATAAAAAAAAGCGCCTTCGGGCGCTTTTTTTTGTTTTAGTGCATTTGAAAGAACTGTATAAGCATATATTAGTAATTATTTAAAACTAAGGTGAGGTAAATTATAAAAATATAAAAGTTATATTTTAAAATTTCCTTTAGATTAAATAAAAATATATTATATTTAAATAAATAGCATTGTTATATCTTACTAATTTATATGCTATTTTCAGTGTACAATTGTATTTATATAAAAAATAAATTGCTTCAATAAAAAAATTGAAATTGAACAAGGAAGTTATTTTTAAAAATTGACAATTAATATTTTTTTTGGTTATCTATATGAGCTTATCAATAAATGTTAAGTAATTAAGTAATGGAATACTTTTTTTAAATCATGGAGCGATAACTATGTCCCCAATTATGCCTGATAGTTTTTCTGACTATTCTTCAAAAACTCTTAAAACCCCGTTAAAAGCTAGTGTTATTCTTTTAACTGCTGTTATTCTAGCCTCATGTTCATCTGATGGTAGTGATAGTAATATCACTAATGATAGCACCCCAATAATTAAGCCTACTCCAGACAATGGCGGTGAAGGTACTGATGATGAAGGCAGCGGTAACGAAGGAAACGGCGGTGAGGCTAGTGAATCTGATGCACTAAAAGCAGCTAAAGCGGAAGCAGCAGAAGCGAAAGCCAAAACTAAAGCTGCTCTAGCAGAAGCAGAGACAGCTAAAGCTGATGCTAAGAAAGCTAATGCCGCCGCTGTTGCTGCAAAAAATGCGGCTGATGCAAAGATAGCCGCAATAGAAAAAGCTTCTAGCAGTCAGTTAGCCGCTGCCAAAAAGGCCGCCAGTGATGCGGAGAGTAGAGCTAAAGCTGCAGAAATCAAAGCCACTCAAGCGGAGGCTAAGGCGCAAGCGTCTGCTAAAAAAGCAGTAGATGCTGCGCAAGCTGAGGCTGCCGCCGCTAAGGCTGCCGCTGCCGCAGCAAAAAAAGAAGCAGACTCAAAAATTGCAGCTGTAGAGAAAGCTTCAAAAGCTGAAGTAGGAGCGGCAAAAAAAGCAGCAAAAGAAGCTAAAGCTCTTGCAGATAAAGCAGAAGCCGACGCTAAAGCTGCTCAAAATCGAGCTGATACTGCTATAGCTAATGCAAAAGCAGAAGCAAAAGAAAGACTGGCTGCTGAGGCTAGAGCTAAAGCTGCAGAGGCCGCTACGCAAAAAGCAGAGAAAGCTAAAGAAGACGCTATCAAAGCTAAGAATGACGCTATCAAAGCCAAAGAAGAAGCTCTTCAAGCTCAAAAAGAAGCCGAAGACGCTTTAGCTGCAGGTGGCGGTGGAAATTCAGAAGCGCTACAAGCAGAAGCAGATCGCAAAGCCAAATTAGCGAAAGAAGCGCAAATACGAGCTGAAAGCACTGTAAAAGCGGCACAAGCTGCTGCCGCTGCTGCAGAAGCCAGAGCTGCTGCTGCCACAAAAGCCGCTAAAGATTCAGCAGCAGCCCTAGCAGCAGCCGAGATCAAAAATGCACCGGAAGCTAAGAAGTCTGGTGTACAGTCATTGAACGTCAATGTTGCACCGTTAAATAAAGTC
>NZ_JBPYDA010000025.1:0-2614 GCF_051847375.1 Psychrobacter sp. 2Y5
TACAAACCACTTGGGTGTTGTATGGTCAAGCCAAACGAGCAATTAGTACAGGTTAGCTACACGCATCGCTGCGCTTCCACACCCTGCCTATCAACGTCCTAGTCTTGAACGGCTCTTTAGGGAAATCTTATCTTGAGGTGGGCTTCCCGCTTAGATGCTTTCAGCGGTTATCCCATCCGAACGTAGCTACCGGGCAATGCCATTGGCATGACAACCCGAACACCAGTGGTTCGTCCACTCTGGTCCTCTCGTACTAGGAGCAGCTCCTCTCAAATTTCCAACGCCCACGGTAGATAGGGACCGAACTGTCTCACGACGTTCTAAACCCAGCTCGCGTACCTCTTTAAATGGCGAACAGCCATACCCTTAGGACCTGCTTCAGCCCTAGGATGAGATGAGCCGACATCGAGGTGCCAAACACCGCCGTCGATATGAACTCTTGGGCGGTATCAGCCTGTTATCCCCAGAGTACCTTTTATCCGTTGAGCGATGGCCCTTCCATACAGAACCACCGGATCACTAAGACCTACTTTCGTACCTGCTCGACTTGTGGGTCTCGCAGTTAAGCGCGCTTTTGCCTTTATACTCTTCGACCGATTTCCGACCGGTCTGAGCGCACCTTCGTACTCCTCCGTTACTCTTTAGGAGGAGACCGCCCCAGTCAAACTACCCACCATACATTGTCCTCGGTATTGTTATACCTGAGTTAGAACCCCAACATGACCAGGGTGGTATTTCAAGATTGGCTCCACAAACACTGGCGTGTCTGCTTCAAAGCCTCCCACCTATCCTGCACAAGTCAGGTCAAAGTTCAATGTAAAGCTGTAGTAAAGGTTCACGGGGTCTTTCCGTCTAGCCGCGGGTACACAGCATCTTCACTGCGATTTCGATTTCACTGAGTCTCTGCTGGAGACAGCGCTGCCATCATTATGTCATTCGTGCAGGTCGGAACTTACCCGACAAGGAATTTCGCTACCTTAGGACCGTTATAGTTACGGCCGCCGTTTACTGGGGCTTCGATCAAGACCTTCGCATACGCTAAGCCCATCAATTAACCTTCCAGCACCGGGCAGACATCACACCCTATACGTCCACTTTCGTGTTTGCAGAGTGCTGTGTTTTTAATAAACAGTTGCAGCAGCCTGGTATCTGCGACTACCAGCAGCTCAAGGAGCGTGTCCTATCACCACCAATAGCGTACCTTCTCCCGAAGTTACGGTACCATTTTGCCTAGTTCCTTCAGCAGAGTTCTCTCAAGCGCCTTGGTATTCTCTACCTGATCACCTGTGTCGGTTTAGGGTACGATTCGTTTATGACTATCGCTTAGAAGCTTTTCCTGGAAGCCTGGTATTTGCCACTTCGCTGTACAAGTACAGCTTGCTATCAGATCTCGACCATATTGCAACCCGGATTTACCTAAGTCGCAAGCCTACATCCTTTCACCTAGATAACCATCACTAGGCTGACATAACCTTCTCCGTCCCTCCATCGCATCATAAACAAGTATCGGAATATTAACCGATTTCCCATCGACTACGCCTTTCGGCCTCGCCTTAGGGGTCGACTCACCCAGCCCCGATTAACGTTGGACTGGAACCCTTGATCTTCCGGCGTGCGAGCTTTTCACTCGCATTATCGTTACTCACGTCAGCATTCGCTCTTGTGATACCTCCAGCATGCTTTACAACACACCTTCACAGGCTTACACAACGCTCCCCTACCACTTGAAAACAAATTCAAATCCGCAGCTTCGGCTCCTAGTTTGAGCCCCGTTACATCTTCCGCGCGGGCCGACTCGACTAGTGAGCTATTACGCTTTCTTTAAAGGATGGCTGCTTCTAAGCCAACCTCCTAGCTGTCTATGCCTTCCCACCTCGTTTCCCACTTAACTAGGAATTTGGGGCCTTAGCTGGCGGTCTGGGTTGTTTCCCTCTCCACAATGGACGTTAGCACCCACTGTGTGTCTCCCGGATATCACTCATCGGTATTCGGAGTTTGCATCGGTTTGGTAAGTCGGTATGACCCCCTAGCCGAAACAGTGCTCTACCCCCAATGGTGTTCGTCCGAGGCGCTACCTAAATAGCTTTCGGGGAGAACCAGCTATCACCGAGTTTGATTAGCCTTTCACCCCTATCCACAAGTCATCCCCTGGCTTTTCAACGACAGTGGGTTCGGTCCTCCGGTGCCTGTTACGGCACTTTCAACCTGCTCATGGATAGATCACTCGGTTTCGGGTCTATACCCTGCAACTAGACGCCCTATTAAGACTCGGTTTCCCTACGGCTCCCCTAACGGTTAACCTTGCTACAGAATATAAGTCGCTGACCCATTATACAAAAGGTACGCGGTCACCACGCAAGGTGGCTCCCACTGCTTGTACGCACACGGTTTCAGGTTCTATTTCACTCCCCTCACAGGGGTTCTTTTCGCCTTTCCCTCACGGTACTGGTTCACTATCGGTCAGTCAGGAGTATTTAGCCTTGGAGGATGGTCCCCCCATCTTCAAACAGGATTTCTCGTGCCCCGCTCTACTTAATATGTTGACGCTAGAATTTAAAATACAGGACTATCACCTACTATGGTCAGCTTTCCCACGCTGTTCTTCTATTCTAGT
>NZ_JBPYDA010000026.1:0-2539 GCF_051847375.1 Psychrobacter sp. 2Y5
GACTTTATTTAACGGTGCAACATTGACGTTCAATGACTGTACACCAGACTTCTTAGCTTCCGGTGCATTTTTGATCTGAGCTGCTGTTAGGGCATTTTGAGCTGCTTGCGTGGCTTGGTTCGCGGCAGTAACTTGGGCTTCTGCTGCAGCAACGGCATCAGCTTGAGCTTGCTGAGCCGCGCTAGCTTTGGCATTGGCCGCGTCAAGTGCAGCTTGGCGACGGTCGACTTCGGCTTGTAGCGCTTCGGTGCTACCGCCATTCGCTAGGGCATCTTCTAAAGCTTTTTCTGCTGCAGCTAGGTCTTCTTGCGCTTTGGCAAGCTCACTTTTGGCTTGATTCGCTTCTGCTTGGGCATCAGCGGCTTTTTGTTTCTCAAGAGCAGCTTGGGCTTGTGCAGCTGTGGCTTGTTGATTAGCCTTATCTGCTTTGGCATTAGCTGCTTTGACTGCCTCAGCTGCATCGGTTTTCGCTTTAGTAGCCTCAGCCTTGGCTTTCGCTTCTGCTGCTTCTGCCGCTTCAGCTCGTGTTTTGGCCGCTTCAGCTTCGGCTTTAGCATCATTCGCTTGTTGATTGGCTTCGGCAACTTTCTTATTAGCCTCTGCTTTCGCTTCACCAATCGCTTTGTCGGCTGCTTGTTGCGCTTTTATAGCTGCATCTTCGGCTGCTGCTTGAGCAGTCTCCGCAGCTTGTCTTGCCGCTTTCGCTGTCGATGCCGCTTGTAGTGCTGCGGCTTCTGCAGCCTCTGCTGCGGCTGCGCGTTCTAATGCAGCGGCCAGTTGGTCTTCACCATTGCCACCATTTGCTAAGGCATCTTCTGCTTTTGCCAAGGCTTCTTGTGCTTTCACAGCGTCCGCTTGTGCTTTGTCAGCAGCAGCTTGGGCAGCGTCGGCTTGGGCTTGAACGCCAGCGATAGCAGCATTGGCCTTATCAGCATCAGCTTGCGCTTTAATAGCCGCTTGTTCAGCAGAGGTTTGCTTGTCGCTCTTGGCACCATAAGTACCTTGAGCGCCATTACCTTCGTAGACACCGCCTAAGTATTGTCCATCACCGCCAAAGAATCCACCATCAGCATTGTAACCGTCTTTGCTTCCTGAGAATTGGTTACCATTGATAGAGGCTTCTAAACCAATTTTCTTATCACTGAAAGTTAAATCACCTTTGAGGTTCTTGGCGACAAAGTCTGCGGTAAACGCTGATTGACCAAATTCAATAGCACTGTCTTTACCGAGTGCACGATAAGTAGCGTCACCGGTATAGCCAACAGTACCTTCAGTTGGCATATTAGCGGCTTGTGTGGCGTTACCAACTACAGCTACCCCGTTTACCGGTAACAAGCCAGCAGCTGCGCCATCGATATGAGCCACTCTTAAGTCGTCACTAAAGTCTTTATAGGTTGAGGTATAAATTAAGTCTTGCTCACCCAGTGTAGCTGTGACAACTTTGGTGACATTATCAAATGATTTGAAACCGTTAGAATCCGCAACTTCTGCATCATTGTTACCACTGACTTTAAGCGCTACAGGATCAGAGACTAACCCTCCAGACGCGATGTCTGCACGAGCTTCTACTTGCGTCTTATCCGTAATGCCAAAGTCACGAGTCGTGGTTGTCAACATGCCTTGTCCTACGCCTGAGGCGTCAATACTGACATGCTGTACACCAGTTTTCTTGGCTTCCGGCGCATTCTTGATCTGAGCTGCTGTTAGGGCATCTTGAGCTGCTTGCGTGGCTTGGTTCGCGGCAGTAACTTGGGCTTCTGCTGCAGCAACGGCATCAGCTTGAGCTTGCTGAGCCGCGCTAGCTTTGGCATTGGCCGCTTCAAGGGCAGCTTGGCGGCGCTCCACTTCTGCTTGTAATGCTTCGGTGCTACCGCCTGAGGCTAGTGCCTCTTCTAAAGCTTTTTCTGCTGCGGCTAAGTCTTCTTGCGCTTTGGCAAGCTCACTTTTGGCTTGATTCGCTTCTGCTTGGGCATCAGCGGCTTTTTGTTTCTCAAGAGCAGCTTGGGCTTGTGCAGCTGTGGCTTGTTGATTAGCCTTATCTGCTTTGGCATTAGCTGCTTTGACTGCCTCAGCTGCATCGGTTTTCGCTTTAGTAGCCTCAGCCTTGGCTTTTGCTTCGGCAGCTTTAGCATCGTTAGCTTCTTTTTCGGCAACGGTAGCTTGAGCTTGTGCATCGCTGGCTTGCTTATTAGCTTCGGCTACTTTTTTGTTAGCCTCTGCTTTAGCTTCTCCAATCGCTTTGTCGGCTGCATCTTTTGCCGCTTTGGCAGCATTTTCTGCAGCGGTTTTTGCTTTTAGTGCAGCGACTCTTGCTACCTCAGCAGTTTCTGCGGCTTTTAGAGCTTTCGCTTCTGCTTCTTCGGCAGCAGCTGCACGCGCTATTGCATCCTTTAGGACCGCTTCACTATTACCTGCGTTGTCTGCGGCCTCCTGAGCTTTGGCAGCAGCAGCTTGAGCTTTAGCAGCATCTTCTTTGGCTTTATTTGCAGCAGCAGTTGAAGCAGCGGCTTGTGCTTGAGCGTCTTTTAGCGCTTTATTA
>NZ_JBPYDA010000027.1:0-2119 GCF_051847375.1 Psychrobacter sp. 2Y5
TTTTTCCACGTGATGGCATCCATCAGCTGCTTTTTCTCTTTCACATCAAGACTTATATCAGTGTCTTTTAACGCTTGTTTGAACACTTTTTCAAACTCATTGAAGTCATCAAACTGGTTTTCACCAATCGCCGCTTGCAAAGCTTTCGCTTTATTCATGATCTCAAGTTGATCTCGCCATACTTTGCTATCGAGCACGTCTTTGATTTGCTTTTCTTTGAGCTCAGAGAAGTCGGCCTTAATCATCGCACGTGCCTCAGTCGTGACCGCTGACAAGTCACCATAGCTGCTTGTATCAGAATCAGCGTCGCTATCAGTCGTCCAGTTACCACCAAATGCCTCATACAGTGCTGGCATGACCATATCAAACGGTTTAGGCGCATAGCGTAGGCTATCAATGGCATTATCAGATAACTGCGCGGAGAGACGTAGTGGCCGCTCAATGGTGATACGGCGATAGCCAAACTCATGAGTGGCGAATATCTTACTGGCAAAGGTTTTGGCAGGTGCACTGCTAGGGTTAGCCGACTGACGGCCACGGTTCGACTTCACCTCGTCAGGCTTATCAAGCAGACGCGCGTCAACCACCTCAAAGTCACCGAAGCTGCGGATAATGGTCTTGATATCATCATCGCTCATCTCATTGCGCTTAGAGCCAAGTGATTTACGCATCTTGCTATATAGATTACTACCGTCGATTAATTGCACCTTGCCGCGGCGCTCATTCGCTTTTTTATTGCTGAGTACCCAGACATAGGTGGCAATACCGGTGTTGTAGAACATATCGGTCGGCAGGGCGATGATGGCTTCTAGTAAATCGGCCTCAAGGATATAACGGCGGATCTCACTCTCGCCGCTGCCCGCGCCGCCCGTAAATAGCGGTGAACCATTTAAAATGATACCGATACGGCTGCCCTGATTGCTATTTTGGGTGCTATTGGCTGTCGCTTGCTCATCGCTCTGCTCATTACTAACGATAGGACGCATCTTGCTGAGTAGATGCATTAGGAATAATAGCGAGCCATCAGACACGCGCGGCAAGCCAGCTCCAAAGCGACCGTCAAAGCCTTTTTGCTCGTGCTCGTCTTTGATCTCGCCTGATATTTTTTTCCAATCTACCCCAAACGGCGGATTAGACAGCATATAATCAAACTGCTCACCTGCCAGCTGATCACTGGATAAGGTATTACCCAGCTTAATGTTATTCACCTCTTGCCCTTTGATCAGCATATCGGCTTTACAGATGGCATAAGACTCAGGGTTTAGCTCTTGGCCATAAGTACGCATGACCGCGTCAGGGTTTAGCTCTAGCACGTATTCCATACCAGAGGATAGGAAGCCGCCCGTCCCCGCTGTCGGGTCATATATGGTGCGAATGATACCGTCTTTGGTCAGCGCGTCATCATCTTCCATAAACACCAGCGAGGTGGTCAGACGCACGATATCGCGCGGGGTAAAATGCTCCCCTGCGGTCTCGTTCGAGCTTTCAGCAAAGCGGCGGATCAGCTCTTCAAAGACAAAGCCCATTTCATGGTTAGATATCTTCTCAGGACTTAGATCAGTAGTGGCGAACATCCGAACCACTTTATACAGCAAGTTAGCATCAGCCAGCTGCCCGACAAACTCTTCAAATTTAAAGTGCTCGAATATCTCCCGCGCGTCTTTTGAGAAGGACTGCACGTAGGTATTAAGGTTATCCTTGATGTCGCTTTGACCCATCTTGCTAAGATCCATGGGCGAGGTATTGTAAAAAGGTCGCTTGCTGGCACGTATCAAGAACTTCTCTTGCGCCTCTTCTGGCAAACCCATTTCAGCGATACGCTGGTTTTCTGCGACAACAGCGGCTTTGGTCTCTTCTAATACACACTCTAGGCGGCGAAGTAGCGTGAATGGCAAGATGATGCGGCCGTATTGAGATTGCTTAAAGTCGCCGCGTAATAGATCAGCGACAGACCAGATGAAAGCCGCTGTTTGAGAGAAGTTTTTGGTCATGAGAGTATCTTTTGGTTGTTGGGCAGGGATAGAGGATGTAGATCGTATGTCAGCGATAAAGTGATAACTCATCTTAGACAAAATACAACCATCATAAGGGCATTCGACATTACTCGGCAAGTCTGAAT
>NZ_JBPYDA010000028.1:0-2065 GCF_051847375.1 Psychrobacter sp. 2Y5
GAATGCCGTCTATAAGGAGGTGATCCAGCCGCAGGTTCCCCTACGGCTACCTTGTTACGACTTCACCCCAGTCATCAACCACACCGTGGTGAACGCCATCCTAAAAGGTTTGGCTATCCACTTCTGGTGCAATCAACTCCCATGGTGTGACGGGCGGTGTGTACAAGGCCCGGGAACGTATTCACCGCGGCATTCTGATCCGCGATTACTAGCGATTCCTACTTCATGGAGTCGAGTTGCAGACTCCAATCTGGACTACGATAGGCTTTGAAAGATTCGCATCACATCGCTGTGTAGCTGCCCTCTGTACCTACCATTGTAGCACGTGTGTAGCCCTGGTCGTAAGGGCCATGATGACTTGACGTCGTCCCCGCCTTCCTCCAGTTTGTCACTGGCAGTATCCTTAGAGTTCCCGGCTTAACCCGCTGGTAACTAAGGACAAGGGTTGCGCTCGTTGCGGGACTTAACCCAACATCTCACGACACGAGCTGACGACAGCCATGCAGCACCTGTATTCTAATTCCCGAAGGCACTCCCGCATCTCTGCAGGATTCTAGATATGTCAAGACCAGGTAAGGTTCTTCGCGTTGCATCGAATTAAACCACATGCTCCACCGCTTGTGCGGGCCCCCGTCAATTCATTTGAGTTTTAACCTTGCGGCCGTACTCCCCAGGCGGTCTACTTATTGCGTTAGCTGCGTCACTAAGTCCTCAAGGGACCCAACGACTAGTAGACATCGTTTACGGCGTGGACTACCAGGGTATCTAATCCTGTTTGCTACCCACGCTTTCGAACCTCAGTGTCAATATGATGCCAGAAGGCTGCCTTCGCCATCGGTATTCCTCCAGATCTCTACGCATTTCACCGCTACACCTGGAATTCTACCTTCCTCTCACCTATTCTAGCCTGACAGTATCAGATGCAGTTCCCAGGTTAAGCCCGGGGATTTCACATCTGACTTATCAAGCCACCTACGCTCGCTTTACGCCCAGTAATTCCGATTAACGCTTGCACCCTCTGTATTACCGCGGCTGCTGGCACAGAGTTAGCCGGTGCTTATTCTGCAGCTAATGTCATCGCATACGGGTATTAACCGTATGGTCTTCTTCACTGCTTAAAGTGCTTTACAACCAAAAGGCCTTCTTCACACACGCGGCATGGCTGGATCAGGGTTGCCCCCATTGTCCAATATTCCCCACTGCTGCCTCCCGTAGGAGTCCGGGCCGTGTCTCAGTCCCGGTGTGGCTGATCATCCTCTCAGACCAGCTACAGATCGTCGCCATGGTAGGCCTTTACCCCACCATCTAGCTAATCCGACTTAGGCTCATCTAATAGCGAGAGCAACAAGTTGCCCCCTTTCTCCCGTAGGTCGTATGCGGTATTAATTCGAGTTTCCCCGAGCTATCCCCCACTACTAGGTAGATTCCTAAGTGTTACTCACCCGTCCGCCGCTCGACGCCTGGGAGCAAGCTCCCATCGTTTCCGCTCGACTTGCATGTGTTAAGCCTGCCGCCAGCGTTCAATCTGAGCCATGATCAAACTCTTCAGTTTAATCTTGCTTGAAGTCTTCACTATAAATAGTAAGACGACTTCTAATCTTGGCTCATCTAATCTGGCAAATCGCTAAAAATTATGTTCGTAATGAATTAACTTTGAGTTTTTCTGCTGATTAAATGATAATTTTTATAGTTAGGATAAACTCCGAAAAGAAGTTCAAACCAACTTTATTTTTAGCATTCTGTCTCAGCAAAAATCCACACAAGTTGTTCTTTAGTTTTGATTTTAAATAGTGGCTTACTTCTGTCGTCCAGTAAGTAAGTAATGCAATATTTGATTTGCTAAAATAGCGCTAAACCCTTATAGGTCGTTCTATCTAGCGAGCTGACTATCATATCATGTTATCTATGTTTGTCAAGCTTTTATTTTAAATCTTTATAATTTGTATCTTAAGCTAAGAACCTGATTTATCTACCTTATTTGGTAGGTTGTCTCGTTCTGTCCCTTAATGAGGTGCGTATTATAGACGCTTTAAATAACTTGTCAAGAACTAAATTAGTTTATTTT
>NZ_JBPYDA010000029.1:0-2027 GCF_051847375.1 Psychrobacter sp. 2Y5
AACCCTGAGACCATGGCACGCTATGAGGCCAATATCTGCCGTGTCGTCCCTGAGGTAGTGTATAGCCCTCATACCAGTGTTAAAAACGGCGCTGACGCTAATGGCAAGGTCGCTAAGCGTAACCGTATCGACATCGTGCTATTCGTCAACGGCTTGCCTGTCACCACGATGGAGCTAAAGTCAGAATTTAAGCAAGCAGTACAAAATGCCATTACTCAGTATAAGAAGACCCGCCTACCGAAAGACCCTGCTACCAAAAAGCCTGAGCCGCTGCTGACCTTTAAGCGCGGCGCATTGGTACACTTTGCCGTTAGTCAGTATGAGGTCTATATGACCACCAAGCTGGCGGGTGACAACACTTACTTCTTGCCGTTCAACAAAGGTACCAGTGAGGGCGGTGCGGGTAATGACGTACCAGCCGATAGCAGCCGCTATGCCACCGATTACCTATGGAATGAAGTATTAACGCCTGATAACTTGCTGGCCATCCTCGGCCACTTTATGCACTTGCAGATAGAGGAAGAAGAAGACGCAATCGGGCGCAAGTCTAAAAAGGAAACCATGATGTTTCCGCGCTATCATCAGTGGGATGTGGTGACCAAGTTAGTCGATGCGGCCATTACTGAGGGCGCGGGTCACAGCTCTGAGAAACGCTATCTCATTCAGCACAGTGCGGGTTCAGGCAAGTCTAACTCTATCGCATGGACAGCGCATCAGCTCTCCACCTTATACAACAGTGACGGCGATAAGCAGTTTGACTCGGTCATTGTGATTACCGATCGCACCGTGCTTGATGACCAGCTTCAAGACACTATCTATCAGTTTGAACATGCCGATGGCGTAGTCGGCAAAATTAACCGCAAAGAAGGTGACGGCTCAAAGTCTGAGCAGCTCGCCGAAGCATTGGTCAACTCCCAGCCGATTATTATCGTCACTATTCAAACCTTTCCCTTTGTGCTCAAAGCCATTGAAGACTCTAGTGTCTTAAAATCACGCCGCTATGCCATCATTGCTGATGAAGCTCACTCTTCACAGACAGGCTCAACCGCACGCCAGCTGAAAGAAGTGCTGGTCTCAGGCGATATAGAGAGTAATGCGGATGAGGATAAGCCGCTATCTAGTGAGGATGTTTTGGATGCCACATTAGCCGCGCGCCGTAGCAGTCCGAATCTAAGCTACTATGCCTTTACCGCCACGCCTAAGCCAAAAACCATTGAGCTGTTTGGACGCTTGCCCAATCCTGACTTGCCAGCCGCTAGTGATAACCTGCCAGCCGCTTATCATGTCTATTCTATGCGCCAAGCCATCGAAGAGGGCTTTATCTTAGATGTACTCAAGAACTACACTAACTACAAAGTGATGTATCAGCTTACCCAAAAGCTGGCTAGCGATGACGATGAGGTCGATGCGCGCCGCGCCAAAATTAAGCTGGGTAGCTGGGTGCGACTGCACGAGCACAATATCGCCCAGAAAGTGAAAATTATCATTGAGCACTTTAACGACAACATCAAAGGCTTACTCGGCGGGCAAGCCAAAGCCATGGTGGTGACAGGCTCACGTAAAGAAGCGGTACGTTATAAGCTGGCCTTTGATAAATATATCAGTGATTACAGTTACCGCGGTATTAATGCTGTGGTCGCTTTCTCAGGGGAAGTGAGCTTTAATGACAATGATCCTGATAGTGGTGCACTCATTGGCGAGAAGTTCACTGAGCATAATATGAATATCGGGCTAAAAGGCCGTGATATGCGTAAAGCCTTTGATAGTGATGATTATCAAGTGATGTTGGTGGCCAATAAGTTCCAAACAGGCTTTGACCAGCCGAAGCTCTGCGCTATGTACGTGGATAAGAAGCTCACGGGCGTGGACTGTGTACAGACCTTATCAAGGCTGAATCGTACCTATAAGGGTAAGGCTGAGAGCGGCACCTTTGTGCTCGATTTCTTTAATGATCCTGAAGACATTTTGGAGGCCTTCCAGCCGTACTATGAGACCGCAAGCTTAGTGAATGTGTCTGATCCTGATCA
>NZ_JBPYDA010000030.1:0-1425 GCF_051847375.1 Psychrobacter sp. 2Y5
TGAACTGACCCCCAAATGTTGGACGGTTTATTTTATAACAAGGACTGAGTTCTGTATTGCACAGGACTCAGTCCTTTTAGTTTGAGTTGGATACGCTCATTATTGTAATAATGCATATACTCATGAATCTGTTTCTCTAACTGCTCAATAGTTTTCGGTTTCTCAATATAAATCGTCTCGCACTTCAGTGTACCGAAGAACCCCTCCATCAGCGCATTATCTAAGCAATTTCCTTTTCTGCTCATACTTTGCTTAATACCATGCTGTTTAAGCGTCGTGCTAAATGGTTTCATCTGATAATGCCACCCTTGATCTGAATGCAGCATTAAACTGTTGTTCTGGTACGTATTTATCTTATTTAAAGCCTTATCTAGCATCTTACCCACTAAGTCATAAGTCGGTCTCTTTGAGAGCATATAGCTGATGATCTCATTGTTATAACAATCGAGTATCGGCGATAAATACAGCTTATGATCACCCACCTTAAACTCAGTAATATCGGTGAGCCAGCGTGTGTTCGGTTTATCTGCAGTAAACTGGCGCTTTAAATGGTTCTTTGCAATCTTACCTTGTACACCTTTATAAGAGCGGTACTTCTGACGTCTTATCTTGGCGCTAAGCTTCATGTTACGCATCAGCTTAGCGATGAGCTTGTGGTTGTAATGACTCCCTAATTGCTTTAGCGCTGCCGTTATTCTGCGATAGCCATATCTGCCTTTATGCTTGTGGTATAAAGTGATGATACGCTGCTTTAGGTCAATGTATTTGTCATCACGCTCAAGCCTTGCTCTATGATAGTAAAAGACACTCTTAGGTGTCTTGGTGATCTCTAGCAAAGCTGATAAAGGGTGATCTTGCCTTAGTCCTTCGATGAGCCTTGCTTTCTCAAAGCTGGTTTCTTCTTCTGTTTGAGCAAGGCATCTAGCTTTTTTAGGTAGGCGTTCTCCGCACGTAGGTACTCATTCTCACGCTTAAGCTCTGCTAAGCTCTTTTCATCATCTGGCTTGTCTGTGATAAATGGTTTGCTCATGGCGGTTCTACCTTTAGGTTTGGATATTAGGCCAGATATGCCGTGCTTTCGATATGCTTTGTGCCAGTGGCTGATTAAAGCTGGTGAGCTGATGTTAAACTTCAGTGCCACCTCAGATTGACTCAAATCCTCTTTAAGCATGGTGGTTAACACGTTAAGTTTAAACTCGCCACTATAGTAGGCTTTGCTGGTCTTTGGTTTGATAGCATCGATACCACCGCTTTGATATTGTTTTACCCATTTAACTATAAAACGCTTGTTTACATTAAATGTCTTTGCTGTGGCTTGACCACTATGTCCTTGTTCATAGTATGCGATGACTTGCATCTTAAAGTCTAGGTCGTAACGCATAAAAATACCCCATAAGTTGTGTCCAACTTATGGGGGTCAGTTCA
>NZ_JBPYDA010000031.1:0-1125 GCF_051847375.1 Psychrobacter sp. 2Y5
ATGTTGACGCTAGAATTTAAAATACAGGACTATCACCTACTATGGTCAGCTTTCCCACGCTGTTCTTCTATTCTAGTGCCAATCGGCTTCTCCCCGTTCGCTCGCCGCTACTTGGGGAATCTCAATTGATGTCTCTTCCTAAGGGTACTGAGATGTTTCACTTCCCCTCGTTCGCTTCTTATATAAATATAAGATACCTAGCTTATGCTAGGTGGGTTTCCCCATTCAGAAATCTCCGGATCACAGGATATTGCCGCCTCCCCGAAGCTTATCGCAGGCTGTCACGTCTTTCATCGCCTCTGACTGCCAAGGCATCCACCATGTGCGCTTAATTACTTGACCATACAACCCCAAAGGGTCTATTTGTCAGCAATTATAACGATATCACCTATGTTTACGCTTGATTCAGTTCTCTTTACTTTTTTAGCAACCCACCCCTGGGATAACAACGGATGTCGTTAAGAGGTAAGTTGCTAAGGTTAACAATAACACGTGAAATGTTATTGCTAACCCAGACTCATATCTATGTTTTTAAATAGTTCCTATCTCTTCGTCAGATGATAGGTTCTGTATAAAACAGAAGTAAATAATCAGTTGCGATTACTTAGTTCTATTTATACGCGCTTGTTTATAATAGTGGTGGAGCCAAACGGAGTCGAACCGTTGACCTCCTGCGTGCAAGGCAGGCGCTCTACCAACTGAGCTATGGCCCCTGAGAAGCGTGTGAACAAAGCACTGCTTTGTTAGCTTCGCAAGAGAAATTCTTTATATAGAATTTCTGATGGTTAGCTTTACCGCCTAATAATGGTAGGCCTGGGCAGACTTGAACTGCCGACCCCCGCGTTATCAACACGGTGCTCTAACCAGCTGAGCTACAGGCCTGAGAAGCGTTTAAACAAAGCACTGCTTTGTTAGCTTCGCAAGGAAAATCCTTTAAATAGGATTTTCAGTATGCGTAACTTCCAATGACAACGCCAGTCATCTATCGCCTGTTAGGCTTATAAACAAACTAAACTAAAGAACAACTTGTTGTGAATTCTTGCCAAGTGAATGCCGTCTATAAGGAGGTGATCCAGCCGCAGGTTCCCCTACGGCTACCTTGTTACGACTTCACCCCAGTCATCA
>NZ_JBPYDA010000032.1:0-1042 GCF_051847375.1 Psychrobacter sp. 2Y5
GACTATGCACCTAATGCGACGCATTATCTTGACCGTATCCAAAAAGAGTCCACTCGCATGAATGAACTGATTGGGCAGATTATCCATATTCAATCACTACAAATGCAGCGCTATATGGTACGCCCTGAGGATTTTGAGTCGATAGACATAGCGATGCTCCTTGATGAGATTGGTCAGGACGTGAGTTTCGAGTTTTATGATAAACACATTGAATGGCGATGCTTGAATAATAGTGATGAGGCAAGTAGTGATAAGATTTTACATACTATTATCGGTAATCGAGAGCAATTGCATAGCGCTTTTGAAAATGTGATTCGTAACGCCTTTATCTATTCAAGCTCACACTCTATCGTCTTATCTAAGATTGAAACTATTAAGCTTACGAATCAAACATCTGCACTAAAAATAAGCATTGTAGATCAAGGATCAGGCATAGATAACGATAATCTAGAGCGTATCTTTCAGCCCTTTGTACGCTTAGATGCGTCTAGACAACGCCCAATAAGCTCTACTGCTAGTAAAGCCAGCAAACAAAAAGGCGGCTACGGTCTTGGACTGGCTATTGCTCAGGCGATTATTGCCGCGCACCAAGGACAAGTTAGTGCTCGCAATCGTGAAGATGGTATTCAGGGTCTTATCGTTGAAATAGCATTAACAGTATCTACCTGACAATATGTTTGTAGTAGATCAGATCCTGTCTAATAAAGTAAATCTATAGCCATCTCTTTATCTCACTAATCACAGTCTGCATTCTATTAGGTAGCACATGGTCATGATTTGTCACTAAATAAAGCGTTTCGCTAACTGGCGTTGGCAGATAATGGCTTTTGATAAGCTGAGGCTTTTCATAAGCGGCAACTGCGTGGGCAGGCAACACCGTAAATCCAAGCCCTCGACCTACAGGCTCCAAAATTAGCGCTATTTGATTGGAAAAGCCCTTTTGCTCAAAGTCGTTACTATGCTGAAACTTTGGATAATTGGCGCTGAGCAACATGCTGGCATGATGTGCGCCGTCAGGATGATCAATAAATCCAAGTTGTAT
>NZ_JBPYDA010000033.1:0-894 GCF_051847375.1 Psychrobacter sp. 2Y5
AGATCAAAAATGCACCGGAAGCTAAGAAGTCTGGTGTACAGTCATTGAACGTCAATGTTGCACCGTTAAATAAAGTCTATAACACCACTACACGTGACTTTGATTCAACCGATGATAGCGTCATTGCACGAGCAGATCTTGCTTCAGAATCAGAACCAGGTGCAGGTGATGGCCTACTAGGTAAATTATCAATCACCACCTCAGGTGAAGGCGACAAAGATGTTGCCGGATCAAACGGCTTCAAAAGCCATGATGATAGTACAGAGGTTTCAGCACTAGGCCAGAAATTACCCTTAACCTATACCTCAGTATATAAAGACTATGAAGATGACATGCGCATTGGTCACATTGATGGCAATGCAGTGCTTGCTTTAAATCCAACTGATCCAGCTAAACTACCAGTGAATGGTGTTGCCGTAGTCGGTAATGCAACCCAAGCCGCTAATATGCCAAATGAAGGAAAAATAAACTATAGTGGCGATGCGACCTATCGTCAGCTAGGCTTAAACAATGACATAGAATTTGGTAAATCAGCCTTTACTGCCGACTTTGTCGCGAAGAGATTAAAAGGTAACTTGGCGTTCGATAAGGCGGGTAAGATTGGTCTAACAGCAGCTATTAATGGTAACCAATTTTCAGGTAATGCCTCTGACAACGCCGGCTATAACACTGAAGGTGGATTTTTTGGTGGTGATGCTCAGTACCTAGGCGGTGTCTACGAAGGTAATGGCGCTCAAGGTACTTATGGTGCTAAGAGTGACAAGCAAACGGCCGCTGAACAAACAGCACAAGATGCGCAAGCACAAGCCGCTGCTGCTAATAAAGCGCTAAAAGACGCTCAAGCACAAGCCGCTGCTTCAACTGCTGCTGCAAATAAAGCCAAAGAAGATGCTG
>NZ_JBPYDA010000034.1:0-872 GCF_051847375.1 Psychrobacter sp. 2Y5
GTCAGCATGGATAAGATGAATCAGATTGGCACATTTTATCCCGCTGATCGCCTAGTAGAGATCGAAGCCGGTGTGGTCACCGAGCAACTGCAGCAGTTCGCTGAATCTAAGGATTTGTACTATCCGGTTGATTTTGCCTCGGCAGGTTCGAGCCAAATGGGCGGCAACATCGGCACCAATGCCGGCGGCATAAAGGTGATTCGCTATGGTATGACCCGCCAATGGATTATGGGCTTAACGGTAGTCACTGGCAAAGGTGATATCTTGCACCTCAATCGCGGGATGATCAAAAACGCCACCGGTTATGACTTGCGTCAATTGTTTATCGGTAGCGAGGGGACTTTAGGATTAGTCACTCAGGCGCAGATTAAGCTAGACCGACTCCCGCAAGACTTAAACGTCATGGTGCTAGGCATGGACAGCTTCAACGATGTGATGAACGTACTATCCGCCTTTCAGGCTAAGATTGATTTAACTGCTTTTGAGTTCTTTGATGAGGTGGCAATAGATAAGCTTATGGCACATGGTCAAGTACAAGAGCCGTTTGAATCGCGCACCAAGTTTTATACGCTGCTAGAGTTCGAAGCGCCTTATGAGCCGATTATGGATAAGGCGATGGCAATCTTTGAGCAGTGTATGGAGCAAGGCTGGGTTGTCGATGGCGTGATGAGTCAGAGCCTGGCGCAAGCAGCAGAGCTATGGAAGCTACGCGAATATATCTCTGAGACCATCTCGGTCTTTACGCCCTATAAGAACGACGTGTCGGTACTCATCAGCTACGTGCCTGAGTTTATCGAAGAGATTGATGCGATTGTCAGTAGCAACTATCCTGATTTTGAAGTGTGTTGGTTTGGGCATATCGGCGATGGGAA
>NZ_JBPYDA010000035.1:0-822 GCF_051847375.1 Psychrobacter sp. 2Y5
AGCAGTTTGCGGAACATCTCGACACCAGTACAGGTGGTTTTTTGGGTGTCACGGATACCGACGATTTCGATTTCGTCGCCAACGCGAACGATACCAGATTCAACACGGCCGGTTACGACAGTACCACGACCTGAGATTGAGAAGACGTCTTCGATTGGCATTAGGAATGCTTTGTCGATGTCACGCTCAGGCTCTGGGATGTAGCTGTCTAGGATGCTGAGTAATTCTACGACGGCTGGTTGGCCGTATTTGCCTTCGTCGCCTTTTAGGGCTTGGGTGGCACTGCCTTTTACGATTGGGGTGTCGTCACCTGGGAAGTCGTAGTCGTTAAGCAGTTCGCGAACTTCCATTTCTACGAGTTCTAGGAGTTCTTCGTCGTCAACAAGGTCACATTTGTTCATGAAGACGATGATGTACGGTACGCCAACCTGACGTGATAGCAGGATGTGCTCACGCGTTTGTGGCATTGGGCCGTCGGTTGCTGATACGACTAGGATTGCGCCGTCCATTTGAGCGGCACCGGTGATCATGTTTTTAACGTAGTCAGCGTGACCTGGGCAATCAACGTGGGCGTAGTGACGGGTTTCGGTGTCATATTCTACGTGTGAGGTGTTGATGGTGATGCCGCGAGCTTTTTCTTCTGGGGCGCTATCAATAGACGCGTAGTCTTTGGCTTCGCCGCCAGAGGTGATGGCTGCTACGGTTGCAATAGCTGCTGTTAGGGTGGTTTTACCGTGGTCAACGTGTCCAATGGTGCCGACGTTGACGTGGGGCTTGTTGCGTTCAAACTTGGCCTTTGCCATGAGTGTATCCTTTTTATTG
>NZ_JBPYDA010000036.1:0-646 GCF_051847375.1 Psychrobacter sp. 2Y5
CGCTGCCGACACTGACGACATTGCTACCCGTGGATGTTCCTACTACAGAAGTGGCACCAGTTGGGATAAAGCTCGCTACGGTGGAGGCGGTCACTGCCGAGTTGTTGCCAATGCCAACTGCACCATCTAAGCCTTTAGCTATACTGACGTTATTACCGATAGCAAGGGCGTTGTCGGCTGCGACGCTATTGCCCGTACCGATACTGACACTAGATAGGCCTGAGGCTTTGGCATTGGTTCCTATGGCAATCGATTCATCTGCTGAGGCTTTGGCTCGTGCGCCAATAGAGACGGTTCTGTTGGTAGTGACTTTTTGTCCTGCTTCAAAGCCTATGGCAACGTTTTGATCCCCATCTACTGTACTGCCTGCTTTAAAGCCTAAGGCTGAGTTAAAGGAGCCTTTTACGTTATTGCCCGTTTCAGAACCAATACCGATGTTTGATCTACCTCTGACGATGGAGGCGGACTCTGTGCCTAAGGCGATGTTGTCACGTCCAACGACTTGTGAGCCTGCGCCAAAGCCGTTGACAGATTTATCACCGCTGCCACCAATAGCGATGTTCGATTTGTTGCCAGGTGCGGAGGATTTACTGCCTGAGAGGTTACCGATTGAGATGCTTCTATTCGATAGGGCTTGTGCTTGTGG
>NZ_JBPYDA010000037.1:0-617 GCF_051847375.1 Psychrobacter sp. 2Y5
AGACTACAGCTCAGCAGCGGAAGCGGACTTATCGGGCGCTCAGCATTTATCTGTTGATGGAACGGCGCTTGGTCAAGGTGCTCTAACAAATACCACACGTGATTTTGATATCCGGAGTACTGCTGATGCAGATGCTCGTGCCGATGAAGTTTTAACGGGCGTTGTACAGAACCCCGTAGCCGTTACCTTATCAGGTGATGACGATAATGACACTGAAAATGGCTTCAAGTCTTATGAAGGTACTGGCCAAGTATTAGCGGAAGGTGACCTAGCTTATACCTCAGTCTATAAAGATTTTGGTGATGACGGTGAGTTACGTGTTGCTCATATTGATGGCGCTGTCAGTGCTTTAGGTAATCAAATTCCAGTAGACGGTGTTCTAGTCATTGGTAATAAAACTGCGACCCTACCGACAGAAGGTAAGTTTGAATACACGGGTGATGCTACCAATCGTAAAGTAGGTCCTGGTAATGCTATTGAATATGGTACTTCTGCGTTCACTGCTGACTTTGTCGCCAAGAAAGTAGCTGGCGAATTGAAGTTTGCCAATGCAGGTGATATTAATTTAGCAGCAGATATCGACGGTAACGAGTTCTCAGGTACTGCAGCTGATGAGA